>JBELHH010000004.1:0-112816 GCA_042091515.1 Flavobacterium sp. | reverse complement strand
TTAGCATAGATATGATTGATCCCATGCTTGTCTCTTAAGACCTCAACTTTATCTGATAATTCTAGTTGTTTTTTGTAGGTACATGAAATAAAAAAAATAAAGAATATAAGTATTAAACCTAAACGAGTATAGTTCATTCCAATAGGAGCTTCTTTATTTAAAAGACGAAAAAAATGTGTATCATTCATAAGTGATTATAATTTTCTGGAAGATAATTATAATATCATGAAGATAAAAATAGTTGGTAAAGATAGAACAGCTAATCTACACGAAAAGCTAGGTAGTCTTGTAAAATACTATTCAAATAATTAAATCAGAGGTCGTACTGAATACTTAATTAATCTTGCGCCACTTCGAACTATTATTTGGTGAGAGTTTTTGAAGTACCACAAGAGAACGCTGTTTACTTCTGGTTTTGGGTCCGTCAGAATAAAAATTTACTATTTCATCGGATTTCGCATCAAAAAATAGTCTTAATAACGGATTTCCTATTACTTTATTAAAAAGTCTATCTAAAGAAATAATTGCATTTTCTATATTTTGCTTCCCCCTTGCTTTATTACTAACGAGTTCATCAAAACCAGTTCTGTGGTAGTTATACATCACAGATCTAAACTGTGTTAGAGTAGGAGATAATAAATTATCTATGATTTGAAATCTATTCTGAACTCCTACCTGATTAGACCATGCCGACAACCCACTTTGCTGTGCTTGTAACATTGTATTTTCTGCTTGCTTTAGATAAGCATCTCCCCCATTCAAAGCAAAGGTATCAGCATCTACTCCTAAAATTACATACACATAAAATGTAATCATTGATATCAGGTTAGAATCAAAAGTTGTTGGATTATAGATTAGCTGATCAAATTCATTATATTGAAAATTAAAATCATTGTCTCGAATATTTAAAATTGGAGATTCATATGAAGTACCATAAACAGGTCTCGTAGATTGAATTTGAATAGTACCTTCAAAAGAATTGTTATCTCTTTTCGTGATAATAATATTAATTGCACAATTAATACGCTCTTGAGGTTCTACCGTTTTCTCCGACCATTTTTTCTGATTGATAAATTCAGAGATTGTTGTTTCTAAGGTTTCAAACACCTGTCTATTGGAGCCAGAAACTTGATCGTAATTCACTGTTACCTGACAGTTTAATTCTTGCGAACTAATCGTCATAGAAAATAAAAAAGCGATTAGGTAGAGTATCTTATACATCGATTCTTTTTAATATTTCATTCATAATATCAGAAGCCACTTCTGATTTAGATTTTAATTCAAAAGGAAGGATTGTTTTCTTTTTATCTATGAAAGTAACCTTATTGGTTTCTGAAGCAAATCCAGCTCCCTGATCTTTTAAGGAATTTAAAACAATCGCATCTAGATTTTTTCTATTTAGTTTAGACAGCGCATTTTTTATCTCGTTGTTAGTTTCTAGGGCAAAGCCTACTAAAAATTGATTGTTCTTGATGGCTCCTAATGAGGCTAAAATATCTTTGGTAGGTTCTAGTGCTATCTCTAACGAAGCATCTGTCTTTTTTATTTTCTCTGAAGCAATATTTTTTGGTTTATAGTCAGCAACTGCAGCAGATAAAATTGCAACCGCTATTTTTGGGAATATTTCATGACTAGCCAGATACATTTCTTCTGCAGTGACCACATTAATACGGTGGATGGATGGATGCTCTATCTTTTCTTGACTTGGTCCAGAAATTAAATATACCTTTGCTCCTAAATCTGCGGCTGATTTTGCAATTTCAAACCCCATTTTTCCTGAGGAATGATTTCCTACAAATCTTACTGGATCAATTGCTTCATAGGTTGGGCCTGCAGTAATCATTATTTTTTTTCCTCTCAATGGCAGGGTAGAAAAAATATCATTTTCAATAAAAGAAATAATCTCTTCGGGCTCAGCCATTCTACCTTCTCCGACCAAACCGCTAGCCAATTCTCCACGAGTTGGTGGAATCATTTTATTGCCGAATTTTTGGAGCTTTTCTAAACTTGCTTTGGTTGATGGATGAACATACATATCTAAATCCATTGCCGGTGCAAAATATACGGGACATTTAGCAGAAAGATAGGTAGCTAATAACAAATTATCGCAGCCTCCTGTAGACATTTTAGACAAGGTGTTTGCAGTAGCTGGCGCTATGACCATATAATCTGCCCAAAGCCCCAAATCTACGTGATTATTCCATAGTTCATTTTCTTCTTCTTTATCATAGAATG
Source organism: Flavobacterium sp. (assembly GCA_042091515.1). Classification (GTDB taxonomy): domain Bacteria; phylum Bacteroidota; class Bacteroidia; order Flavobacteriales; family Flavobacteriaceae; genus Polaribacter. The sequence goes on along the minus strand of JBELHH010000004.1, from coordinate 110,581 downwards.
TAGAATAAACTGAATTTTTAGAAAGTGTAGAGAGAGTAAGGGGTGTTATAAAATCTTTTGAAGCAGGAGTCATAATTACTTGGACTTCTGCACCAGACTTTATAAAGAAACGAACCAAACTGGCCGTTTTATAAGCGGCTATTCCTGCTGTAACGCCAAGGAGTATTTTTTTACCGCTTAAAATAGACATTATTCTGTGTCTGGGGTTCTGTGGTATACTTTTTCCTCTAACCATTCTTCAACCGCTATAGCTGTAGGTTTAGGTAATTTTTCATAAAACTTAGAAACTTCAATTTGTTCTTTGTTTTCGAAAACTTCTTCCAAACTGTCGTTGTAAGTGGCAAATTCTTCTAATTTCTCTACCAATTCTCTTTTTAGATCAGTATTTATCTGAACAGCTCTTTTTGAAATGATAGAAATCGCTTCATAAATATTTTCTGTTTGAGACTCAATCGAACCTTTGTCGTAAGTAATTGTTGTAACTGGAGCTTTTGTTTCTTTGTAATTCATAAATTTAAGTCTTTACTAACTGTTTTTGTTCATTTTTAATCTCTAGCAGTAACTTATCTGAATCTTTTAAGTAATTGGATTCAGGAAAGTTTCTTACAAGTTTATCATAAGCAGCAAGAGCTTCTTTAATACGGTTTTCTTTTTTTCGTTGTGTGCTAACGATCACTAAATCGTGATAGGCTTTAAATCTGTAATAAAGCGCTTCTTCTTTTAAGCTTGTTCCTAGATAGTCTTTAATCAAATTATCAAAGACAACAATTGCTGCCTTGTAATTTCTAAAATCTGTTTGTGCTGTTCTGTAATATGTTTTGCCAATTTCAAAAGCTTTTTTCTCTAATTTATACTGCAATTCTTTATAATGTTTATTGGCTTCTTGTAGACGATCTGATTCTGGATAGTTATTGATAAACGATTGGAAGGCTAACAAAGCTTTGTTGGTATCTGTTTGATCTAGACTAAAAACAGGAGAGGCTAACTTATAACTGTAGGCAGATAAAAAAGAAGCTTCTTCTTTCTTAGAACTATTCGGATAATTGTTTGTAAATCTATCAAAATAGTAAGCGGCTATGGAGTAATTTTTTTCATTAAAATTAGATTGTGCAACCATAAACTGGATACGCTCCATTTGAGGTTTTCCTCGATACGATGGGGTTACTAGTTCAAATAACCTAAGAGCTTTCCCATATTCTTTAGCTTCGTATTTTTTAACAGCTAACTTATATCTTTCTTGCATGTCTCCTTTTCCAAGAACACGTTGGTATTCTCCACATGATTTCATTAGTAGAATAATGGAAAAAATAAGTGTTAAAATTTTGATTTTACGCATGCTGCAAAAATAAGGATTTAAAATGGATTACTAAAACGCTTTTTTTATTTAAATTATTGTCTTTTAAAACAGTTGAATTCTGATATTTTACTAAAATTAGTCGTTTTGTTAGTAGGAAATGAATCACTATCAATTCATTGAAATCTTTTCTGAAAAAAGGGAGTAATCTTTTATTAATTTATCTAAGAGGATCCATGAATTCCAATGAGCTGTTTTACATCATTATCAAATAAATACAACCCTCCTTTATCATCCCCTATTAAATTTATTTTATCTAAGATATTTCTTGCCAATGCTTCCTCTTCAATCTGTTCCGATACATACCATTGAAGAAAGTTGTGAGTGGCATAGTCTTTTTGTTGAAGAGTAATTTCTACTAGATCATTAATCGATTTTGAAACACTAACTTCATGATCAAATAATTTTTGAAACATTTCTTTAAATGATCCAAACTCTAAGGGAGGGGCTTTTAATTGCGAAACTTTTGCGTGCCCTCCTCGCTCATTAATAAATTTGACAAGTTTCAACATATGCTGTCGTTCTTCATCAGAATGAGCATACATAAAAGTTGCAACACCTTCAAAACCTAAGGTTTCTGCCCAAGATGCCATGGCTAGATACACTTGAGATGATTCCGCCTCAACAGTCACCTGTTTGTTTAAAGCTTCTTCAATTATTTTTGATAACATACTTGTTTATTCAAAATTATTTACAAAACTAGCAATTTCTTTTTGAAGTTCATCAGTAGCTTCTACCAAGGGTAATCTAACTGTATCTGAGCTTATATTGAGTTGTTTTAAAACGGCTTTGATTCCCGCTGGATTATTTTCTGAAAAAATTAGGTCAATAATCTTCATCAACTTAAAATGAATCTCATAAGCTTCCTTGTTTTTTCCTTCCAATCCAAAATTAATTAGCGTAGAAAACTCTTTAGGAAAAGCCTGTCCTATGACAGAGATTACTCCAGATGCTCCTGCTAAAACAACATTTAATGCCAAATCGTCATCACCTGATAAGATTAAAAAGTCGTTGGGTTTATTTTTAATGAGTTCCAAATATTGATGCACATTGTTTCCTGCTTCTTTAATTGCTACAATATTTTTAAAGTCATTGGCCAATCGAAGGGTTGTAGAAGGGAGCATATTTTTCGAGGTCCTACCAGGTACATTATATAAAATAAGTGGCTTTGGACTAATTTGAGCAATCGCCTTAAAATGCTGATATAAACCCTCTTGAGTTGGCTTATTATAATAAGGGGCTACAGTTAAAATAGCTTCAAAATGCGTTAAATCTTCTGATACTAATTCTTCAATAACAGCAGAAGTGCTGTGACCACCAATCCCCAGAACTAAGGGAAGCCTTCCTTGGTTTGTTTCTACAACTATATCAATAATTTTTCGCCGCTCTTCTTTTGTAACTGTGGCACTTTCTCCTGTGGTTCCATTAATTACCAAATAATTGATTCCATTTTCAATTGTGTATTCTACCAATTTTTTTAGCGCTACAAAATCAATCGTTTTGTCCTTGTTAAAAGGAGTAATCAAGGCAACACCAGTACCTATCAATTTTTTCATAAAAACAACATTTAATTTTTGTGTAAATGTACTCTTTTCAACCGCAATAAAATGACTTGACTTAGCGATAAAAGCTATTTTTTACAGATTTTTTTTCTTTGTTTAATATTAAACTCTCTATAGTTTATTAAGAATGTGAAGATATTTTTTCATTTCTTCAAAAAAAAGATCTCTCTCATTGACGCTACAGGCAATCTCTAGATTAAACAACGAGGTATCCACCTCTGAAAAACCCACTTTAAAAGATGCATTTGAGCATCTTACCACAAACTCTAAAAAAAGATTCTTTCTCTCAAAAAAACAAATTAGCAAATCGAATGGCTCATCCAAAAAACGCTGTAAACTGGTATCTTCAATGACTCCTTTCCAGTTAAAATCTTTTTCTGAAAAATGTTTATATGATTTTTTATCATCTTTATTATACTTTCTATAACTGTATATTTGTGGATTTCTTCGTTGTATTTTTTTAATCAAAATATCAGAAAAATCATATCGCTCAGAAAGATCATTTGTTGTAATAATGGCTATTGATTTTATTTTTTTTGAGCTGCCATCCTCACTGATTGATGTTTTTTTTGATAAAACCTCAATCTTCTTTTTGATAAAATATTGTTTTAATTTAGAGACTACCGACATAAAATGAATAAAAAAACTATCTTGTCTCACAAATGTAATTAAAACCAATCGTGTTCTGATGAAAAAAACCTGGATTCTTTTCCTAATCCTAGTACTATATTTTGGTTGTAAAGAAAGTATATATCAAGCTACTAAAATCAGTTCAGAAACACTGGAAATTAATTCAACGATACAGCAAGACAGCTCTATCATCAAGGCATATCTCCCTTTCAAAGATAAAATGACTCAGAAAATAACAGAAGTACTTACATACGCTCCAGCTACTTTAGATAGAAATGATGGTATTCTTCAAAGCTCCTTAGGAAATTTAATTGCCGATTTATCCTACCAAAAAGCTAATGAATTATTCAAAAAGGAAACTGGGAAATCTGTTGACTTTTTCATTTCTAATTTTGGTGGAATCAGAGCCACTATTGCTAAGGGAAACGTTACGGTATCTAATGTTTTTGAATTAATGCCTTTCGATAATACTCTGGTAGTGGCAGAACTTTCAGCAGAAAAAACAGAGGCTTTATTTGCCTTTCTAATTAATAAAAATATTGCACACCCATTATCAAAGGAAGTTAAAATCGTTGTAAATAATTATCAGTATCAGGTTCATATTAATGACAAACCCATACAACAAAACAAAACCTATTTTGTAGCGACCTCAAATTATCTCCAAAATGGTGGTGATGGGATGAACTTTTTTGCAGATCCTAAAAGTCTTTATGATAGTAATTTTTTAATACGAGAAGCAATAACAGCCTATTTTACAGATAAAGATACTCTTATCTCTAGGGTAGATAATAGAATTGTAATTAATAAAAGTGATTTTTAAGTATATAGATATCTTCTCCCCTAAATAGTTTATAAAAAAAAACCGAAATGAATCGAAGAAAATTCATCAAGCAGGCTTCAAAAAGTATTGCATTTACTAGTTTAAGTGGAGTAACACTAAACTCTTGTCAGACAAAACAAAAGCAAATTACTATTCTTCATACAAACGATACACATAGTCAAATAGAACCTTTTAATCCACAACATCACAAATACGCTAATAAGGGAGGAATCGCTCGAAGAGCAAAGGTGATTGAAAGTATCCGATCAGAAAATCCATCTACATTATTGTTGGATGCAGGAGATATTTTTCAAGGAACTCCTTATTTTAATTATTTCGGTGGTGAAATTGAATTAAAACTAATGAGTCTTCTAAAATACGATGCTGCCACCTTAGGAAATCATGATTTTGATAATTCTATTGATGGATTCTACAAACAGCTACCTAATGCTAATTTTGATTTTATTTGTGCCAATTATGATTTTAGAAATACTGTCTTAGACTCTCACATAAAACCGTTTAAAATATTTTTTAAAGAAGGTATTAAAATTGGTGTTTTTGGAGTAGGAATTGAATTGGTAGGGTTGGTAAATAAAACCCTTTACAAGGAAACAGAATACTTAAATCCTATTGAGATTTCGCAAGATATATCTTATGAATTGAAAGAAAAGGAAATGTGTGACCTAGTAATATGTCTTTCGCATTTAGGATATGAGTACAAAGATTTTGAAAAGGTATCGGATTTAAAATTGGCAGCTTCTACAATGAATATTGATTTAATAATTGGAGGTCATACACATACTTTTTTAAATAAACCAACACTGGTAAAAAATTTAAATAATGAAAATGTACTAGTAAATCAGGTGGGTGCCTTTGGCGTAAACTTAGGGAGAATTGATTTTTATTTTGACGAAAATCGCCATAAAACTTATACGGATAATAACATAATTCTGTAAGGAAATCTCATTTTTAACGACTTTTTTAATATAGGGGAAGAAATTATAAGTTTATTATGAAAAAATACTATCAATTAATTTTAAAACTTCTTATTTCATTAATCTTACTTCAAACCTTGTTTTTTAAATTTTCTGGAGCTCAAGAAAGTATCGATTTATTTACTATGCTAGCTGGTCACTATGAGGTTGGATTAAGAATAGGAACTGGGGTTTTAGAATTAATCGCTTCTGCGTTATTATTCATCCCTAAGAAAACTTGGCTTGGCGCTTTATTAACTTTTAGTACCATGTCTGGAGCAATCATGTCGCATATACTAATTTTAGGGATCGAACATAATAACGATCATGGTCTCTTATTTATTAGTGCGATCATAACATTTCTTGCCAGTGGTAATTTATTATTTTTAAATAGAAAATCAATTCCCATTATTGGAAACCGTTACTAATATTGTTTAATAGAAGTTTATAATTTATTTTTACATTAGGAAAATATCAGATCATTTTTATAAAATCTCCCTCCGAAATAATTGAAATTTTCAATGCTTCTGCCTTTATTTTTTTACTTGGTCCCATTTGATCTCCAGCGACAACAAAATCTGTTTTCTTTGAAATAGAAGAACTCGCTTTACCCCCATTATCCTCTATAGCTTTCTTTATCTCATTTCTAGTCATTTGGTGGAAAACTCCAGAAATAACAAAAACTTTTCCTTGTAATTTGGTTGTTTGCCCTTCGAGTTCTTTTTCAGAAACTTGCAATTGAATTCCATGTACCTTTAAACGATTTATGAGTTGTATATTTCCTAAATCATTTGAAAATTCTAATACACTTTCTGCAATCTTATTACCAATCTCATCAACAGAAATTAAGGTATCTAAATTAGCAGTCATAAGGGCATCGATCGATTTAAAATATTTTGCTAATTTCTTAGCTACAGTCTCCCCAACAAATCGGATTCCTAATGCAAATAGTACTTTTTCAAAAGGAACTCCTTTAGATTCATGAATCCCATGGATCATATTTTGAGCTGATTTTTCTGCCATTCGATCTAATGGAATTACCTGCTCAACTCGTAAATCATACAAATCTGCATAATTATTAATCAATCCTTCTTTTCGAAGTAGGTCTACAGTTTCTCCTCCTAAACCATCGATATCCATCGCTTTTCTACTAATAAAATGTTGTATTCTTCCTGTAATCTGAGGAGCACAACCATAGGTGTTTGGACAATAATGTTTGGCATCTCCTTCTGTTCTTACCAGTTCTGTATTACATTCTGGGCAATGAGTTGCATAGGATGTAGGCTGAGATCTCTTTGCTCTTTTGGTAAGATCTACTCCTACAATTTTTGGTATAATCTCGCCTCCCTTTTCTACATAGACAGTGTCATTAATTCTAATATCTAGTTTTTCAATTTGATCTGCATTGTGAAGTGAAGCTCTCTTAACAGTAGTTCCTGCTAATTGAACTGGTACTAAATTAGCAACAGGAGTAATTGCTCCAGTTCTACCCACTTGGTAGGTGATTTCATGGATAACTGTAGTTGCTTGCAAGGCTTTAAATTTATAGGCAATTGCCCAACGGGGAGATTTGGCCGTATACCCCAGTTCTTCTTGTTGATGTAAGTTGTTAACTTTAATAACAATACCATCTGTTTCATAAGGTAAACTGTGACGTTTTTGATCCCAGTGATTTACAAAATCAATTACTTCTTCTATTGATTTTGACAGCACTATTGTTTTAGGGATTTTAAAGCCTACTCTTCTTGCTGCATCAAGACTTTCAAAATGTGTTTTATACTTTCTTTCATCGGTAACTAACTGGTATAACAAACAATCTAAAGGACGTTTTGCAACCTCTGTACTATCTTGTAATTTTAGACTTCCACTTGCTGTATTTCTGGGGTTTCTATATCGTTCTTCTCCTTTAGAATCTCTCTCTTCATTCATTTTCTGAAATCCAGTTAGAGGAATAATAATTTCACCTCTCATTTCAAAATTACTCACAAAATCTGAGGGTAATGATAATGGAATCGACTTTATAGTTCGAATATTTGTGGTTACTTCATCTCCTTGAAATCCATCGCCACGTGTGACTGCTTTTATAAACTGTCCTTGTTCATAAACAAGATTAATAGAGGCTCCGTCATATTTCAATTCACATGTATATTCTATATTTTCTGTCCCTAAATTCTTTTGTAATCTTTTTTCCCAATCTAATAAATCTTCTTTTGAGTAAGAGTTATCTAACGAATACATTCGATTGTTGTGGGCAACAGTTGTAAAGTTTTTTGTAACTGCTCCTCCTACTCTTTGAGTTGGCGAATTTGGATTATAAAATTCTGGATATGCATCTTCTAATTTTTCTAATTCTTTCATCTTTTTATCAAAATCAAAATCAGAAATGATAGCATTATCTAAAACATAATACTGATAATTGTGCTGATTGAGTTCTTCTCGTAAAGAATTTATTTGCTGTTTGACAGATTTCATGGAAGTCGAAAATAATTTTGTTAAAAATAATCAAAAGAAACACTGAAACAAATAAGTTTTAGGGTTAAAAAGTTAGTAAGTTATCAACCGCTAATAATAAGTATATCGTCTTACTTTTGCAATATACTTAGCGAGTCGGATTACTTGATGACTATATCCATATTCATTATCATACCAAATATATAATACCATGGTATCTTTGTCTGTAATTGTTGAGTTACTATCAAAAATTGCAGGAGCTGTTGCTCCAATAATATCTGAAGAAACCAATTCTTTATCTATGGAATATTTAATTTGCTCTACTAATTCCCCTTCTAAAGCATAGTGCTTAAAAAGTGCATTTACTGCAGCAGTTGTTGTTTCTGAAGCTATATGGAGATTCATAATCGCTAACGATCCGTTTGGTACGGGAATACGAATGGCATTTGATGTTAGCTTATCTTTTAATATTGGTAATGTTTTTGCGATTGCTTTTCCAGCGCCCGTCTCTGTAATAACCATATTTAATGCTGCTGCTCTACCTCGGCGATGCTTACTATGAATATTATCAACCAAGTTTTGATCATTTGTGTATGCATGAATAGTTTCTATATGACCTTTTTTAATTCCATAGGAATCTTCTATGACTTTTAATACAGGAGTAATTGCATTTGTAGTACAGGAAGCTGCAGAGAAAATATGGGTCTTTGTTGGATGATATTTTTTGTGATTTACACCATAAACAATATTCGGAACTCCTTTTCCAGGTGCCGTCAATAATACTTTACTAACTCCTTTTGCCTTTAAATGTCTGCTTAATGATACTTTATCTCTAAATGCACCTGTATTATCAATAATCAACCCATCATGGATCCCATATTTTGTGTAGTCTATCTCCTCAGGTTTTTCAGCAGAAATCATTTTTACAGTAGTCCCATTAATTGTTAAAGCTTCATCTTCCAAATCTATTTGAATCGTTCCTAAAAAATTTCCATGGACAGAATCTACTCTTAAAAGAGAAGCTCTTTTTTCTAAAATATTTTTAGTAATTTCTCCACGAGTAACGATGGCTCTTAGCCTTAATTGTGACCCTTTTCCCATTTTAGACATGAGTTCTCTCGCTAATAATCTCCCTATTCTTCCAAAACCATACAAGACAACATCTCTAGGAACCATACCTGTTATCTCTTTAGCGTCTTTTAACTGATTTTTTACAAAAGCTACTTTATCTCTACATCCATTAACGTCTAAATAGTATTCATAAGCTAACTTACCAATATCTAATTTAGAAGATGGTAATGATAGTTTTTCTATAGCAATAGCAATATCTAGTGCATCATTAATTGTAATGGGTTTTCCTACAAACTCTGTTGCGTAATTAATTAAATTTAAAATCTCACTGGTACGTTTATCAACCAATGGGTTTCTAAAAAAGACTAACTCAATCGATTTATTATACCATAAGTCGTTTATTATATTAATAAATTTTGTTGTTAATCTTCGTGTTTGAACCTGAGAAACAATTTCTCTTTCGTAGTTTGCTTTTATTATCATACTAATGTCTAAGTCATTAAAATTCGAGTAAAAGTATTTCTTTTTTTGAAAATACGAAATCGTTTTCGTGAAAATAAAAAAAGGATATTACTATAGATTTTAAAATGAAAAAAAACATGAAAGTAATTAGATTACTTCATGAAAAAATATAAAAAGACTGTTGTCTACTATAAAAAGTAAACAACAATCTCTCCTTGTAAGTTAATCATTTCTACTTTAAGTCTGTACCCTTTTTGCGATAAATTATCTAGTAATTTGACAGCTTGAGAGGCAGAAGTAACTTTTTTACCGTTAATTTTTGAAATAATAAATCCAACCAAATTTGATCCATCACTAGTTTTATAGCCCTCTCTAATTATTTTAACCCCTTCAGTATCGTCTTTTAATTCTAAGCGATAAACATTAGATATAAAACGTTCAATTCTTTTTATTAAAAGTACATCTTTTGTTATGACTACTCCATCTCTGTCTACAGTTACTTTAACTGCCTCTCCTGGTCTTTTTGCAGATAATTGACCCGTTAGTTCCGAAAATTTAGAGATTTTTACATTGTTTATTTTGATAATGACATCCCCTTTTTTTAATCCAGATTTTTGCGCATTACTGCTCTCTGAAAAATCACCAATTTTAACTCCTTCTAAATCATCTTCACGCAAATCGGGCACAAAACCAATGATTGCCTCTTGGACTTTTCCATATTCAAGAATATCATCAATAATTTTTTTCGCAATATTAGAAGGTACTGCAAATGAATATCCAATATATGAGCCTGTTCTTGAAGTGATGGCAGTATTGATTCCTACTAATTCACCAAAAGTATTCACTAGAGCTCCTCCACTATTTCCAGGATTTACTGCTGCATCGGTTTGAATAAATGAGTCAGTCGCAGAATTACCTTGCAAATCCCTACCTTTTGCACTTACAATTCCAGCTGTAACAGTAGATGTTAAATTATATGGGTTTCCTACGGCTAACACCCATTCTCCAATTTTAATTGTATCGGAGTTTGAAAAAGGGATATAGGGTAATTCTCCTTTTGTCTCAATTTTTAATAAAGCGATATCATGTTTTGCATCGGTTCCTATTAGAGTTGCTTTATATTTTTTTCTGTTGTTTAAGGTTATTTCAAGATCTGTGGCTCCATCAATTACATGATTATTGGTAACAATATATCCGTCAGGAGAGATAATTACACCACTTCCTGTTCCTATTTGTTGATTCCTACTCGGACCTGCAAACAAATCTGATATGGAGTTAATACGCGACGATATAGCGGTATTTTTAACATGAACCACTGCATGTACTGTTTTTTCAGCTGCCTCTGTAAAACTGGTAGGTGCATATGTGATATTGTTTGATTCGAAACTAGATTCTTTAAAATTTGTTTGAAATATTGGGACTTGAAGATCACTTTCTTTGTTCACCACAATTGGTTTTTCAAACAACGTAATATATCCAAATAAAGATACCATACCACCGAGTATGGCAATGCTTAGAGAAATAATAGTTTTTTTCATAATTTTAAATTTTAAACCTATTTCAAAAATAATAATTTAAGAATAATTTTTAAGAAGATTAACACTAGTTAACGTATTTTAACCCTGTTTTAACAACCTTAAATTGTGTCTATTTTTTATATCTTTGATATCTAAATGAATATAATTTTTTACAAATACCAAGGAGCAGGAAACGATTTTATAATCTTAGACAATAGACATAATTTTTTTCCTAAGAATAACAATTCTTTAATTGCTTCATTATGTAATCGTCATATGGGAATAGGTGCTGATGGTTTAATTCTGTTGGAAGAAGATTTAAATTCAGATTTTAAAATGGTTTATTTTAATGCTGACGGAAATGAGAGCACAATGTGTGGAAATGGAGGTCGTTGTATGGTAGCTTTTGCTAAAAAACTTAATTTATTTGAAACAAAAACTACCTTTTCAGCTATCGATGGACTTCATGGAGCTGAAATCAATGCTACCATGGTTTCTCTTGAAATGATCGATGTCAGTGAGGTGAAAATCTTTGAGAATCATTTTTTTATCAATACAGGGTCTCCTCATCACGTTCAAATAGTTGAAGATTTAGATCATTTTGATGTTGTTAAAGAAGGGCGATCCATTAGAAATGAGGTCTATGGAGCGGAAGGCTGTAATATTAATTTTGTAGAACAATTAAATTTTCAAACTTTTAAAGTAAGAACTTATGAGCGTGGAGTAGAAAATGAAACTCTTGCCTGTGGCACCGGGGTTACAGCAGTAGCAATAGCGATGCATAAAATACAAAAATCTGAGAATCATAAAATTTTTCTGTCTACCCTCGGAAGTGAGTTAGAAGTAAATTTTAATGAATCTGATGGGAACTATACAAACATTACCTTAACTGGACCTGCTGAGTTTGTTTTTCGAGGAACTATTAATATTTAATCTATGATTTTTGAAGGAAAAAAAGTTACATTAAGAGCCCTAGAACCTGAAGATTTAGAATTTTTATTCACGATAGAAAATAATGATTTGTTTTGGGATGTTAGTAATACTCAAGTCCCTTTTTCAAAATTTATTTTAAAAAAATATCTTGAGAATTCTCATTTAGATATCTATGAAATAAAGCAGTTAAGACTCATGATTACCGAAAATAAAACAAATCGTTCTGTAGGTCTAATTGATTTGTATGATTTTAATCCACAGCATAAAAGAGCAGGTGTTGGCATCTTAATTCATCCTACGTTTCAAAATCTAGGATTTGCTTCAGAAGCTTTATCACTTCTCATTGGTTATTGTTTTAAAAAGTTAGATGTACATCAACTTTTTGCAACCATTACCCCGGACAATCACAAAAGTATCTCTTTATTTACTCAACATGGTTTTATAAAAAATGGAGAGAGAAAAGATTGGAGATTTGTTAACGGAATTTTTAAAGACGAACTTACTTTTCAACTAATTAATGATTAAAAAATGATTAAAAAAAGTATCCTAATATTATCATCTATTTTAATACTTTTAATTTGTTATGTAAGTTACAGTTATTATCAACAAATTTTTAATGAAATTCTAGATGATGAACATGTCTTGTTCATAAGATCAGATGCTACCCTAAGTGACGTAGAAAAGGAGCTAATTGATGTTATTGGAGAAAGAAATATTTTTATCTGGCTTGCACATAAAAAAAAATATAGCATTCCTAAATCTGGTAAATATACCCTATCTAAAGGAATGTCTTTAAATGATATTATTAACCTTTTAAGAAATGGCAATCAAACACCTGTAAGAGTTTCTTTTAATAATCAAGATAATTTAGAAAAATTTTCAAAGAGAGTTTCAGAACAAATAGAAGCAGATTCAATCGACATTTTTAACTCATTTACAGATCCTGTTTTTTTAGAAGAACACAACTTAACAAAAACTTCTGTTCTCGGCATTTTAATTCCAAACACATATGAAATTTATTGGAATACATCTCCCGAAAAATTTAGAGATCGAATGCTTAAAGAATATGTTAAATTTTGGAATAAAGAACGATTGTCAAAGGCAAAAGAACTAACCTTAACGCCTTCTCAAGTAATGACTTTAGCGTCAATAGTCCAAAAGGAAACAGCAAAAGTAATAGAAAGACCCATAGTAGCAGGTCTTTATATCAATCGACTCAAAAAAGGAATTCCTCTTCAAGCAGATCCAACGATTATTTATATTTTAAAACATCAGCTTAAAAAAAAATTTGATGTAAAAAGAGTACTTTACAAAGATTTAAAAATTAAATCTCCCTTTAACACCTATATAAATAAAGGATTGCCACCGCATGTAATTGCTATGCCAGATATCTCATCCATAGAGGCTGTTTTAAACTATACTCAACATCGTTATTTGTATATGTGTGCCGATAGTGAAAATTTAGGTTTTCACTTATTTTCTAATTCGTTAAAACAGCACAATAGAAACGCAAGAAAATATCAGCGATGGTTGTCCAATCTGGGTGTCAATAGATAAAATATTGTAAGTAAGAACCTAAAATGAGACTGTGACATAAAAGTTTTGAGAAAAATTATTTGTCACACAAAAATCTAAATCATTAAAAAACCCTTTTTCTTTTATCAATTTTTTAAAAATAGCTTAGATTGATATATAATCTCATAATAAAAGCAGTACATTATTTCATTATCTATAATGATTAAATGTTTAGAATAACTGATTATCAGTTAATTATAATTTAATTTGTATATTTGCCCCCGCTAAACAGAAATAGTTAAATTATTAGAAATTTTTTACTTTTATATAGTGTGTTTTTTGGGTTTGTCAGTGCTACTAGAAATCCAAAAATTAATACGGTGAATATTACTCCCAAAAATATAGACTTTCATTCACAATTCTCACCATCTATCCTCTTTCTTAAAAAAAATTTCGTTGGGTTTAAGGAAGCCTTAGCCTTCAAGGAATCTCAAGGAAAGTATAGGGTCGTTAATACACTAGGGTATTTAGGAAAATATCAGTTTGGAGCAAGTACCTTAGAAAGATTTAAAATTTACAATTCAACACTTTTCCTAGAAAATCCAGAATTACAAGAGAAAGTTTTTATCGCTTATTGTAAAGTCAATAAATGGATTCTAAGAAAAGATATTAAAAGAAGTGTTGGTAAAATTATGAATGGAATCAAAATTACTGAGTCTGGTATTTTAGCTGCTGCTCATTTGAGTGGTGCAGGAAATGTAAAAAAATACCTCCGTAGTAATGGAAATCGAAACTTCTCTGACGCTTATGGAACTTCTATTAATAACTATATGAGAAATTTTGGTGGTTATGATGTTAGTGTCGTTGAAGCAAATAGAGAACCTACTATTTAATTATTTATGAATAATAAAGATGGCAGGTCTTTTTTGTAAAGCAATTGTTTGTTTTTTCCAATCTGCTACTGAATAGGTTTTTATATATTCACTAGGCAATGTTATATCTACAGCAATACAAAGCATTGTCCCAGGAGTTAATGTAGATTTTAGATCTGTGAACATCTTTTCATTCCTATAAGGAGTTTCTATAAAAATTTGAGATTGATTTTTTTCCTTAGATAATTTTTCTAGTTCTTTAATGGCTTTTTTTCGATCATAATTATCAATTGGTAAGTACCCATTAAAAGCAAAATTCTGACCGTTCATTCCTGACGCCATGATTGCCATTAATATCGATGAAGGACCGACCAGTGGGATTACTTTAATTCCTTTTTCATGAGCTAATTTCACAATACTAGCTCCAGGGTCTGCTACAGCCGGCACCCCTGCTTCAGATAATAAACCAATAGAAATTCCTTCTTCGCAAACATCTAGAAAAGTTCGTGTTTCAATTTCATTGGCATATTTATCTAACTTCATAATAGTTAATGAAGGTTGGGATTTCTTAGGGGTGATTTTTTTTATAAATCTCCTTGCCGATTTTTCATTCTCGACAATATAATGATCTAATAATTCTACTATTTTTTTTATTGATAGCGGCATCACTTCTAGGGGTTCATTCTCTCCTAAAGTTGTTGGTATTAAATAAAGATTCCCTTTCACTTTAAATTATTTTTTTAACAAATGATATTTAATCTTTTGATCTTTTAATTGCTATTTTTTCACAGGCATCATTTAACAAATGGAAAACCTTTTCAAAACCATCACTCCCACCATAATAAGGATCAGGAACACTTTCATGGTTGTCAGAAGAAATTTCATTTAAAATCATTTGAACCTTATCTATTTCAGAATCTTTAGTCGCTAATGAAATTATATGAAGATAATTTTCTTTATCCATTGCATAAATATAATCAAATGTATTAAAGTCTTTTCGAGTAAATTTTCGAGCTTTTTGATTTTGTATGTCAATTCCATATTTTTTAGCGACATCAATAGATCTAGGATCTGGCGCTTCGCCTACATGGTAGGCTGCTGTTCCTGCGGAGTCAACAAAAAACTCTTTGTAGTGTAATTTTGATTGTAAAATACCTTCTGCAAGGGGTGATCGACAAATATTCCCTAGACAAACCATTAAAATTCTTTTCATTTGTCAAAATTCATCTATAGAACAGTGGTTATATTGTGATAAAACTTCTAAATAGGGTTAGAAAGTCAATTTTTTTGTAAGATCTTCAACATACTTCCTGAACTGCTTATCCGTTTCAGTCAAATTATCAACTGTTTTACAAGCATGTAATACAGTCGCATGATCTCTTTGCCCAATTTGAGAACCTATACCTGCTAAGGATGTTTTTGTCATTCTTTTTGCAAAATACATAGCTAATTGACGTGCTTGAACTATATGCCTTTTTCTAGTTTTAGATTGCAACGTAACAACATCCATATCAAAATACTTAGAGACAACTTTTTGAATGTAATCGATAGAAACTTCTTTTTTAGTATTTTTTACAAACTTATCTACTATTTGTCTGGCCAATTCTAGAGAAAACTCTCTTCTGTTAAAAGATGCTTGAGCGATCATCGAAATAATAACTCCTTCTAACTCTCTAACATTAGATTTAATATTTTTTGCAATGTATTCTACAATTTCTTCAGGCATCTCAACACCATCTCTAAAAAGTTTATTTTGAAGAATGGAAATTCTGGTTTCATAATCTGGCAGCTGAAGTTCAGCAGAAAGTCCCCATTTAAATCTTGATAAGAGACGCTGTTCAATGTCTTGCATATCAACAGGTGCTTTATCAGAGGTTAAAATAACTTGTTTGCCATTCTGATGTAGATGATTAAATATATGGAAAAATACGTCTTGTGTACCTGCTTTACCAGAAAGAAATTGCACATCGTCTATAAGGAGGACATCCACCATTTGATAAAAATGAATAAAATCATTTCGAGTATTGGATTTTACTGAATCAATAAATTGTTGCGTAAATTTCTCTGAAGAAATATATAAAACCGTTTTATCAGGATATTTATCTTTTATATCTACGCCTATCGCGTGGGCTAAATGTGTTTTCCCTAAACCAACTCCTCCATAAATTAATAATGGATTAAAAGAAGTTCCTCCTGGTTTATTTGCAACAGCCATACCCGCAGACCTAGCTAATCTATTAGAATCTCCTTCTACAAAGTTTATAAAGTTATAATTCGCATTTAATTGAGACTCTATTTTCACTTTTTGCAATCCTGGGATAACGAAAGGATTTCTTAATTCTCTTTTGTTTACCTCTACAGGAACTGAAATCTTTTGTGGTTTTAGTGGATCTCTATTTGAGCTCGGTATTTTAACGATTTGTGGACGATTACTGCTATACGTATTTTCCATACGTACATCATATATTAATTTTGCTTCTTTTCCCAATTCTCTAACGAGAGCTACTCTTAATAATTTGATATAATGTTCTTCTAACCATTCATAAAAAAACTTACTTGGTACTTGAATCGTTAATGCTTCTCCAGATAATTTTACAGGTTTGATAGGTTCAAACCATGTTTTATAAGCTTGCGGCTTTATATTATCCTTTATAAAAAAGAGACATTCATTCCAAACCGAAACTGCAGTTTTAGTCATAAATTCTAAAAGAAAATTATTAGTTTTATTGATTTCAAAATTTAGGGGGTGCTCTGTAAACAAAAGCTTTACAAATGTGTGAATAAAATTCAGTAAAAAAAAATCTATTTGCTATTGATTATTAATTATTTTTTACGTAGAATGTAAAAAATTAAAAAATTCTTTGAAAATGAAAAAATTTTCTGTTGATGTAAGAGTTCGTTATGGAGAAACTGATCAGATGGGAGTGGTGTACCACGGTAATTATGCTACTTTTTTCGAAATCGCCAGAACAGAATGGCTTAGAAATCTTGGAGTTACCTACAAAGAACTAGAAGATAACGGTATAATACTACCGGTAATTTCTCTTTCATTTAATTTTATAAAGTCTGCAAAATACGATGATGTATTAACAATTTCGGTTTTTCTAAAAAAAACTCCTTTCGTTAAAATAGAATTTGATTATGAAATTATTAATCAACATAGAGAAAGAATATCAACAGGGAATTCTGTTTTAGCTTTTGTAGATAAGAAAAAAAATAAGCCTATTAAATGCCCGGATTCTATTTTAGAAAAACTATTTATTTAACACATGTATTTTTACGTTAAATAATTCCTGAAATATTTTCAATATTTTTTCAGAGCTTGATTTTCTAACAGCAATGATAATTTGACAATCTAATTCGAATTTTTGACTTTGAATAGTAATATCATTTTCTTTAATAACTTTCATAACTCTACTTATTAATTCATATTGAAAACTAAGTTCATAAGAAATATTGATTGTTTTTTTGATAATCTCAGACGCTTCTAGAGATAACCTTGCAGATGTCTTGTAGGCATTTATTAAGCCACCTACTCCAAGTTTTGTTCCTCCAAAATACCGAACGGAGACAAGTAAGATATTGGTAAGACCAAATGATTGAATTTGACCGTAAATAGGCATCCCTGCAGAATTATTAGGTTCCCCATCATCATTTGCCCTATATCGAATAGTTTCTACTCCCAATTGCCAAGCATAACAAAAATGACGTGCAGAATGGTGCTTCTTTTTTAATAAATCTAAAGAAAACTTAACATCGATTTCAGAACGAATTGGAAAGGCGTACCCATAGAACTTACTATGTCTATCTTTAAATAATGTTTCCTCAGTGGGACTATCGATTGTATAATAAATATCATCCATTGGTATACGTAACCATTAATATGCTGGTAATCGCTATGACAATACCAAGCCAATTCTTAGTAATTAATTTTTCTTTAAAAATTAACAATCCAAAAAGGGTAGATAAAATAACAATTCCTACGTTATTAAGTGTAAAAGCCGTAGAGCTTTCCATCCCTTCAGTACTTAACGCTTTTAAAAGATATACAATTGAAAAATAATTTGGAATTCCCAAAACAATTCCTGCAATGATATTTTTGAATGAAAAAATAAAAAAACCTGTCACTTTTTGATACACTAAAAATAGAATACCTAACAGAAACGCACAGGCAAAGATTGTTGCTGAAAAAAGTGGAACCCCTCTTTCTTGAACATAAAAAGTCTCTATGTATTTTAAACTCATATCAATAGCTCCAGAACCAAAAAACAATAGAATGGGAAACCATAAACTAGTATCTTTAGGTGTTTTTTTCTTTTTTTCACTTACTGAGGTTAAATATACAGCTAGTAACGCGAGTAAAATCCCTACAACTTTTAAATAGTTTATACTTTCTTCATAAAACCACACCCCAAAAACAACAGCTATAACTACTGACATTTTACTCGACACAGAGGCAACTGATAGTCCATTTTTTTGAGAGGTTAATGCCATTAAATTAAAAACAGCAATAAATAAAATCCCTAAAATAAAAGCCCCTAAAAACCAAGGCTGATTTGGAATTTCACGAAAAGAAACTGAAATATCTGATAGATAAAAACCCAAAATAGAGGCTACAAAATAATTGACAACAATAGCCTGTAATGTGTTTATTTTTAAAATATCAAAAAATTTAAAAATAACAAAAAGAAAACTTGAAATACAAATACTAAACAATAAGAAAATCATAGAAAAAATTCTTTTTGTGAAAACAAATCTATAATATCTTGATTATCAGGATCTATATTCCAACATAGAATTCCTAATTTTTCGGCTGTCATTGTATTTTCAATAGTATCATCGATAAATAAAGTTTCATGAGGAACTAGGTTATTTTCATTTAAAAGGAATTGATAAATTTCTGCATTAGGTTTTCTTACTTTTATTTCATGTGATAAATAAAATTGTTCAAAATAATTTTTAAATTCTGTGTATAAAGCTAAACCCCACTCATTTTGAATCCATGAAATATGAAGATCGTTTGTATTACTTAGTAAGAACAATCTATATTTAGTTGACTCAGCTAATGATCTTAAAAAATCTAATCTGTATCTAGGAAAATCCTTCAGTATTGCATTCCATGCAGTAATAAAATCTTTTTCAGAAATTTTCGGAAATAGTGTAGTAAACTTATCAATAAATTCATTGGTAGAAAGCAAACCTATTTCATACTGTTTGGCTATTTCTATCATATTTTCAGAAACCTTATCAATTCCTAACTTATATAATTTACTATTCATAGCGTCTTTATCTAAATTAATAAATACATCTCCAAAATCAAAGACTATATTTTTAATCATTGATATAGGTTCTTAGTGTATCTTTTTTAATTCTCACTTCTTTATAATTTTCAGAACTTAGGAAGGGTGCACTAACACCATCAATAAATCTAGTCTCATTATTAAAAACTCTTGCTTCATCCCATAAGTTTTCATCAATAAAAGTCTGCAATGTTATGGCTCCTCCTTCGATAATCACAGATTGGATTTTATGATTATAAAGCAGCTCACAGATTTGTGATGCTATCGGTTTTGAAAAATTAATTGTTTCGAAAAAGATATTTCTATGAATAGCTGTTTTTATTTCATTAATAAAAATTGTTTTAACAGCACCTTGATAAACTTTTAAATGGTTAGGAATTTTCAATTCTTTATCAATAACAACAATTACGGGATTTTCCCCTCTCCAATGCCTCACATTTAGAGAAGGATTATCTTCTAAAACAGTCTTTGACCCTACTAAGATTGCATGTTCTTCACTTCGCCATTTATGAACCAATTGCCTTGAAACATTATTTGTTATCCATACAGGAGCTTGCTTATCTTTTGTTTTTGGAGCAATAAAACCGTTTGAAGTTTCTGCCCATTTTAAAATAATAAATGGACGTTTATGGTGGTGAAAGGTAAAAAATCGTTTGTGGTGTTCTAAGCATTTGTTTTCTAAAACTCCTACTAGAACATTACATCCTGCCTTTTTCAATCTTTTAATTCCTTTGCCAGAAACCAATTCGTTTGAATCTATAGAACCGATGATAATATTTTTAATACCACTTTTAATAATTAAATCAGCACAAGGAGGTGTTTTCCCATGATGAGAACACGGCTCTAAAGTCACATATATAGTTGCTTGCTTTAAAAGTTCTTTGTCATCAACTGAATTAATTGCATTTACCTCGGCATGATTGCCACCATAAGGACTCGTAAAACCCTCTCCAATAATTTTATCATCAACAACTAAAACAGCTCCTACTGATGGATTTGGACGGGCTGTTCCAAGTCCAAATTTAGAAATTTCGAGACATCGTTTTATATATTGTTCGTGATTCACAAAAAAAGTAACTTTGTAAAACAAAAATACATGATTAAATGATAAATACAGATTATATTATTAGAGAAATAAAAGCACGCGATAATGAACAAATTAAAAAAATTGTTCGGAGTGTTATTGTAGAAATGGGAGCTCCAAAAATTGGAACCGCCTATGAAGATGCTGCTCTTGAAGATATGTATGCCACCTATCAAAAAGATAATGCAATCTATTTTGTTGTTGAATATAATGGAAAAGTAGTAGGCGGAGGAGGAATTGCTCAGCTAGATAATTTTGACAACAATACCTGTGAGTTACAAAAAATGTATTTTTTAGATCAAGCTAGAGGAAAAGGCTTAGGAAGCGAATTGATTAAGAAATGTATAAAAAAAGCAAAAGAATTTGGGTTTGATCAGTGCTATTTGGAAACAATGCCATACATGAAAGCAGCTCAAAAACTATATCAGAGAAATGGATTTATATCAATAGAAGGACCACTAGGAAATACCTGCCATTACTCGTGTGATGTTTGGATGATTCGTAAATTATGATTTTAAAACAGTCAAAAAAACAGTTTAATAAAGCTCTCAAAGGATTCTATCCTCAAACAGAAACTGATTCTTTCTTCTACTTACTCATAGAGAAATACTTAGATTTCAAAAGAATTGACATCGTCTTAAAATCAGATTATAAAATTCCAAAAAAAACAATTAGTCTTATTGAACAAGCTACTATAAGACTTCAACAATACGAACCTATTCAATATATCTTAGGTGAAGCCACTTTTTATGGGTTTCCATTTCTTGTGAATAGACATGTATTAATTCCTAGGCCAGAAACTGAAGAATTACTCGAATGGATCATAGATGTTGCAGACTCCTCAGTACCTCTTCAGGTTTTGGATATTGGAACAGGTACTGGCTGTATTCCTATCTCGTTAGCAAAATTATTGCCAAACGCCCATTTTTATGGAATTGATATTTGTGAAAACGCACTTTTAACAGCTAAAAAAAATGCTGCACTAAATGATGTTAATGTTCAATTTATTTTACAAGATATTTTAACTACATCTGAACTAAATCAATATTTTGATATTATTGTTTCAAACCCACCTTATGTAAGAGAAATAGAGAAAAAAGAAATAAATGATAATGTCTTAAAGAACGAACCCCATTTAGCGTTATTCGTCGAAGACAGCAATCCCTTGATTTTTTATTCTAAAATCGCAGATTTAGCCAAAAAGCATTTAAATAAAAATGGGGTATTGTTTTTTGAAATCAATCAGTACTTGGGAAAAGAAACACTTTCTTTATTATCAAATAAAGGATTTCACCAAATTGAATTAAAAAAGGATCTATTTGGAAATGATCGAATGATAAAGGCCCGTATTTAACTATATAACTCCTTATGAATCATAAAGAAAATTACTCTAAAATTTTAAGAGGATGATATACTTTTATAGCATTTTTAAGAACTTCTTCTTTATTTAAAGTCATTTTTTTTAATTTCTCATTTGTAAACATTTCCATTTGAGAAGTAGCGTTTTTATCTCCTATATTTGCATTTGATCCATAGGCGTTTATAGTTTCAATTTCCACATCGTTTTCACTAAATCTCACCAATTCTATATAAGATTCGCCTGCAAAAGCCCTATACTTTCCATCGTCATTTTTACTACTGTAAATTGCTGCCAATACATCTGGTGCACCTCCAATAGGAATATTAACATCTCCCCTACTATGTCTTTGAAACTCTCCTAATGTGACTTCTAAACTTCCATAGTTGGCTAATAATTCTTCCGTTGCTTTTATAATCCCATAAACACAATCTTCTTCAGTGACAACCCCATATCTTACTACTTTATTTTCTTTTTTTCTTTTTTCATCAAGATATTTATAAGATAGGATAAACAAGGGGGCTAGTTTATTTTCTTTATTAGATTTCCTATTCCATTTTTTTAATAAGAGAATAGCATCTCGAATTTCAGGATATTTTTTTTCATCAAGATTCATCATCATTTCTAAATTCGTCGCTTTTGGAGTAATCATTTTTGACGGATATTGATTATCATACTTTATAGTTTTAAAGTCTTGGTAAGAAATTGAATCATATTGAGAAATTAGCTCCAAAAACCTCAAACTTCGATTATTTTCTAGACCGAAACTTTGATACCCCATTGTTTGATTCAAAATTGTTTCTTGAGGATTATTTATACTATCTGAGGATGAAAAAGGAGAATTATTAGTATTAAATACAAACCCACTCGAAGGGTTTAAAACTTGTGGAAGGCTGTCTAAGGGAATTATTGTATCACCCCATAGAGTTTTAGAGGTATTCCCTGGTAAGACCTTCGTCCAATCATAAGCAGTGTTTCGGTAGGGGAAACGACCATTACTGATAAAATAAATTGTATCATCTTTATCTGCATAGACAATATTTAAAGAGGTTAATCCTCTAATATTGAGGGCTTTTTTAAACTCCTTAAAATTTTTAGCCTTATTCATTCTAAACCATTGCTCAGCCATTTTAATACTTTTACCAACCATAAAGCGCCATGCAAAAACACCATCATCCGTTTTAAATGTTGGCCCATAAACACTTTTGTAGATGGTTTTATTAATAGGGATTTTAATGGGTCCTAATAATTTTAACCATGAAGTGTATATTTTTTCTTCAAGTTCTAACCATTGATCATCAAATTTATATACATTTTCTTTAGAGGGATGCATTTCTAACTGATACACATCTGAAAAATCTGCATGATTTACTGTATGTGACCAACCCAAGTTTTCATTGACTCCATGAAATATACAGATACCACCAGCAAAAGTACCTCCTAAAATATTTAATCCTTCCTCTGAAATTAGATGGGCTTCATACCAAGAATACCAACCCTCTAGAGGTTGGTGAGAATTAATTGCTAAATATGTTTTTCCATCTTTTGTTTTGTTTTTTGAAAAAGCAAAAGCATTAGAACCTTTGGGAGTGTCTGAGTTTAAGTCATTAATCATCGTTCCTCCTAAGATTTTCTTTAAATCATTTCCTGCGTGAGAAATTTCTAGATTTCCTAGTAAATATCCTGTAATGATATCGGAACCTTTTAAGGGAAAAATCTTATCTAAAATAACTTTTTCTGGATGGAGTATCGCATAATTATTAACCCCATTAACAAAACTCTCTAAATAAATTTTAAAATCACCTTTAACATCTTTATTGTACTTTTCTTCAGCAATTTCTTTCAAACCCATAAATTGAATCCCAAAATCTGCTTTGATTCCCTCTTGCCCTTTAATTTCTCCTAAAAAACCTTTACAAGCAGCCATCAACTCTTGCATGGTATTGAAATCATCTTCACATTGAACCCAGGCTAAACCATAGGCAACTTCTGCATCTGTTTTGGCGATAATATGAGGAACTCCAAAAGAATCTCTGGCAATTTTAATAGCTGATAATTCTTCTGAAAGTGGTTTTTGGTCACAAGAAAAAATTACCACAAGAGTAAGTAAATAAACTATTTTTCGCATGGATATCAATTTTTGTAAATATACTAAGAAGTTTATGTAATTTTGCCCAGTGATTAAAGAAATTCAACTAAGAGTAAACCTAATTGAAGAACGAAAAGATGGTATTCTTATAACAAAGTCTTCCAAACAGTTATCTATCGATAAAACTGAGATATCTGGCATTAAGATTTTAAGAAAATCTATAGATGCTCGAAAAAAAGAAACTTATTTCAACTATAAAGTAGCTGTATACATTAATGAACCTGTTCCTAAAAAATCGAACTATTTTTTTGATTATAAAGACGTTTCTAAAGCAAAAGAGATTCACATTATTGGATTTGGTCCTGCGGGAATGTATGCTGCCTTAAGATGTATTGAATTGGGTTATAAGCCAATTGTTTTAGAACGCGGGAAAACTGTTCAAGAAAGAAGACGAGACATTAAAGCTATTAATCAAGATCATCTGGTTGATGAAGATTCTAATTATTGTTTTGGGGAAGGTGGCGCAGGAACTTACTCGGATGGAAAACTTTACACAAGAAGCTTAAAAAGGGGGGATGTTAGACGTATTTTTGAAAACTTAGTCTATCATGGAGCTACAGATCAAATTTTAATTGATGCCCATCCTCATATCGGAACAAATAAACTCCCTAAAATTATTCAAAACATTAGAGAAACCATCTTATATTTTGGTGGAGAAATTCATTTTAATTCCCAAGTAACAGATTTTACAATAAAAAATAATCAACTTAAATCAATCCAACTTCATAATGGAAATGAAATGACCATAAATTCAGTCATTTTAGCTACGGGTCATTCTGCAAGAGATATCTACATATTATTACATCAAAAAAATATTGCTTTACAAGCAAAATCTTTTGCTATGGGAGTTCGTGTAGAACATCCACAAGAAATTATAGACCGAATACAATATAGTTGTAGTGGGAATAGAGACGATCTTTTACCAGCTGCAGCTTATAGCTTGGTGCAACAGGTAAATAATAGAGGGGTTTATTCTTTTTGCATGTGCCCTGGCGGTTTTATTGTCCCTGCAGCTACCTCAAATAGCGAGGTAGTTGTTAATGGGATGTCCCCTTCTAGACGGAATAATAAATTTGCTAATTCTGGAATTGTAGTAGAGATTAATATTGATAAAGACATCCCTAAATACGATCAATTTGGTCCTTTAAAAGGTCTAGAATATCAAAAAAATCTAGAACGGTTGGCTTTTACCTCGGGAGGAAGAACACAAACTGCTCCTGCACAACGATTAGTGGATTTTGTTGATGGGAAGTTATCAACTAGCTTGAATGAAACTTCTTACCAACCTGGGTTAAATTCTGCTCCAATGCATTCTTTGCTACCTACTTTAATCGGGAGTAGATTGCGAAAAGGATTTGTAGCTTTTGGAAAAAAAATGCATGGTTATTTTACCAATGAGGCTAATATTGTTGGAGTAGAATCTAGAACTTCTTCACCCGTAAACATTCCTAGAAAAGAAACTCTAGAACATCCTCAAATAAAAGGATTATTTCCTTGTGGTGAAGGTGGAGGATATGCCGGTGGAATAGTATCTGCAGCAATGGACGGAGAACGCTGCGCAGAGGCAGCAATCGAATTGTTATAAATGAAAATCATCAATCAGTTTCAAAATTACCTTCATCATTAATTAAAAAAGGATTTATGAATTTCAACACAAAAAAACATTGGGAAACTGTTTACGAAACAAAAACACCAGATCAAGTAAGTTGGACACAAGAAGTTCCAAAAACCTCTCTTAATTTTATTAATTCTTTTCAGCTTTCTAAAGAAGCAAGTATTATTGATATTGGTGGGGGTGATAGTAAATTAGTAGATTTTTTACTAGAAGAAGGTTATAAAAATATTACTGTATTAGATATTTCTAAAAAAGCTCTAGAAAGAGCTAAAAAACGCTTAGGCAAAAAAGCCAAAATGATTACTTGGATTGTAAGTGATGTAGTAGATTTTATCCCTGAAACCAATTACGATATTTGGCATGATCGTGCAGTTTTTCATTTTCTAACTACTAAAAATCAAATAGATACCTACAAGTCATTGATAAATAAATCTGTAAAGAAGCATTTAGTGATTGGTACATTTTCCGTTACTGGTCCATCAAAATGCAGTGGTCTTGAGATTACTCGATACTCAGAAGAGAAAATGTCTGAAAACTTTAAAGCAAGTTTTCAAAAAATTATTTGTAAGGAAGAAACTCATCTTACCCCTTTTAATACATTTCAAAACTTTATTTTTTGTAGTTTTAAAAAACGATAAAATACATGGATCATCAGAAACTTTATTAAACCAACATTTCTTGTACATTTGCACTTATGCGTATCGATATTATTTCAGCTGCACCAAATTTATTAGAAAGTCCTTTTAACCACTCAATCATTAAACGAGCAAAGGAAAAAGGATTGGTTGAAATTATTATCCATGATCTTCGAACCTACGGGCTGGGTAACTACAGACAAATTGATGATTCACAGTTTGGAGGTGGAGCTGGCATGGTTTTAATGATTGAACCAATTTCTAAATGCATTGAAAAATTGACTTCTGAAAGATTTTATGATGAAATTATTTATATGACTCCAGATGCCAAAACTTTAAACCAATCAACTTCAAACACACTTTCCTTACAAGAAAATATTTTAATCTTAACAGGACATTATAAAGGAGTTGATCAAAGAGTTCGTGATAAATATATTACAAAAGAAATCTCTATTGGTGATTATGTTTTAACTGGTGGAGAATTGGCTGCAGCTGTTTTAGTTGACAGCATTGTTCGATTAATCCCTGGAGTGATTGGTGATGAAACTTCAGCATTAACGGATTCCTTTCAAGATAATTTATTGTCACCTCCTGTATATACAAGACCCTCTGATTATGAAGGGATGAAAGTTCCCGATGTACTATTATCTGGAAATTTCCCTAAAATAGAGCAATGGCGGTCTGATAAAGCTTATGAAAGAACTCAGAAAATTCGCCCAGATTTATTGAATGAATCCCCATAACTAATTTCCGTAAAATAACCTATTGAAAATATTTCTGACATCATTAAAAAACAACCCCATGATTTCCTGGGTGATTGGATTTCAATTATTTCGTTTTGTATTGTTACCATTTATGGGCTTAATGCCCCAAGATGCCTACTACTATCTTTATAGTCAAAACCTTTCTTACTCCTACTTCGATCATCCGGGGATGATTGGCTATATTTTAAGAATTTTTACAGATATTTTTGGTCAATCTGTTTTCGTGATAAAATTTACAGATTTTACAATTACTTCTATCACGATTCTTATTTTTTATAAACTAGCGTCTCTTTTTCTATCTAAAAAAAGACGCTGTAGAAGTATGATATTATTGGTATCGACCATATTTATTTCAATTATCTCTTTTAATTCGACACCTGATATACCCTTATTGCTATTTTGGACTATGAATGTTCTATGCATGTATAAAGCTATATTTGAACAAAACAAATGGTATTGGATTCTAGGAGGAGTCTCTATGGGCTTAGCATTTGATAGTAAATATAGTGCTTTACTTTTACCCATTGGAACTCTCTCTTTTCTTATTTTTTCTAACCAATACAGAAAACTTATCATCTCTCCATGGCTATGGATTAGTTTTATTATTTCTATCATTGTTACATTTCCTGTTTGGTGGTGGAATTATCAAAATGAATTTGCTTCATTTGCTTTTCAATCTTCAGCTAGAACTAGTACTATAAATAAATTTGAAATCAATCTACCATTCTTTTTTGGAGCTATTGGTCATCAATTATTATTGTTAATACCTGTATTATTTAGTGTTTTTATTACATTCTCATTTAAGCACCTCAAAAAGGCTTTTACAAAATTTAGACTCCCTTCAGATAAGACACTTTTTCTATTAGCCTTTTTTATTCCTACTTTTTTTGGTTTTTTATTCATCGCACCAATTTATTGGATAAAAATAAATTGGATAATGCCCTCTTACATCACTGGGATTATTTTGGCAGGGATGTATATAAGTAAGAAACTATTAAAAACTCAACTAATTATTTCTATCCTATTTCATATAGCCTTAGCAACTCAATTGCTATTTTATTTAGTTCCAATAAAAAGTGATGACACATGGGTTGGCTGGGAAGAGCTTTCTGTCGAAGTTAAACTATTGCAAAAGAAATATCCAAAAACATTTATTTTTTCTACTGATGAATATAAGACATCTGCTATTTTAAATTTTTATTTAAATAAAAGAGTTTATGGGAAAAATATTTTAGGGGAGCCAGCACTTCAATTTGACTATTTAGGTGATAATCTTACAACATTAGATTCTGAAAATGCTTTATATATTAACTCTGATAAAAAATTTAAAAACAACAATAAGTTAGGAGAACTTCCTCCATCTTTTAAATTATTCTTTGAAAGCACAGTAGAATTAGAACCCATTATTGTAAATGAAGGTACTAATTATGAAAGAAAATTTTGGGTATATTACTGTATCAGTTACCAGCCAAAAAAATAATTCTATTTGGTTTTATTTACTAAAATTAATTCTTAAATTTGCACTCGCCAAAATTAACCTCTGACGAAAATCGTGAAAGTTAGTCTTGGCAAAACCATAAAACTAAAAATATGGAATCTTTAGTGAAATTTGTTCAAGACGAATTTGTAACAAGAAATGAAAATCCTGAATTCTTTGCAGGGGATACTATTACAGTATTTTATGAAATTAGAGAAGGGGAAAAAGTACGTACTCAATTTTTTAGAGGTGTTGTTATCCAAAAAAGAGGAACAGGATCCTCTGAAACTTTTACAATCAGAAAGATGTCTGGTACAGTAGGGGTAGAAAGAATCTTCCCAGTAAACTTACCTTCTATTCAAAAAATAGAAGTTAACAAAAAAGGAAAAGTACGTAGAGCTCGTATCTATTACTTCAGAAATCTTACTGGTAAAAAAGCAAGAATAAAAGAAAGAAGGCGATAATTCTTTTCTTTGATACAGAACAATAAAAGGGATTTCATTTCAAGAAATCCCTTTTTTAATTAACAAATGTTAACAACTATTGTTAGTAGTGTGTTGATTTATAATTACTTAAAAAGTTTGGATATCTAAGAATCTATTCTATTTTTGGTAAAGAATTACAAACCAAATGTAAGAAAGCATTTTCGAAAGAACTGCCTAAGACAGGGAGAGTAATTTAATAAAGTAACGTTCTTTATTTTCTAAATTTTTCTCAATTAGTTAGTTATTAAAGTTTGAGTTTTTCTCATCTTCAATTTTATAGAAACAATCGAGATGGTAAAACATTAATTTTGAACTATTTAACACAATGTAAGAATTGTACTAACTAAGAAAAAAATTAGAGGAAATTTCAAAAAGTTTATCAAAGGTTCATCGCCAAAATAAGCTGAAATTTCAAAACAAGAGATTCGATAAGAAGCAGTTTTTTTCCAGAAAAAAACATAGAGTCACATCTCTATTCGGTTGTGTAGAAATACAAACCCTTGTTTACAATCTATCTCTAAGAAGCCATATCAGACAAGAAATTGAATGATATGGCTTTTATTTTATGTCTTCTTACTTTTCAACTTCCTTCTCAGGATTTAAAAGAAAATTATCCACAACTTACTTAGTAAAATCAAACTAGAATTTATTAAATTTGCGCTGCATTTAGATACGCTCAATTAAATAAAATTCTATGACATCTAAATCATCTAAATGTAAACCATTATTATGACTCAAAAATCGAAAATAATTTATACGATTACAGATGAAGCTCCTGCCTTAGCTACTCGTTCTTTTTTACCTATTGTAAGAGCATTTACAAAAAAATCAAATATCGAATTTGAAACTAAAGACATCTCTTTAGCTGCAAGAATATTGGCTAATTTTTCTGATCTTTTACCAAACGAACAACGTGTTGAAGATGCCTTAACTCAATTAGGGGAGTTAGCGAAAAAATCAGAAGCAAATATTATTAAACTACCCAATATAAGTGCTTCGGTACCCCAACTGACTGCAGCAATTAAGGAATTACAAGCGGCTGGCTTTGATTTACCAGATTATCCTGAATCTGACGATACAGAATATAAAAAAAATATTTTGGCACGATACAACAAAGTAAAAGGATCTGCTGTCAACCCTGTTTTAAGGGAGGGAAATTCTGATAGAAGAGCTCCCAAAGCTGTTAAAAATTATGCTAAGAAAAATCCACACTCAATGGGTGAATGGAGTTCAGATTCAAAGACTCACGTAGCCACTATGTCTGAGGGAGATTTTGCTCATAATGAAAAATCTATAACCATTAGTGGAGCTACTAATGCTAGTATTGTTCATACATCCTTAGATGGACAAAAAACTATTTTAAAAGAAGCAATAGCCCTCCAAGATAAAGAGATTATTGATGCGACTGTGATGAGTAAAAAATCTTTATTGTCGTTCCTAAATGAACAAATGCTTGATGCAAAAGAAAAAGGAGTTCTTTTTTCATTACATATGAAAGCTACCATGATGAAGGTTTCAGACCCTATTATTTTTGGTCATGTTGTGAGAGTATTCTTTAAAAAAATATTTGAAAAACATGCTAATTCTCTTGCTAGTATAGGAGTTGATGTGAATAATGGTTTTGGAAATCTATTAACTCATCTTAATAATTTACCTGCCAATAAAAGAAAGGAAATTGAGGCCGATATAATAACCACTTTCAAAAATAATCCAGATGTAGCGATGGTTGATTCCGATAAAGGAATTACAAACTTACACGTTCCATCGGATGTGATTATAGATGCTTCAATGCCTGCAATGATCAGAACTTCTGGACAGATGTGGAACGAAAAAGGAAAATTACAAGATACAAAAGCTGTAATCCCAGATAGTTCATATGCTGGAATTTATCAAGCAACTATTGATTTTTGTAAAGAACATGGCGCCTTTGACCCAACAACCATGGGAACTGTTCCCAATGTAGGTTTAATGGCACAAAAAGCAGAAGAATATGGTTCTCATGATAAAACATTTGAAATTTCGTCTAATGGGACAGTAGAGGTCATCAATTCAGATGGTTTGATTTTACTAAAACATACCGTAGAAGAAGGAGATATTTGGAGAATGTGTCAAGTAAAAGATGCACCTATCCAAGATTGGATAAAACTAGCAGTAAAAAGAGCCAGAGCCACCAACACTCCTGCTGTTTTCTGGTTAAATAAAAACAGAGCCCATGACGCTGAATTGATCAAAAAAGTACATCAATATATCCCTACCCACGATACAACTGGTTTAGATATTAAAATCTTACCTCCTACAGAAGCGACTCTTTTTAGTTTAAAAAGAATGAAGAATGGAAAAGATACAATTTCTGTATCTGGAAATGTCCTCAGAGATTACTTAACAGATCTTTTCCCTATTTTAGAATTAGGGACATCAGCAAAAATGCTATCTATTGTTCCATTAATGAATGGAGGAGGGTTGTTTGAAACTGGTGCAGGAGGGTCTGCTCCTAAACATGTTCAGCAATTTCAAAAAGAAAATCATTTACGTTGGGATTCATTGGGTGAATTTTTGGCGTTGGCAGTTTCTCTAGAACATTTAGGAGAAACTCAAAATAATTCTAAAGCGATGGTGCTCTCTGAAACCTTAGATGAGGCAACAAATATGTTTTTAGATCATAAAAAATCGCCTTCCAGAAAAGTAGGTGAATTGGATAATAGAGGAAGTCATTTTTATTTAGCAAAGTACTGGGCTAAAGCATTGGCAGATCAAAATAAAGATCTTGAATTAAAAAAACAATTCACTCCTATTTCAAATAAATTGACCTCTTATGAAACAGAGATTATTAGTGAATTAAATTCCATTCAAGGAAATCCTGTTTCCATTGGAGGGTATTATCTTCCTGATAGCAAACTTGCTGATAAAGCAATGCAACCGAGTCAACGTTTAAGAAAAATTATTGAAGAGATATAACCTGTTTTATTAATCCGATTAAAAAAAGAGTACAAATTATACTCTTTTTTTGATTTTATATTTTTCTAAATCAAATTTATCGGAATAATTTTATTTTTATTGTTCTATATTTCTATCTTTAAACATGAACTTTACAAAAACCACTGAGCAGGATTCGAACTACA
This sequence comes from Flavobacterium sp., assembly GCA_042091515.1. Taxonomy (GTDB): domain Bacteria; phylum Bacteroidota; class Bacteroidia; order Flavobacteriales; family Flavobacteriaceae; genus Polaribacter. Next base: position 78,435 of record JBELHH010000004.1, on the reverse strand, counting down.
ATGATTTAGATAAAATGAGTATCTCGGAACTCGTTCATTCTATCAATGAAGAAGATCAAAAAGTTGCGTTATCAGTAAAGGATAGTATTCCTCAAATTACATTACTGACAAAACAAATTGCTCAAAAAGTAAAAAATGGAGGTCGATTATTTTATATTGGAGCTGGAACAAGTGGTCGATTGGGGATTTTAGATGCCTCTGAGTGCCCGCCAACGTTTGGAGTTCCAGATGACGTAGTTATCGGTTTAATTGCAGGAGGAGACAAAGCCATCAGGAAAGCGGTAGAATTTGCAGAAGATTCTACTGATCAAGGTTGGCAAGATCTAAAAAATCATTCATTATCTCAACAAGATATCGTAATTGGAATAGCAGCTTCTGGAACAACTCCCTATGTCGTTTCTGCACTTAAAAAATGTAATGAAGAAAATATTATTACAGGATGTATTACTTGTAATAAAAACTCACCACTCAGCAACATTGCGCAATATCCAATTGAAATAATTGTTGGTCCAGAGTTTGTCACTGGAAGTTCTAGAATGAAAGCAGGAACTGCTCAAAAAATGGTTTTAAATATGATTTCTACTTCTTTGATGATTCAATTAGGGAAAGTAAGAGGTAATAAAATGGTAGATATGCAGCTTTCTAATAATAAATTAGTAGAAAGAGGGATTAAAATGTTAGTTAAAGAGCTTAACATCGACAAAGATAAAGCTGGTTTATTATTAAAAACCCATGGAAATGTCAGAAATGCAATTAAAAACTATCATCAATGTCTATAAACCAACACCTAGCCACCAAAGGATTCAAAAAATTACTAATTTTATTACCTTTACTAATCGTATCTCCACTACTATTAACAATTTCTTTTAAAGCTCTTAAGCTATATCATCAAGGTATTTCCTACTACTTCAGTATTCTTGGTTTTATAATTTCGGTTTTATTAATTTTCTTTACGCTTTACTTTGCTTTAAAAACGTTTAAGACTTTATTGGATGCTCTATTTTCAGAAAAATCTTGATAAGGAATACATTATACAAACTATTTCATTGGGAATATTGGCCTTCAGCATTATTCTATTTTCCTAATATTCCTTTTGCTATTATGTATGGATTAAAAATTAGAAATCTTGTGTTTTTTACAGGGGTAAATCCTGGGATAAAAAACTCTGGCATAGGATCTGAATCTAAATATAAAACACAACAAATATTCCCAAAAAACTATCTCCCTAATTCCATTTTACATGAAAAAAATAAGGATATTGAGGAGACTATTCAAAGAATTAAAAAATCTAATATTAAGTATCCTATCATTGTAAAACCCGATATTGGATTCAGAGGATTGCTAGTAAAAAAAATATCTACAGAATTAAATCTTAGGAAATATTTAAAAAAATATCCTATCGATTTTATAATTCAAGAGTTTTTAATTCATGAAAATGAATGTGGAATTTTTTATTATAGACACCCAAATAAACCTACAGGAAAAATAACATCACTTACATTAAAAGAATTTTTAACAATAAGAGGTAATGGTCGGTCTTCTATAAAAGAACTTGTCTTAAACAATAAACGAGCATCTCTATATTATACTAATTTACTAAATGATACTTCTATTGAATGGGATGAAGTTGTAAAGAAAAATACCTTAAAAAAAATATCTTGTATTGGAAATCATTGTAAAGGAACACGTTTTATTAATGGAAATCACCTTATAAATAAAACGTTAGAAGCTTCTTTAGATATATTGAGTCATCAAGTTAACGGTTGGTTTTACGGAAGATTAGATGTAAAATACAATACGCTTGAAGAATTGTATAACGGTCATTTTAAGATTATAGAAATAAACGGTATTCATGCAGAACCAATTCATATATATGACACAACTAAAACCAGCTACCTAAAAGCATTAAAAACGATTAGAACTCATTGGGTTCAATTATATCTAATCGCACAATATAATCACAAACACAATGAAGTAAAATTTAGAAAAATAATTCCATTTATTAAAGAAATGATTGCTCTTAAATTATATTCTAAACGTCTAAAAAAACTATCTAATAAATAACTATTTGTCTTTTGGGGTTGTTGGATTATAACCAAAATCATCATCTGGGAGTTGTATTTTTAGTCTATCAATAATAAAACCGATTAATGCATAATGATGAATTGCATGCGTATGAGCTTGAACTAACGTTGTAGCTAGAGAGTAATGTGTAGTAATCTTTCCTGTTCCTAATTCATCGGTAACAGAAATAATCATCTTTAAATCACTTTCGGAGAGAGCACGAAGTTTAGTAATAACTTGATTAAAATATTCGATGCCACCATTGGTTGTTTCTGATGCAATTGGATTTCTTTCACGAACAGAAAAATCAACTTTCTTAGATTCTAAACCAATAAAAATACAAGAAAACATATCTAAAATATGTCTAATATGTGACCCTATACTTGAAAAATATGGCGGAGATGAGGTACAACAATATTGTTCATCAGAGAGTGAGTTTAGCAATTTAATTCCTCTGTTAAGATTCTTTTCGATAGCATCTATCATTAATTAATATGTATTACTGTTTGGGGTAATATTGTTTTTTATAGTTTATAATAAGCAACATTAGTATTCAATAAAAATTAAAGCTAGTAAAAAAAATGGAATTTTTCAATTATTTTTATCGAATTAATTTCTTGTATTTTATTCTCTTAGGCATAATATCTCCACCCAATCGTTTCTTTTTATTTTCTTCGTAATCTGAGAAAGAACCTTCAAAAAAATAAACTTGACTTTCTCCCTCAAATGCTAGGATATGAGTACAAACTCTATCTAAAAACCATCGATCATGGCTAATAACAACAGCACATCCAGCAAAGTTCTCTAGACCTTCTTCTAAGGCTCTTAATGTATTCACATCTAAATCGTTGGTTGGTTCATCAAGTAATAAAACATTTCCTTCTTCTTTAAGCGTCATTGCTAAATGTAGACGATTACGTTCTCCTCCTGATAAAGTATTTACCTTTTTATTTTGTTCGCTTCCTGAAAAATTAAAACGACTTAAATAGGCTCTTGAATTCACTTGTTTCCCCCCCATCATCACTAAGTCTTGACCACCAGAGAAATTTTGCCAAATAGACTGATCAGGGTTAATAGTTGCATGAGACTGATCTACATAGGCTATTTTAGCGGTTTCACCAACTGAAAAACTGCCCTTGTCTGCTGTTTCTTCAGCCATAATCATTTTAAAAATAGTAGTTTTACCAGCTCCGTTAGGACCTATAATTCCTACAATTCCAGCTTGAGGAAGATTAAATTCTAAATTTTCATATAATAATTTATCTCCATAAGCTTTTGATACCCCACTAGCTTCAATAACATTGGTTCCTAAACGAGGTCCGTTTGGAATAAAAATCTCTAATTTTTCTTCTTGTTGTTTTTGATCTTGACTCATTAAACGCTCATAACTCTTTAGGCGAGCTTTTTGTTTTGATTGTCTTCCTTTAGCACCTTGCTTAACCCATTCAAGTTCTCTCTCTAAAGTTTTCTGGCGCTTTGATGCAGTTTTACTTTCCTGTGCAAGTCTTTTTGATTTTTGATCTAGCCAAGAGGAATAGTTTCCTTTCCATGGAATCCCCTCACCTCTATCTAATTCTAAAATCCATCCTGCTACATTATCTAAAAAATATCGATCATGAGTAACAGCAATAACAGTTCCTTTATACTGTGCAAGGTGATGTTCTAACCAATGAACAGATTCAGCATCTAAATGGTTTGTTGGCTCATCTAACAATAAAATTTCAGGTTCTTGTAACAAAAGTCTACATAACGCTACCCTTCTTTTTTCTCCACCAGAGAGAATTCCAATTTTCTTATCTAAGTCGGGGGTTCTAAGAGCATCCATGGCAATCTCTAGCTTGGTGTCTAGTTCCCATGCATTGCTTGCATCGATTTTATCTTGTAACGTTGCTTGCTGTGCCATTAACTTCTCCATTTTATCTGGATCAGAATATATTTCTTCCAGCCCAAATAAGTCATTAATTTTATTGTATTCATCTAAAATAGAAATGGTTTCTGCAACGCCCTCCTTAACAATTTCTATAACTGTTTTATCTGGATCTAATTGTGGTTCTTGTTCTAAATATCCCACATTATATCCTGGAGAAAAAGTAACATCACCCTGAAAATTTTTTTCTATCCCTGCAATAATTTTAAGTAGTGTGGATTTACCAGATCCATTTAATCCTAAGATTCCAATCTTAGCTCCGTAGAAGAAACTTAAGTAAATGTTTTTTAAAACTTGTTTATTGGTATTTTGATAGGTTTTACTTACTCCAGACATAGAGAAAATAACCTTCTTATCATCAGACATTTAGTAATAATTTTAAATTAAAAAAAGCATATTTGAGTGATATTACACTCTTCCTTTGAGTGCATTAAACACCCATGCAATCGCAAAAAAACCTATCCCTACAGAGGCAAATCCCCATCCTGCAACATCATCATATCTAAAAGCACCTAATCCTATTAAAGCAAAACCAACAACAATCATAATAATTGTTGCTCTCGCTAAAACTCCATTTTTATTCATTTATAATCATTTTAAAGTTTAGAGTAGCTTTAATCACACTCTAAAAATAGCATTTCTACAAATGTCGGCATTTTTTTGAAGTTATGCTATCGATAAAAAAGTATTTTTATTTCATAAAAAAAACCTATATCTATAAAAATTATTGAAGAAGAACAAGTTAAATTAAAGTCTGGCTGCCAATCGACTTCCTTGATCAATCGCTCTTTTGGCATCTAATTCGGCTGCTAAATCAGCCCCTCCGATTACATATGTTTTTTTATCAGATTGACGCAAGGCTTCATATAGTTTTTTGAGAGGAGTTTGACCTGCACATATGATAATATTATCTACATTTAACAGTTTAGATTCATTGTTCTGAGTATAATGTAATCCTTGATGATCTATTTTCGTATACTCAACCTGGTTTAAAAATTCTACTTGCTGTTTTTTTAAATTAGCTCTATGAATCCAACCTGTAGTTTTCCCTAGATTGCTTCCAAATTTTCCTTTACTACGTTTAAACATGTAAATTTTTCTTTGAGGGGGGTGTATGATTTTTTTTACGCCAGCGATTCCTCCTCTTGCCTCTATATTTTTATCGATTCCCCATTCCTCTAACCATTGATCTAGATTGAGTGAACTAGATGTTCCCTGATGTAGTAAGTATTCTGAGATATCAAATCCAATACCTCCAGCACCTATTACTGCGACTCTCTGACCAACGGGTTTATTATATTTTAAGACATCCAAATAATTTAATACTTTCTCATGATCAATTCCTTCTATTTTTGGTGTTCTAGGGGTAATTCCGGTAGCAATGATAATTTCCTCAAAATCAGATTGTATTAAATCTTCTTTTTGGACTGTAGTATTGAGTTTTAATTCTACATTGTGTAACTCTATTTGTTTTTCAAAATACCGTATTGTTTCGTAAAATTCTTCTTTTCCTGGTATTTTTTTTGCAATATTAAACTGACCACCTACTTCGTTATCTGCATCAAATAAGGTTACTTGATGTCCTCTTTGTGCGGCAATTGTTGCCGCTGCTAATCCTGCTGGGCCCGCCCCTACAACTGCTATTTTTTTTGACACCAATGTTTTATTATAATTGAATTCTGTTTCGTGACAAGCTCTTGGATTGACTAAACAACTAGCTACTTTTTGCTCAAAAACATGATCTAAACAAGCTTGATTACAAGCAATACAGGTATTAATTTCGTCTGGCTTTTGTTCTTCTGCTTTATTTACCCATGCAGGATCTGCTAGAAAAGGACGAGCCATAGAAATTAGATCTGCATCTCCACGAGCGAGAACAGTTTCTGCAGTCTGTGGCATATTAATTCTATTGGATGTAATTAAAGGAATGGAAACTTCTTCTTTCATTTTCTTAGTCACCCATGTAAAAGCTGCTCTAGGGACTGAGGTTGCAATGGTTGGGATTCTTGACTCATGCCATCCAATTCCTGTATTGATAATGGTGGCACCTGCTTTTTCAATTTCTTTACCTAACTGAACAACTTCTTCCCAAGTACTTCCTTTTTCTACTAAATCTAACATTGAGAGTCTGTAAATTATAATAAAATCATTTCCAACAACCTCTCTTACAGATTTTATGATACGAATGGGAAGACGCATTCTATTTGTATAAGAACCACCCCATTCATCTTTTCTCCTATTGGTATGTTCAGAAATAAATTGATTTATTAAATATCCTTCTGACCCCATTATTTCCACACCATCGTATCCTGCTTCTTTTGATAGTTTTGCACAGTTCACAAAATCTCTAATCGTTCTTTTAATACCAGATTTTTTTAATTTAAAAGGTTTAAATGGGTTAATTGGTGCTTTTATTTTAGAGGGAGCTACATTAAAAGGGTGGTAACCATATCGTCCAGCATGTAAAATTTGCATACAAATTTTACCTCCTTCATCATGTACAGCTTTCGTAATCTTTTGGTGATGTCTTGAATGTTTTTTTGAAGACATTCTTGCAGAAAACGGTCCTGTCCAACCTTCAATGTTTGGAGAAATACCTCCTGTAATAATTAATCCTACTCCACCTTTAGCCCTTTCTGCATAGTATGCAGATATTCTTTCTAATCCATTTTTTTCTTCTTCCAAACCTGTGTGCATAGAACCCATGATGATTCTATTTTTTAATGTGGTAAACCCTAGATCTAAAGGTTCAAAAATATGTGGATATTTCATATTGAATTGATTCATTTATTATGCACGCATAGCATATCGCAATATAATCACTTTTTTTGACAAAGAATAACAAGCCTTTAAAAAACACAATTTAGGTACTCTAATTACGAGATAAAAAACCCATTTTACCCATTTGGTAGTCACGCACAGCTTCTACTAGTTCTGTTTGAGTATTCATGACATACGGACCATAAGTAGCTATATTTTCATTAATGGGCTCTCCTGAAAGAAATAATAATTTTGAGGGGGTAATGGTAGTTAACTTAAACCCATCTCCGTCTTGTTTAAAAACAATCATTTGATGGTTATTTATTTTCAGAGAAATAGTATCGTTTACCAAAACCTCTCCTTCTATTAGATATAATATGGATTGATGATTTTTTTTAATAGGAATGGTAATTTCTCCTTCTTTTTCAGAATCTATCCTATAAATATTTAGATCTGTTTGTGTAGAAATTTTTCCTAAAATATTTGACAAATTTCCAGCAACAATTTGTAAGTTAATTTTACCATCTTTTGAGGTAAAAGAAGAAAAATCTTCTTTTTTTATGTGCTGGTAATTAGCTGGCATCATTTTTTTTGAGGCTGGAAGATTAATCCATAATTGAATTCCTTCTATAATTCCACCTGATTTTAATAATTCTTCGGAAGGTCCTTCTGCGTGTACTATCCCTTTTCCTGCAGTTGTCCATTGGACATCCCCAGCGGTAACAACACTTTTATTTCCAAGTGAATCTCGATGCAATTGTTCGCCTTGAATTAAAAAAGTAACAGGCTCAAACCCCCGATGAGGGTGGGGACCTATATCCAACGGATTGTGATGTTCATCCACAACAAAAGGACCATAGTGATGCAAAAGAATAAATGGATCTAACATCTTTATATCTCTTGATGGTAAGGGCTGTCGTAAGCGTATCGCCCCCATCATAACATGATCGCTTGTTGCTGTATGCTTAGGTGTATTAAGTTTTTTAACGATATTTCTCATAGAATTTTTATCTCATTTTATCGAGTAAGTTGCTTAAGGTGTATGCTTCTTTTGTAGTTAAGTTTTCTAGAAAGTTTAACTGATAGTTTCTATTAATAATTTCTAACAACTCTAGACCTAAATCGCTTATATTGATATAGACTACTCTTCGATCAGAAGAACTACGGATTCGTTTAATAAGTTTTTTATCACTCAATTTATCCATCAAACGAGTAGCATTAGGAGCTCTATCAATCATTCTATCTTTAATTGCCTGAACTTTAATTGGTTTTTTAGCACCTCGTAGAATTCTTAAAATATTATACTGTTGAGGTGATATTCCATAGGGTCTAAAAAATTCGTTTTCGTGACTATTAATCCAATTAGCAGTGTATTTAATATTAATTAAAGCTTTAATCTTATCGTTTTTAAATGTCGAATTTATATCTTTAGAAATATCTCCCATATTGTTTTAAATACTGTATGCTTAAATACTATTACTTTTAAACAGAGATAAATAACCTAAGATTAAAAAAAATAATATTTATTATTCTATCTAATTAGATAGTAAATTTACTTGTTTTTAAATTATATTCCAAGGAATATAATTTAAAAACAAATATCAAAAAATGTATTGAATTTACTATACGAAACCCATAATAAAAGCTAAACTTTTGTAAATTAGCAAAAATACTTTTTTATGGACATCAACTTCAATAAAAATGAAGATCATAACAAACTTTTAATTGCTAGATTAAAGAAAAAATTAGCAACTGTTAAACTTGGTGGCGGTCAACATAAAATTAACAAGCATCATGAAAAAGGAAAATTAACGGCACGTGAACGAATTGATTATTTATTCGATGCTAATACCAAAAATATAGAAATAGGTGCTTTTGCTGGAGAAGATATGTATATAGATCATGGAGGTTGCCCATCGGGTGGTGTCGTTGTTAAAATTGGGTATATTCAAAAAAAACAATGTATTGTTGTAGCCAATGATGCAACTGTAAAAGCTGGTGCTTGGTTTCCCATTACCGGAAAGAAAAACCTGCGAGCTCAGGAAATTGCTATTGAAAATAAATTACCTATAATTTATCTTGTAGACAGCGCTGGTGTTTATCTACCCATGCAAGATGAAATTTTTCCCGACAAAGATCATTTTGGCCGTATTTTTAGAAATAATGCCATCATGAGTAGTATGGGAATTACTCAAATATCTGCCATTATGGGAAGCTGTGTTGCAGGTGGAGCTTACTTACCTATTATGAGTGATGAAGCTTTAATTGTTGATAAAACTGGAAGTATTTTTTTAGCGGGTAGTTACCTAGTAAAGGCAGCGATTGGAGAGAGTATTGATAATGAAACTTTAGGGGGTGCAACAACTCATTGTGAGATCTCTGGCGTTACTGACTATAAAGCTAAAGATGATAAAGATGCTTTAAATACCATAAAAAATATCATTGGTAAAATCGGTGATTTTGATAAAGCTGGATTCAATAGAGTAAGGTCTTTAGAACCAAAAGAAAAAGAAGAAGAAATCTTTGGAATCTTACCAAAAACCAGAAATAACCCCTATGACATGAAAGAAATTATTAAACGTCTGGTTGATAACTCTGAATTTGATGAGTATAAAAAAAATTATGGCAAAACGATTATTACAGCGTATGCAAGAATAGATGGTTGGGCAGTAGGGATTATTGCAAATCAACGAAGCGTAGTAAAAAACAGAAATGGAGAAATGCAGTTTGGTGGTGTTATATATTCAGACTCTGCAGATAAGGCTACTCGTTTTATTGCCAATTGTAACCAAAAAAAAATTCCGCTTGTTTTCTTACAAGATGTCACTGGTTTTATGGTAGGATCTAACTCTGAACATGGAGGGATTATTAAAGATGGGGCAAAAATGGTAAATGCGGTAAGTAATTCTGTAGTCCCAAAATTTACGGTGATCATTGGAAACTCCTATGGAGCAGGAAACTATGCCATGTGTGGGAAAGCGTATGATCCCAGACTAATAATTGCATGGCCTAGTGCAGAATTAGCAGTAATGAGCGGTAATTCTGCTGCAAAAGTTTTGTTACAAATAGAAACCTCATCGTTAAAAAAGAAAGGGGAGACAATTACCCCTGAAAAAGAGACGGAACTTTTTAATAAAATTAAATCAAAGTATGATCGTCAAATATCTCCTTACTATGCTGCAGCACGAATTTGGACAGACGCTGTTATCAATCCATTAGACACAAGAACATGGATTTCCATGGGTATAGAGGCTGCAAACCAAGCTCCTATCAAAAAAAAATTTAATCTAGGGGTGATTCAAGTTTAGTAAGAATATGAAAAAAATTATCATCTTTCTTTTTTTATTTTTTTCTATCAATTCGATCGCTCAATATTATGTTGAGGGAGATTTATATTTTAAGGATGGTACTATGACCACAGGATTAGCTCACATTAATGTTTTTAATGACAAAATTAAATTTAAAAAAAATAAAGACGAGAAAAGAATCAGTTACAATCATAAAAGTGTTGACAAGTTAATTCTTAGAAGAGATACTATACAAAAAGAGTTTAGGTATAAAAAAACACTGGGAAGAAGAGCACCAAGACTCTTAGAGTTAATTATTCAAAATGATAACATTTCTCTTTATGCAGAAATTTTAGAATTACATATGTATGGATTAGTTGGAGTAATTCTTAAGATTCCAACTAAATTTGTTTACACTTATTATATCGTAAAAAAAAATAGTGACAGAGCTGTGTTTTTTGGAGACACAGACTTTACAGTTCATAAAAGGTTTAAAGAAATTACACGGAAGCACCTGAAAAACTGTGAGGAAGTTCTTAGTAAAATTGAAAACAGAGAATATAAAATAAAACATGCACAAGAAGTTGTGAGACATTACAACAAACGGTGTAATAACAATAAAAATTAAAAAAGTATGGGAAGAGCTTTTGAATTTCGAAAAGCAAGAAAAATGAAACGCTGGTCTGCGATGGCAAAGACGTTTACCAGAATTGGTAAAGATATTGTGATGGCAGTAAAAGAAGGGGGACCAAACCCAGATACTAATTCACGATTGAGAGCTGTAATGCAAAATGCAAAAGCAGCAAATATGCCCAAAGATAATGTAGAACGTGCCATAAAAAAGGCAACTGACAAAGATACTGCCAACTTTAAAGAGGTTTTATTTGAAGGCTATGCTCCTCACGGAATAGCTGTTTTAATTGAAACAGCTACCGACAATAACAATAGAACAGTTGCCAATGTTCGTGCTATTTTTAATAAATGTGATGGGAATTTTGGAACTTCTGGCTCTGTTGTTTTTATGTTTGATCACACCTGTAATTTTACCGTTAAAAAGGAAGATATTTCTATTGACATGGACGAGTTAGAATTAGAATTAATAGATTATGACGTAGAAGAAGTATTTGATGATGAAGAAGGAATTATTATTTATGCACCTTTTGAGCAATTTGGAGCCATACAATCTTTTTTTGAAAAGCAACAAGTAGAAATTATTTCTTCTGGATTTGAAAGAATTCCAACTTCTACAAATAAACTTTCCTTAGCACAACAAGCCGATGTTGAAAAATTATTAGAACGACTGGAGGAAGATGATGATGTTCAAAACGTATATCATTCCATGGAACTATAATTTAAAACCTAGACTTAGGGAACAACATCCTTAGAAATTAAGTAAAGTTTGTTACAGTATTAGTTTAACTAGTTTTGATGGTTTTAATTCTTTGAATTTTTCCGGTCTTAGTTTCAATAAATTGAGAAATGAAAATAATTTCTTTTGGGATTTCAAATTTTGATAATTCTAAAAAAATATTTTTTTTATTGATATTATATGGTTTCCCCTCTATAAATAAGAGTAATTTTTCACCTAACTTATTGTCAGGTACTCCAGCCATAAAGAAACGTCTTGTTATTTTTGAGGATATTTTTTTTTCTAATACTTCTGGATATAGTTTAATCCCTCCTGAATTAATTACATTGTCAAAGCGACCTTTCCATATAAATTCAGTTTCTGAAATTATCTCAACAACATCATTCGTAACCACTTTTTCTGAAGAAATAGTAGGAGCATTGATTATCAGACACCCCCTAGAATCTAAATCGATGGTTACATTAGGCAATGTTTTATATGTTGTTTTATTGGGGTTGTGAGTCACATAATTTAGAGGTTTAACAGCGACATGAGTGATTGTTTCTGTCATTCCATAGGTTGCATAAACATGCGTTGTAATGTTCTGAATTGATTTTTCTAATGAATAGGGAACCACCCCACCTCCAACAATCAATTTTCGGATTAAATACATTTTATCTAGTGAGTTACTCAATTGTAAAGGAACCATCGCAGAAAAATCATAAACTTTTTTGAGGCTTGTAAGTGGTGATGAACTTGGTTTAACAACATCTAAATGCCATCCTAATGTAAGTGCTCTTACTAACATCATTTTTCCAGCAATATATCCAAGAGGTAAACAACAAAGTGCTAATGTTTTTTCTGGTAACTTAAAAAAAGAGGCTGTAGACAATGCAGACTGGATCATATGCTTTTTTTGAAGTTGAATAATTGCTGGTTTTCCCGTAGATCCGGATGTATACACGTTCATAAAACGACTGTTAGAAAACCATTCTTTAAAAAATGTACAGAGTTCTTTAGAAATAGTGGTAGAAAATTTAATTATTTCTTCGGAAGAAGAAAAAGTTTTTCCATTTAAATGAAAGTTTATATGGTATTTATTCTTTTTCAACAGCAGTGGATTTTTCTAAGTTCCCAAAAATTTTATCTTTCCAATTTGACCAAGCATATTTTTTTGAAAAAATAAAAAATACTAGTGGATATAATATAAAAATTGGTAGAACCATTTCAAAACCAACGGTAGGTTCTGATGTATCAACAAATAATGCATCAGTCTTAAAAACTGTCCAATCTGTAGTAATGAATAAGGCTGCTAAAATATTATTAATAGCATGCATCCCCATGGCCAATTCTGTTCCTTCATCCATTAGGGTAACAATTCCAAAAAATAATCCTGTTCCTACATATAAAATCAGAACAGACTCTCCTAATTTTTCAACTTCTGGATTACTAAAATGTAAGAATCCAAAAACAAAAGACATAATTATTAAAGGGGCCCATTTATTTTTGATCCATAAAGCTAGTCCTTGCATATAATACCCCCTAAATAATAGTTCTTCTAAGCTCGTTTGTATTGGTAAAAATAAAAGAGCAACTAAACAAAGTGTAAAAAAGGGAATTGGTTTAAAATTCCACACATAGTTTTCTGGTGATAAAAGAATATCTGTACTTAAAACTAATATGGAGAGCGAACCCCAAATAAAAACTCCAAAAAAGAATCTTTTCCAATCAATTTTTCTTCTAGAAGTGACTACCCAAGTGAGTTTTTTTTGATGAATTCCTTTCAATGCTAAAACAAATAAAAAAAATGGTACTACAAAAGAAAAAAGTACTAAAAAAAAATACAAATTCGAATTTATTCCAAGATTTGCAAATGCATTTTCACCACTTTGGGCAAATTTTTGTAAATCTTCGTCTGCTGCAAAAAAAGCTTTTATAGTAATAGGGATTTGTCCTATGACATTTCCAAATAGGACAATGAAAAACATCACTATATACATCCAAAAATTATTTCTCCCTCTATATCCTGTTTGTAAAAAATTCATATTATATAAAATTAAAATCCCATTTTTTTTGATTATGATAACGTAAATATCCGTTTTTTACTTCTAATGGACTCTTACAGTTATTCGTAAATAAATTTCCTGTTCCTAACCCTTGAGGCATCTTAGTCTTAAGAGTGTATGTCCATTGTGCAATGGCATTTAAACCTATGTTACTTTCTAAAGCACTCGTTACCCACCAACCAATTTGTAAGCGATTGGCTATATGTATCCATTTCTCACTTCCTTTAAATCCACCAACTAAACTAGGCTTTAAAATTATATATTGAGGCTTAATAGTTTGTAATATTTCATTTTTTTTTTGAGTTTCAAATACTCCTATCAATTCTTCGTCTAAAGCAATGGGTAAAGGTGTATTTTCACATAAAAATGCCATTTCATTTAGTTGATATTGTTTAATAGGTTGTTCTATAGAGTGAAGATCGAACTGAGATAAACGTTTTAATTTCTCTAAAGCACCTGATGGACTAAAGGCACCATTTGCATCGACCCTTAATTCTATATCGTCAACTGAAAATTCTTTTCTAATGGATTTAAGAATTTCTATTTCCATTTGAAAATCAATAGCTCCAATTTTCATTTTTATACATCGAAAACCTTGTTCTATTTTCTCTTTAATTTGATCTTTCATAAACTGCTCTTCCCCCATCCAAATTAAGCCGTTGATGTCTATGCCTCTATCTGAATGTGTGAATTTTGAAGGAAACAACTCAAAAGAAGATGGAGCTTGCAAGGATAGGAATGCTTGCTCTATCCCAATTTGAATACTAGGAAACTGCTGAGTATTCGTTAATAAAAACTTTTGTCCTTGATTAATATTTTGACAGACCCATTGTAATTTTTGCTCATAATCTGGTCTATCATCAATACTTAATCCTCTAAAAAGACCGCATTCTCCAATTCCCTTTTTACCTTCTTTTTCTACAATTAAAAACCATGTTTCTTTTGTTCTCAAAACTCCTCGAGAGGTTCCACTCGGCCTTTTAAAGTTTAATATATATTTATGGAATGTCGCAGAAATCAAAGGGTAGTGTTTTCAGCAAAATTTTTAAAATTAAGAAGTGATTTTTCATTAATTTTTTTAAATTTTGATTTTAAATAAGGCAATATACATCCTAAAATATAGCTTTTTGCTTGATAGCTAGAATTAAGGGTTATCAGGGTTTTAGACCCTACACTTTTAAAGGTAAAATCATTTACCTCTATAACACCTTCTCGATCAAAAAGTAAGGTTATTTTTTCGTTGTTAACATAGGCTAGTACTTTTTCTTTGATAGAGACTGATTGATTATTATTTTTTATAGTTATATGATAAATACTTCCTGTTATTCCAAATTTCTCATCAACTAATTCAATAGATGTATATGCTGGATTCCAATTTGAAATTGTCTTACGATTGGTAAATAATTGAAACGTTTTATCTAATGGTTTATTAATCGTTATCGTAGTTGAATAACTACTTTCTTTGACAACCAAACCAGTTGTGAAAAATAATAGTGAAATTAGAATTAAAATATAGAGTATAATTTTTACTGTTTTCATGGATTGATTGATGTAGATTGTAAAATTACAAAACTTGACCTAAGCCAAAAAGAATAGCAAATAGAAATGTGCTAAGGGCTACTTTTTTTAATTCTCCATCTAGTTTCGATTCTTCAGTATTTTTAATAATAAAAATAACATGTACTGCTAGAGGAAAATATGCTAGCAGAAATAAAAATTGGATTGGATGAGAATAGGTGATTACAACATATATTGTTGCAAAAAAAAATGATAAAAAAAGCAATAGGTAATGGTACCTCTTCGCAGCATTCTTGCCAATTTTAACAACGATAGTATTCTTATTAGAATTTTTATCGTTTTCTCTATCTCTCATATTATTGAGATTCAAAACAGCTGTACTTAATAAGCCGACAGAAAATGCAGGCAAGAAAAGAATAAAATGAATACTTTTTGTAATCAAAAAATAACTTCCTAAGACACTTAGTAAGCCAAAAAAAATAAAAACAAAAAAATCTCCAAAACCACTATATCCATAAGCCGATTTTCCTACAGTATATTTTATGGCAGCAATCACTGAACTAATTCCCAGTAAAAAAAATAATAATGAGTATCCAACATTTTCCTTCCCAAAAGAACTATTAATTAATATAAGCGCAAAAAATATGGTTATAATAGCGGTTATCACCATTGCCTTTTTCATTTGTTTAGGAGTGATTTTTCCTGAACTCACCATCCTTTTTTCTCCTGTTCTGGTAACATCTGTACCTTTTATTCCATCACCATAGTCATTCGCGAAATTTGAAAGAACCTGAAAACCAATTGTTGTTAGTATAGACAATATAAAAATTGTCCAATTGAAAAAACCATCAGATTTGGCTAATAGACTCCCAACAATGATTCCTGAAATTGATAGAGGTAAGGTTCTTAAACGAGCAGCTTTGAAATAATTTAGAAACATCTAATAACCATTTTTTAGATATTTAATTTCTTTATTTGTCTTGACACGATATACTCTTTTTAATTGTATAATTTTCTAGACAGTTATAATGATTCTGAGATTAACTCTGCGATATCTTTCACTAAAACTTGATCATCTTTTTCGTAAAATTTAACTCCATCTGTCATCATCGTATTGCAGTAAGGACAACCTGTTGCTATAATTTTTGCTTTGGTATTTAGTGCCTCTTTAGTTCTTAAGATATTAATATCTATCTCACCCTTTTCAGGTTCTTTAAACATCTGTGCTCCTCCTGCACCACAACACAAAGCATTATTTTTATTTCGCTTCATTTCAATTAGATTTACCCCTAACTGCCTAATAATATCTCTTGGTGATTCATAAACCCCATTGCCTCTTCCTAAATAACATGGATCATGATAAGTTACTTGTTTCCCTACCAATGATTTATTGATGAACAGTCTTCCTTCTTGAACTAACTTTTTTATATATTGAGTATGATGATATACCGTATACTTCCCTCCCAATTCAGGATATTCATTCCTTAATGTATTAAATGAATGTGGATCTGTACAAACAATAGTTTTAACGTCATAAGCATTTAATATCTCTATGTTTGTAAAGGCTTGCATTTGAAATAAGAATTCGTTTCCTGATCGCTTTGCTGCATCACCTGTAGAACTTTCTTCTATTCCTAATACCGCAAAATCTACATTTGCTTTGTGTAAAATTTTTACAAATGCTCTGGAAATTTTTTTAGCTCGATCGTCATAGCTTCCAGCTGCTCCAACCCAAAATAATATTTCAGGTTGTTTTCCTTGAGCCATCATTTCTGACATTGTAGGTACATTCATATCTATCGCTTTTATTCGTCTTTCCAGTTTAATCTATCTTGTTGATTGTATTGCCATGGAGCTCCATTATTTTCGATATTTGTCATCATCATATTTAATTCTTGAGGAGCTGCAGATTGTTCCATAACCAAATATCGACGCATATCCATAATAATAGATAATGGGTCTATATCGATAGGGCATTCTTCTACACAGGCATTACAGCTTGTACAGGCCCATAATTCTTCTGGAGTTATATAATCGTTTAATAATTGTTTTCCATCGTCTTTAAATATGCCTCCGTTTTCATCAATATTAGCTCCAACCTCTTCTAAACGGTCACGAGTTTTCATCATAATAGCTCTTGGCGATAATTTTTTTCCAGTCATATTTGCGGGACACGATGAGGTACATCGACCGCATTCTGTACATGTGTATGCATTGAGTAACTGAACCCAATTTAGATCGGCAACATCACTTGCTCCAAACTTATCTGGAATTTGATCTTCATCCACTTTATCAGGAACTGCATAAGGATCAATCTCTGGGTCCATCATCATTTTAACTTCTTTTGTTACAGAGGCCAAATTATTAAACTGTCCTTTAGGATTTAAATTGGCAAAATAAGTATTTGGAAAGGCCAGAAGAATATGAAGATGTTTTGAATAATATAGATAGTTTAGAAAAATTAAAATTCCAATTATATGAGACCACCAAGCAATTTTCTCTATTGATGACACTGTTTCTAGAGGAAACTCTGAAAACCAAGGAGCAACAAATTGGCTTATTGGATTTCCAACACCTACTTCTTGAAAAGTATGATCAGTGGCATTCATAAGAATGAATAACGACATTAATACGATTTCAAAATATAAAATCAGATTTCCATCATTTTTTGGCCAGCCTTTCATTTCTTTACTCATAAACCTTTTTAGCTGAACAATATTCCTACGTAACCAAAATATAATAACTGCTACTAGAACTAAAAAAGCAAGTATTTCGAAAGTACCAATTAAGACTCCATAGAGATTTTTTCCTAATAGTGGCAGAAAAACTCTGTGGGTTCCAAATAGTCCATCAATAATTATTTCTAAGACTTCAATATTAATGATGACAAATCCAATATAAACGATAATGTGTAAAAAACCAGCAATAGGTCTATTGACCATTTTAGATTGCCCCAAGGCTACCCTTGCCATATTCTTCCAACGGTTTGCTTTTTGATCTGATCTATCTATTTTTTTTCCAAGTTTAATATTCCTAATTAATTTACGAACATTAACAATAAAAAAGCCAACACCAGCTGAAAACACTAATGCAAAAAATATATTTGGCAAATAATCCATATTTTAATTATATTTTTTAAATGAAATTGTCTCTTATTTCAGAAAATAATTCAATATATTAATTTTCAGAAGTATTATTTTTTTGAGTTTTTTTTCTTGTACGGTTTTTCTTTTTTACCAAATAATGAAAAGTGAACAAATCTTTTTGGATGTAATTTCATTTCATTTAATAATTCTTCTAACTCTTTAGATGCATTTGTTAAATTAGTATACATAGTATCATCCGTAGTTAATTTACCGAGTGTTCCTTTTCCTTTCTGAATTCCAGCAAGTAACCCATTCACATTATCGAGTGTTGTTTGAAATGTTTTTATAGTCTCACCAAATTTAGAATTCACTAATGAATCTGATACTTTTGCAAAGTTATGGGTAATTCTTTTTGCATTATCCAATGTCACATCAATATCTACTTTACTAGAATCAATCACTTGATTAAAAGATTTTAAAGCACCGTTTATTGAAACAACAGTAGTTTCTAGTTCTTTTATTGTTTTTTTAAAACTATTTCTTGATTCTAAATCAAGCAAATCATTAAGCGCGATTAACAATGAGTCTGCGCCAATAACAACTCTTTCTACTTTTGTTTTTAATGGATTTAATGTTTCGCCCACAGAGGTGAAAATATCCGATTCAACTTCTCCTATCAAATAATCACCAGAAACAGCTAAAGAGCCCTCATAACTTGGAATAATCGCTAAGGACTCTCCTCCAATAATACTTGTAGAATAGATTTTAGCAACACTATTTTTTGTAAACTCAAAACTATTATCAAGAGATATTTTCACAACTAATTTACCTCTTTTGGTAGAGTCTTTATTAAAAGTAATATCAGACACTTTTCCAACTTTCAATCCATTAATGGTCACAACACTTGCTTTATTGAGCCCTTGTATATTGTCATACTCTATATAAAAAAACCTTGAAGAGGCCTCTAATAAGTTTTGACCTTTAAGGAAATTAAATCCCCAATAACCTAAACATAAAATTAGGATAGCAACAATCCCTGTTTTTAACTCTTTCGACATTTATTTTTTTTTATAATACAATAATACCATTATTTTTTGTGAATTGTGAGGTGAAGTGTTTTTCTAATCTAAAATCTCTGAAAGTGGGATTCTTCTTTTACCTTTAAAAGCTGTTAAATAAGCATCTTTAAATCCCTTGTTAATAGCTTTTAACAAAAATTCCTTTGCTTGATTATAATGGTTTGTAACTCCATAATAATATTTGTAATAAGAACCTACTTTAACTCGTTTGACATTTTTTAATCCCTTAAAATTATATGATTTTTCTTTAATTTTATTTTTACTTGATGCTATTTGTATTTTAAAAATCACTTCTTTGTTACCCTTATTTTCTTCGCTATCATTAAAATTATCATTTTCTTTTTCAACGATTAATTTTTCGTTTGATGGAATAGTATTTAGTTTTAATTGTTGATAATATTTTATAATCGATTTAGCTATTTCTTTAGCCATTTTTTGCTGACCTGCTTTGGAGTTTAAAAAACTCCCTTCTCTTTTGTTTGTAAGAAAACCTAACTCCACCAATACACTTGGCATATATGTTTGATGGAGCACTACAAAACCCGCTTGTTTAACACCTCTATTTTTTCTTTGTAGCGATTTTGCAAAATTATTTTGAATATCTGCTGCTAATGAAAAACTTTTATCTAAATTTTCTTCCTGCATTAGTGTAAGCCCTAAAACAGATTCTTCAGAATTGGGATCAAACCCCTTATATTTGTTTTTAAAATTTTCCTCAAGAGAGATTACAGCATTTTCTCTTTTAGCAACTTCAAAATTTCTTTTGTTGGCATGCAAACCTAATACAAAAGTACCGGCACCGTATGCATTAGAATTATGAGCATCACAGTGGATAGAAACAAACAGATCTGCTTTTGCCTTATTGGCAATCTCTCCTCTTTTCCATAAATTTATTAAAACATCTTTGTCTCTGGTATAAATTACTTTAATATCATTTATCTTCTGAAGTTCTTTCCCTATTTCTTTGACAACTTTCAAAGCAATATTTTTTTCTCGATACCCGTTTCCAATATTCCCAGGGTCTGCACCTCCGTGTCCAGCATCTAAAACAACCGTAAATTGTTTATTCTGAGAAATTAATTTTGAAGGGATCAATAAAAAAAAGCAAAAAGCAAAAAAGATCAACATGAACAGCGTGGTCTCAATTTTGCACTTGTATGTAGGTTCTATCAACAAAATTTAACTAATTTTGGCTTTTCAAATTTGGTGCTTCAAATATTGAAGCATATTTTTACTCACATACAAAAATAGTATATTAAATATTGCAATCAAACCAGTCCTACATACTTTTGTTATTACTTTTATTTTGTTTTCAAATAAATGTAAAATCTCAGGATATAAAGCCGAAAGGAAAACCGATTCCTAGAGTCGCCAAAGATTCTGTCTCAAATATTAATATAAGGTCAAAAAATACCATAAGAAAAGATAGCTTACTACTCAAAAAACAAGATAGTATTACCTTAGATAGTATTGTTCCTAAAGAGGTTATTACAGATTTAATTACCCATGTTGCAAAGGATTACACAACTCAAAATGCAAAAGAAAAAACAGTTACTCTTTTTAACGAAGCCCATGTAACGTATACTGACATTGACTTAAAAGCTGGAATTATTATTGTTGATTATCAAAAAAACACCCTGTTTGCAAAAGGAATAAAAGATAGCACTGGCTATACCCAGCGACCAATATTTAAGCAAGCTGGGCAAGAATCAGAGCAAGATTCTATGATTTATAATTTTAAAACAAAAAAAGCCATTATTTACGGTATAAAAACAAAACAAGAACCGGGTATATTTGTTTTAGGAGAAAAAGCAAAACGTGTAAATGATTCTACTATTTATATGCGTAAAATTAGATTTACAACTTCAGACAAGGAAAATCCTGACTATTTTATTGGAGTTAAAAAAGCAAAAGTGGTACCCAACAAAAAAATAGTTGCGGGACTAAGTAATTTAGTTATTGCTGATGTTCCAACACCTGTCTTTCTTCCTTTTGCTTATTTTCCGCTAGGAAAAAACAGAACCTCTGGATTTATTTTTCCTGCCATTCAAACAAGTACCTCTAATAGAGGAATAGGAATACAAAATGGTGGGTACTATTTTGCAGTAAATGATTATCTAGATTTAGAAGTCTTAGGGGATATTTATTCTAATGGTAGTTGGGGATTTAGAACTAGTTCTCAATACTATCTTCGCTATAAATTTTCTGGAGGTTTTAATTTAAGTTTTGAAAAAATAATTCAGAGCACTCGTGGTTTTGATGATTTTTCTGAAGCCACAAATTTTAATTTAAGATGGAGTCATCGACAAGATCCCAAATCAAATCCTAATTCTAATTTTGGAGCATCTGTAAATTTAGGAAGTAGTCAATATTTTAGACAGTCATTAAATGAATTTAATAATTCAAATTTTTTAACAAATACTTTTAGTTCTTCTATTTCATATCAAAAAACCTTTACTGGCACTCCTTTTAATTTAAATATGAATGCCACTCATTCTCAAAACACCAATACAGGTTCTGTAACAATGGCATTACCCTCCCTTCAATTATCGATGAGTAGAATATATCCTTTAGCTGGTAGAGGTGGTATAAAAAAGAATCCTCTTCAAAAAATGGGATTGACCTATAATATGCAGGGTGAATACCGTATAGATACAACTGAAGATGAATTTTTTACCGCTAAAATGTTTGAAACAGCAAAAACTGGAGTTCAACACAGAGCTGACGCAAGTACCAATATTACCTTACTAAATTATTTTACTTTATCGCCAAGTATTAATTATAGGGAGGTATGGAGTTTTAAAAATCTTAATAAGACCTACGATCCAACGATACAAAACACTGATGGAACTTTTGGAACAGTTGTCACAGATACAATAAGTAAATTTAGTAACTTTAGAGAATATGGAACTAGTTTAAGTTTATCCACTAATATTTACGGTACTTTTAATTTTAAAAAAGGTCGACTAAAAGCAATTAGACATACCATAAGACCATCTGTCTCTTTTTCGTATCGACCTGATTTTGCAGATCGATATAACAAAAGTGTTCAAAATAATTTGGAAGGTACAGAATTTGAAACCTATTCTCCTTTTGAAGGTGGAACAAGCCTCTATGGAACACCTGGTAGAGGTTTAAGCAATTCAATTGGAATCTCAATAAATAACGTTGTTGAAGGGAAATTGGCTCCTGAAGATCCTGATAGTGATGAGGAAGATAAAAAAATAACCATTTTAAATAACTTAAATTTTAGTTCCTCTTATAATATAGCTGCCGATAGTTTACGATG
Source organism: Flavobacterium sp. (assembly GCA_042091515.1). Taxonomy (GTDB): domain Bacteria; phylum Bacteroidota; class Bacteroidia; order Flavobacteriales; family Flavobacteriaceae; genus Polaribacter. Next base: position 56,011 of record JBELHH010000004.1, on the reverse strand, counting down.
GTCTCCAATAAATGCATCTGCTGGTACACGGTTATTTAAAGATAAACTAGCCGTCAATTTTAATGCAACTTTTGACCCCTATCAAATAAATGATGCTGGACAAAGAATCAATAAGTTTGTGAAAGGATTATTTAGATTAACGAGGGCCAATGTAACCGCAAACTACTCCATATCAAGTAGAGACCTAAAAGGAGGTGATGATGAATCTACTAACAATAATTCTGCAAACGGAAATCAAAATACACCTGATGTTCTTGGAAATAATATAGATCCTACAAACAAATTTGCAACAGAACCAACAAGTTCTTTTAATGAAGATAAGGATGAAGAACAGGTAACGGAATTGTATAAGGCTGTGATTCCATGGCGGTTAAATCTAGCCTACTCGGCATCCTATGCTAATAATGGTGTGAGTAATATAGGGATACAATCTCATTCAGTAATGTTTGGTGGAGATTTTGAGTTAACTCCAAAATGGAAAGTTGGTTTTTCATCTGGATATGACATTGCAAGTGGAGGGTTTACCTTTACAAGAATGAATTTTTCTAGGGATTTAGATAGCTGGAGATTGAGTTTTAATTGGGTTCCTTTTGGTAATAATCAATCTTATGTTTTCTTTATTGGTGTAAAATCATCTATATTAAGAGACTTAAAATACGAACAAAACAGACCTCCTAACAGAGTATTATTTTAAATAACAACCTAATGAAAAAAATTATTCAAACCTTTAAAGCTCCTTCTCCTTTAGGGCCTTATAACCAAGCTGTATTATCTGGGAATACTTTATATACATCTGGTCAAATAGCTATTAACCCATCAACTGGAAAACTAGAAATAGGGACTATTGAAGAAGAAACAACCTTAGTCATGGAAAATATGAAAGTTATTTTAGAAGCTGCAGAGATGACATTTGAACATGTTGTAAAAGCATCTATTTTTATTTCTGATATGAATAACTTCTCCAGAATTAATACTATTTATGGGAACTATTTTAATGAAGAAACCGCTCCTGCCAGAGAAACTGTCGAGGTTGCTAATTTACCAAAGTTTGTAAATGTAGAAATCAGTATGATTGCTGTAAAGTCTTAAAAACGAAAACCTATACGAAGATTTGCATATATACTTGTTGAATCATTCAATGAAGGACCAATATCTAAGGCTAAATTCAACCCTCCGCTGGCAGAATAATTAAGCCCAATTGGTAAATAAAAAACAGGATCTTTTTTATCATCTATCAAAAATATACTTGTAATGATATTACGAGAACCATATTTTAGCCCAGTATAAAAATTAAGATGATCTTCTTTAATTTTCCATGGATAATAGGTGGCTCCCAATCCGACACTTAAAAGTCCAATTCCAACTTCACCAACAATTTCATTGGTAAGTTTTCTCTCGTAGGTAACTCCCACATAAGAACTTGTTCCAAAGATACTTAGCGATACAAAATTCTTTTCTGTAATTAAATCTTGAGCACTGGTTTGGTGCGTCATAAACAGATATAAAGTACTACTGAATATAAAAATTAATTTATTAAAATTCATGCCATTATTTTCTTATGCTGAAAATATTATTTTAATAAAAAAAACCATCAGAATTTGATGGCTTTTTTATTGTTTGTCTGCAATTATAAAGAAGCAGCATATTCTATTAAATCTACGATCTTTGTTGAATACCCTATTTCATTGTCATACCAAGACACTACTTTTACAAAGTTGTCATTTAAAGCGATCCCCGCTCCGGCATCAAATACAGAAGTTCTTGTCTCTCCTACAAAATCTTGAGAAACTACTAAATCTTCAGTATATCCTAATACTCCAGCCATTGGTCCGCTTTCAGAAGCAGATTTCATCGCTGCACAAATTTCTTCGTAAGTGGCTGGCTTTTCTAATTTTACTGTTAAATCTACAACAGAAACATCCATGGTTGGAACACGAAATGCCATTCCTGTTAATTTACCATTTAACTCAGGAATTACTTTCCCTACAGCCTTTGCGGCACCTGTAGAAGAAGGAATGATATTGTGGATAGATGCTCTACCACCTCTCCAATCTTTCATAGAAGGACCGTCTACAGTTTTTTGAGTTGCTGTTGCAGCATGAACGGTAGTCATTAACCCTTCTACAATTCCAAAATTATCATTAAGTACTTTAGAAATTGGCGCTAAACAATTGGTTGTACATGATGCGTTTGAAAATATCTTTTGATCTGCTTTTAATTCATTATTATTAACACCCATCACAAACATTGGAGTATGATCTTTTGAAGGAGCTGATAAAACTACTTTTTTTGCTCCTGCTTCTAAATGCTTTCCGGCAGTCTCTTCCGTTAAAAAGAACCCCGTAGATTCAATAACATACTCTGCTCCTACTTCATCCCATCGCAAATTTGCTGGATCTCTTTCAGCAGTAATTCTGATGTGATTCCCATTTACAACTAATTTACCACCTTCAATCTCTACATCTCCATCAAACTGTCCATGCACAGAATCATACTTTAACATATAGGCAAGATATTCTACATCTAGTAAATCATTGATTCCAACAATCCGAACATTAGATCTGTTGATCGCAGATCTAAAAGCTAATCTTCCTATTCTACCAAAACCGTTAATTCCTACTTTAATCATTTTTTATTTTTAATTGTTTTTAAATTATGTTGACATGATATCTGAAACTCGTAAGAGTTCCTTATTGATTTCATGACCTCCTGTAATAGCTTCTTCTAAATCTGTCGTTATTACAAGATTATTGTTAAGACCAACCATTAGATTGGTTTTATCGTCTATTAAAATTTCTACGGCTTTCACCCCAAGTCTGCTGGCTAAAACTCTATCAAAACATGAGGGTGACCCTCCTCGTTGCATGTGCCCAAGAACTGAAACTCTTACATCGTATTCGGGCATATTAGCCTCTACATATTCTGCAAGTTCAAATACATTTTTACCTGATTTATCACCTTCGGCAACTACAACGATACTCGAAGATTTCCCTGATCTTCTACTTTTAATTAATGATTCTAAGAGTCTATCCAAACCAAGGTCTTCTTCTGGGATTAAAATTTCTTCTGCCCCAGCACCAACTCCAGCATTTAAGGCAATAAAACCAGCATCTCTTCCCATAACCTCTACAAAAAATAGCCTATTGTGTGAAGAAGCAGTATCTCTAATTTTATCAATTGCATCTACAGCTGTATTTAAAGCAGTATCATATCCTAGAGTATGTGAGGTGCCAAAAATGTCATTATCTATTGTTCCAGGAATACCGATAACTGGGAAATTAAATTCTTTATTAAAAATTACGGCTCCTGTAAACGAACCATCTCCTCCTATAACGACTAAACCATCTACCTTTTGCTCTTTTAAATGTCGATAAGCTTTTTTTCTTCCTTCTGGAGTTCTAAATTCATCTGATCTAGCCGATTTTAAGATCGTACCTCCTTTGTTAATGATATTATTTACACTACGAGCAGTAAGCGCTACGAAGTCTCCTTCTATCATTCCTTGATATCCTCTGTAAATCCCAATACATTCAGTTTTATAGTGAGCACATGTTCTTACTACTGAGCGAATTGCAGCATTCATCCCTGGAGAATCTCCTCCCGATGTCATCACTGCTATTTTATTTATTTTTCCCATAAAACAAATGTAAAAATACTTATTATAACTTAGTTTAAGTAAAAAAAAAACGAAATCGATTTCGGTTCAAATTCACTAAATAACTTCCAAAATTAGATTCAATATTCCTTCTTAAAGCTACAAATAATTAATCTTTTTCTTTAAAGTTTAGCAACCCTTTGTGACGATGACTAATCGTATCTTTATATTGGATTTCCTTATTTTTATTTTTATTTTTTTTCTTTAAACCAATTTTTTTTAAAAGATCTGAAAGAGAATTAAAGTTCACTTGATATGACAATCCAATTCCCTGTGTATATCCTTCCTCCTCAGCCGAGTACTGAATTTCATTTTGCCTGTTAAAGATAATACTTCTAAAATTACCGGCTTTATTTAACAGAACTTCTACTTTTACTTCTCCTACAACACTAGATTGAGTTTGAGCTCCTACGGGGACACCTACTTTACCATTAACAATAACATTCTTACTTATTTGAGTGGTCAAAGAAACATCAACTTGATCGTCTAAACTAAGGTTATCTTCGGGGTTTTGAACTCCACCCGTTGTATACCCAACATCTAATCTTACTGTATTACTACTTATAATATCTGAAAGAATAGACCCAATAGCGTTGGAGGTTGTTCCTGTCAATAATTCTCCTCCATTTAAATTCCCTCCATTTGGATTTGCAAACGTTCCTGCAGCAAGGAGTGTTAAAAACTGACGCATTTTTGAATTTACGTCGTTGTCGTTTAAGACAAAATCTAATTCAGAAGCAATCGTTGAATTAGAATTCTGAATCTCAATATCAAATTCTTGTTTTGAGTTAAATAAGTTTCCAGAGATATTCGTAATTAAGTCTACTGGTATTTTTCGATTTGTATTAAAATTTTCTAATAATATTGCTGGATTTGCATTGGTTGTATAAACTGCAGTAACATTTAAATTTGCTTCAAAAGGATTTCCACTCCACGAAATAGAACCTCCTTTAGATATTGCGAAAGGCTTATTGATAATCCCTCCATATTTAAAGTTGTAAACTCCGTTATCTATAGTGTAATCCCCAAACATGGCAAATTTACCATTGGTGTTAATCTCTATTTGTAAATCGCCAGTTCCCCTACCATTCAATTCACTACCATTTACTTCATCAATAACCACTTGAGCTTTAGCATCTTTTGTAACCTCTAACGCTAAATTTAATGAAACCCCTTCAATCGCATCGATGGCTGTTTTTTCTTGCAATTCTTCAAGCGTTTTCTCAGATTTAAAATGAATTAATTTATAAGTATCTACAGAAGCCACATCTTTTAGGGGGATTACAAAGTTTGTATTGGGCATTGTCTTGGCATTTACGTTGATGGTTATATTGTTAGTTAATCCAGTAATGCTCGCATTTCCTTGAATTAAGCCTGTTCCATAATACAAAGCTTCGTCTGAGTTTTTTGTATCTAAAATTAATAGGTTAGGACTTTTAATATCAATATCTAATGCCCATTTATCAAAATTTTGATGGGTGATACTTCCTTCTAGGACTCCTGTAGTAAGATATTTAGAATCTTGTAGATTTATGGTATTGAATTGAAAAGATTGCCCCTTTAAGTCAATGGCTACCTCATCAATAAAATCATAGTCAACATTTAAGTAAGGAAATTGTAATCCTGATTTTTTTAAGATTAGTTGACCATCCATTTCTGGATTTCTTAAAAATCCTTTTAATGTAAAATCTCCTGATGCTATCCCTCTTATTTTTGAAAGTACGTCTTCACCCAATGGACTAAAAGCATTTAATTCAAATTCTTCAAGCGATACTGATAAATCTATCTTTGGTCGTATGTTTGAAAAATCTAAAGAGCCAAATGCTGAAATATTTTTAACTTTTTCTCTATCTAGCGATAAGGTAACATCATATTTTTTATAAGAACTTTCTCCCTTTACTGAAAGAGACAAATCTCCTTGTTTAAAATCGTTAATATGAAAATTTTCAACTCTAAGATCACCCTTAGGCCCATAAATCCCTGCAATTTGAGAAATATTGATCATTCCATCTAATTTTCCTCGTAATTTTAAACTATCTACATCAGGTAAAAAACTACTCAAATAAACATCAGAGAAATCAATCTCCAAATCTTTATAAACAGAATCTTTTATAACCCCATTAAATTTTATTTCTTGCTCTTCTGATTTCAGTGTAAAAGGAGAAAAATAATATTCCTCTTTTTTAAGATCAAAAATAAGTTTGTTTTCATTATCATTTTTTGGGTTCAAATCCCAAATATTATCTCGATAATTAAATGTTGATTTTTCAATCCCTAGTACTGATTTTTTTTTCTTGTTAATGGTATAATAAAAATCTAAATTAAATTTCTCTTGTTCAGTAGTCCCTCCCTTAAATGTTGATTTAAAAAACAAAGTATCTTTAATATTTTTATTAAAAAGCAACAATTTTGACAATTTGTAATGAGGGGTATTCACACTTGAAGCGCTTAAAGAAGTATCATAGATTATCCTTTTGTTATCGGTATCTAACAAAAGTGAATCGATAACCGTTCCATAAACGGTTACTTTGGGAGAGGAAACTTTTAATTTTAATTGATTATTGTCTGATTTTATCACTCCTTTAATAGAGGTATTTGGCGCTACTGATACCTCTGGTAAAAAAACATCAATCACTTGATTGTAAACAGCAAAATCAAATTTTAAGAATTGGTTGGATGTTACTTTAAATGGATTGTAATTTGAATAAATACTTCCTAATGCATTTTGTGCTAAAAGCGGTAACTCATCAAACTTAAAATCTCCTATTAATTCTCCTTTTATAATATCTTCAGAATCTATTCTTACTTGCCTAATAGAGTCTTTTAAGGTAGAAAATACCAAGAATTGCTTAAACGAATACGGGCCTCTCTCGTTTAAATATTTAATGTTTTTAAAGTTTGCGATGCCAACAATATTATCAATTTTATCTCCTTTTAAATCAAGATCAATCAATCCCTTTAACTCTGAAATACTATCCCTTGAATAGAGTTTCAAGGCCTTTAGATTTGCATACTTGATTAAAGCTTTAAAATCAAATTTATTAACCTCTTCAGACAAATCTGCTAGTCCTTCAAAAGTTCCATTTAAATTCTCATCGTTAGACTCCAATTTCCCATTAAATAAATTATTTTGATACAATCCATTGACCTTGATATTTTGATAATTGTAATCATTAAAATTAAATTGAGAAATATCACCAATAAGTTTTGTGCTAATATTTTCTACACGAAATCCTTTCCCATCAACATCTCCTTGAAAAGATATTTTTCCAAATAAATCATCATTTAAAAATCCTCCTATATTAAAATTATCTAAACCAACATATCCTTGGTAGGTAGCATTATCTATACTTCCAAAGTCCGTTAATTCTAAATCGGTTGAAATGGTTCCTAATTCTGAACGAATTTCTAAATTCGCTTCAATAGATTTTGGAGTAACTTTAGTCAATCCGGAAAGTGTAAATGCTCCTATTCTATTAAGTTCTGTTGGTAATGTTTTTCCTAAAAGATTTGGTAAACTATTTTTAAGTGTATAGTAATCTGCAGACAGATCTTTAAGATCGGCCGTTAAATAAAACTCCTCTTGTTTCACTGCATTTATAAAATTTAAATCTCCGATTACTTTTATTCCCCTATCCGATTGCAACTTAAGATTTCTCAAAGAAAAGTTGTTTAAAGAACCCGATAAATCTACCTTAAATCTTAAGATATCATTTTCGCTAATTTCACTATAAAGCTTTTTTAAATCTTTTGTAGATAAATAACTTTCCTCGAACTTGGCATCTACTTGAACCAGCTCATTAAAATTACTTAAATTCTTTCTTTCATAGTTAAATTCAATTGCTGCTTTTATTGAAGAGGATTTTGTTTGAACCGTTGTATTGTAAAACTGCATTTGAGTTTTAGTATACTTAAAATCTGTGGTTAAACTAGTAACTTCTACTCCTCTACTATCTGTAAAATAAAGCCCTCTAATGTTTAAATCTACATTGGGTCCCATTATAGAGAAATCTTGAATATTACCTCCACCATTATAGGCAGCAAAATCTAATGGTTCTGAGTTGTTTTCATTTGTTTGCTTATAGTTGATATCCTCAAGATAAATATTTGATGATTTTAGTCTGAAAGGAGTATCGGTTGGTTTTTTTGGATTATCATCTTCAAATTTATCTGTAAAAACAGTTAAATTATCAAATTGTTCATCTTTATACTTCTTAACATATACATAAACTCCTTTTAGTGAAGTACTGTTTAATTGAATGTTATTGTCTAAAATTCTTTTAGCATCTAACAATGATGTTCTAATTTGATCTACAAAAATGAGTGTATCTTGGTGATGATCCCTAATTTCAATTCCTTTTAAAGAAACGGCACCTAACAAAGATAAGTCTACTTTTTTAATAACTAAATCAGTCCCAAAATCTTCATTAAGATCGTCTGTCAGAACTTTTGCAAGTTTAGTTTGTATTGCTGGGATTGAAAAAAAAATAATTAGAAATAACAAAAACAGTACAAGGTACTTTAGGCACTTTACCGCTATTTTTCGAACTTTTCTGATATGATTATAATTAAGAGGTTACTATTTAATAAATTAACGTAAAAATAAAGTCTTTACATACAAATAACGATAAAATTAACAAACTATTAAATTTCTCATTTAAAAAAGAAATAGGCAATGTAATAATAGTTAATTTTGCATGATTCTCTATGAAGTCAAAAAAAACATATATACTAGGAATAGAATCTTCCTGCGATGATACCAGTGCCGCTGTTATTTGTGAGGGTACTGTTTTAAGCAATATTGTTGCCAATCAGGAAATACATGCTAAATACGGAGGAGTTGTTCCTGAATTAGCTTCTAGAGCTCATCAACAAAATATTGTTCCTGTAGTTCAACAAGCCATTGAACAAGCTGGTATAAAAAAGGAAGATTTAAATGCTATTTCTTTTACCAAAGGACCAGGTTTAATGGGATCATTATTAGTGGGTACGTCTTTTGCAAAATCTTTAGCACTTGGGTTAGACATCCCTCTCATTGATGTAAATCATATGCAAGCACACATCCTTGCTCATTTTATACATGAAGAAAATACACCTCAACCTCCCTTTCCATTTATTTGTCTTACCATTAGCGGGGGGCATACTCAGATAGTAAAAGTATCAGATCATTTTAAAATGGAAATTTTAGGTGAAACGATTGATGATGCCGTCGGAGAGGCTTTTGATAAGTCTGCTAAAATTTTAGGATTACCTTATCCAGGTGGTCCTCTAATCGATAAATATGCTCAACAAGGAAACTCAAAAGCATTTCAATTTACAAAACCTAAAGTAGGTGACTTAGATTTTAGTTTTAGCGGTTTAAAAACTGGTATTCTTTATTTCATTCAAAAGAATGTAAGAGAAAATCCGAGCTTTATTGAAGAAAACTTACATGATATTTGTGCTTCTATTCAGAATACGATCATTGAAATTTTAATCGAGAAATTAAAAAATACAGTTAAAAAAACTGGAATTAATCATATTGCAATCGCTGGTGGAGTATCTGCTAATTCAGAAATTAGAAAGCGATTACAACTCGCTCAGCATCACTGGGGATGGACCACTTATATTCCGAAATTTGAATACACAACAGATAATGCTGCCATGATTGCCATTACAGGCTGGTTAAAATATTTGGCACAACGGTATGCAAAGATTTCAGTAAAAGCGGAAGCACGACTAAAAGTTACTGAATAGAAAATAGTATCTGTTTTAAAATGGGTTTTTTATGATCCTATTCTCTATAAATTATCTAACCTACTATAACTCTATAAATGATCTGATCTCTTTTTGTAATTCTTTTTCTGTAAATGACTGTTCGTAAAATTTACGTTTATTGTTGTTGTAAATTAAAGTGGCTGGGATGGCTCCAGACCAATTTTTATCTATTTCAGGAATCCAAATTTGATCGTTTACATCATTAAAATGGATGATGGTAGATTGCAACTTTTTTTTGTTGATAAATGGAATGAGCCTTTTTTCTTTTTGACTCATAAAATCTAAACTTACCAAAATTACTTCAACATTTTTATCTTTGTATTGTTGATGTATATTTTCAAAATAAGGTAATTCTTTGACACAGGGTAAACACCAAGTTGCCCAAAAATTAACAACATAGGTTATTGTATCTTGTTTATTGAGTATTGACTTTAAATCTTCAAAATTAATCGTTGGGATATCTTGTAATAAGACCTCCGAAAAAGTTTGGTTCGTATGGATATCCTCGGGATATTTTTTAAGTTCTTTTGTACAAGATGAGACAGAAAACAATACGCCCAAAAAAAATAACTTTTTTTTAATTATTGGTGAAAACATTAAATAAACCACTTTATTATTATTTAAATTAACACCCTCTATCCTAATAGATCGTTTAAAATTTTAGCGAGTCTTAATCCTGCTTTTTGTAACTGAGATTTAACCGTAGAAAAATGATCATACATATAGCGATAACCCAAATTCTTATTTAGGGCAACAGAACCGTATATTTCCATTGCAAGTACTCTTGATTCATCAACCCAATCTAGAACTGTTCCTTCTTGAATGACTTTTTCTTGGGCCTTTGAAAAACTATTTAAGTTGGAGGTCAATTCGGTATAGGCCATATTAAATGATTCTATCATTTTCGTATCCCAAACAGAATGTAAGTTTGTATTCCCTCCAAACCATTTTACTTTAATTGAATTCCCACCTCTGTCTTCTGCTCTACCAACATGTAAGGGTTGATGGAGATCTCCTAAAATATGAACCAAAAATTTTAGATAAAAAACTTTATCTTCTTTAGTAGAATCTGGATTAGAAATAACTCTCTGACATTCATTGATGGCTTGAATAATATCACCTTTTGGATTTATATTAGATGTTTCATATGTTTCACCTTCTTTAAAATTCACATAATGCCATGGACTAAACTTTTTAAATTTTTTGTCTGACTTTATTTCATCTGCATAGGTAGAAATAATTGCTAAACTTTCTCCATTTAATATTTTGTCTAAATTTCTTTTTGCTTTTTTTGTCAAGTGATTAAAAGCAATTTCTCCTACAACTCTATGACCTGTTTGACCCCAAATTATATTTTTATTATTTGCATAACACAGAAAGTTTATAAATAAAAAAATACCGATTAACGTACCTCTCATGATTCTATACTATTTATTATTTTTTGCTAAGTTAGGAAAATAGCAATGGTTAATTTAAATAATTAGTTAAGTTTGTGACCTTATAAAATAATCCATGAGACAATTTAAAGAAGAACAACGCTTTACTCAACTTTGGTTACTTGTATTATTGGGGATTAGTGGAGCTGTTCCAATTTTAATTATTTTAAAAGAATATCTAAAAGAAAACTCTACAATAACCACAAATGAATGTATTCTTAGTTTATTAGGAATCATATTATCATTAGGTGGTCTTTTTATTTTTAAACTAACTACAAGAATTGATCACGAAGGAATTCACTATCAATTTTTCCCTATTCATTTATCGATGAAAACCATTAATTGGGATGAGTTACAATCTGTAAAAGTTATAACTTATGATCCCATTGGTGAATACGGTGGTTGGGGAATAAGAGGGAGTAATTTTTGGAATAAGGAAAAAGGAAAAGCTTTTACTATTTCTGGTGATATTGGTATACAATTAGAATTAAAAAAAGGTAAAAAATTATTAATCGGCACCAAAAAAAAGGCAGAAGCAATAGAAGTACTAGAGAATTATCAAGCGAAGATTATTCAATAACTATTTCATGAAAAGAGCCATCACAATCTTACTCATAAACGTTGTTAGTATTGGAATCACATATAGTCAAATAATATCTGAAGAGGTTCTCATAAAAAATGATTCAATAGAATTACCTGGCACACTCTCTTTTTCAAAAAAACAATCAAAATTAATTATCTGGATTCATGGATCGGAGAATGTAGACCGAAATGGAAATTGAGGAAGAATAATCAATACCAATTATATTCAGCAATTTAGAGATGCAATGAACTTGAGTAATATTTCGTTTTTTAGCTATGATAAAAGAACGGCCAATCCAACAAATTTTAACTTCTCAAAAGAAATACTCTTTGATGATTTGGTTACTGATGAAAAAATGGTCGTTGCACATTTTAAAAACGATCATTAAACAGTTAACAAAACAAACTATTGAACTTGGAGAGAAAGTCACGTTTTACTTTAAAGAATTAAGAGACACAGGACAAATAAAAGAAGTTCATCCATTTTAACATCAATTTTTGGAGCAAAAAACCTTCCATTTATTAAAAATTGGATGGTCTATGATCCGATGATAGAAATTAGAAAATTAACAATACTCATCTCAATTATCAATGGCACAAAAGATCTCCAAGTAGCTATCGACAACGCAGAAAAACTTCACACAGCATCCACAAACTCATATAAAAAGATCATTAAAAACATGAATCATGTGCTAAAAATTATTGAAAAAGATAGCGATAATATGAAATCATATTTTAGTGCTGATTATCAGCTTACTCAAAAATTAATTACCTCTATCTCTTCATTTATAAATCAATAGTCAGTAAATTAAAAATGTTTTTTCTCATAATCCAATGAGAAAAGTAAAAAAAGTAACAAATTTCATTTATTTAAAATTTTATTCACCTCTTGACATAAGCTCATTAACATTTTTTTAAGATTTTATTTCAGGAAAGAGTGTACCTTTAAAAATTACGCTTAATCAATTAACACTACACCAATGAAAAAATTCTTTACACTCCTTTTCTTAACACTTACTTTTTCTCTATTTTCTCAAGAATTTTCTATGGATTTGGTTCAGAATATGAAACCAAGAAATATTGGACCTGGAGGGATGAGTGGACGAGTTACTTCTATAGCTGTTGTGAACTCAAATCCAGATATTATGTATGCAGGAACTGCTTCTGGTGGTTTGTGGAAATCTACCTCTGGAGGGATTAAATGGGATCCTATTTTCGACAAAGAAATCACAGCTTCTGTAGGAGCAGTTGCCATTCAACAATCAAACCCTAGTGTTCTTTGGGTAGGAACAGGGGAAGGAAATCCACGGAATAGTTTAAATGGTGGATTTGGTATTTATAAATCTTTGGATGGTGGTAAAAATTGGATTGCCATGGGATTAGAAAAAACACGTCATATTCATCGAATCATTGTAGATCCAACAGACCCAAACACAGTTTATGTTGGGGCCATCGGTTCGCCGTGGGGTGAACATGAAGAAAGAGGGGTTTATAAAACTATTGATGGAGGTAAAACATGGAATCAAATTCTATACAATAACAAAAAAACAGGAGCGGCAGATTTAGTAATGGACCCTTCCAACCCAAATAAATTAATTGCTGCCATGTGGGAACACAAACGCGATCCATGGTTCTTTAAGTCGGGTGGAAAAGGGAGTGGATTATATATTACTTATGATGGTGGAGATACTTGGAAAAAAATAACTGAAAAAGACGGTTTTCCAAAAGGAGAACTCGGAAGAATAGGAGTGGCAATTTCTAGAAGTAATCCTTCCATAATTTACGCATTGGTTGAAGCCAAAAAAAATGCCTTATATAAAAGTGAAGATGGTGGTTTTCAATGGAAAAAAATTAATGATAAACCAGGCATAGGAAACAGGCCGTTTTATTATTCTGAAATCTATGTAGACCCTCAAAACGAAAACAGAATCTATTCTGTATTTACCTATGTAAACGTGTCTGATGACGGAGGGAAGAATTTTAGACAATTAATGCCTGCCTATGGTGTTTCTAATGGTGTTCACCCAGATCATCATGCCTGGTGGATTCATCCTAATGATGGCTCTTTTATGATTGATGGTAATGATGGAGGGTTAAATATAACCAAAGACAGAGGAGAAACTTGGCGTTTTATTGGAAATTTACCCGTAGCTCAATTTTATCATATTAATGTAGATAACGAGTACCCATACAATGTCTATGGAGGAATGCAAGACAACGGATCATGGAGAGGTCCGGCGTATGTTTGGAAAGCTCAGGGAATTCGAAACTCTTACTGGCAAGAAATAAGTTTTGGAGATGGATTTGATGTGGTTCCGGATAAAGACGATTCGCGATATGGATGGTCTATGAGTCAACAAGGTTCAGTGGTGAGGTATGACTATATTACGGGAAATAACTATTCGGTAAAACCAACACATTCAGACCCAACAATAAGACTCCGCTTTAATTGGAATGCAGCCATTAATATGGATCCTTTTGACAATAATACACTCTATTTTGGAAGTCAATATGTTCATAAATCTACCGATAAAGGGTTAACATGGTCTGTTATCTCAGATGACTTAACAACCAACGATCCCGAAAAACAAAAACAAGGAGAAAGTGGTGGATTAACAATGGATGCTACCGGGGCAGAAAACCATTGTACAATTTTAGTAATTGAGCCTTCAATGATGGAAGAAAACACCTTATGGGTAGGAACCGATGATGGAAGAGTTCACCTTACTAAAAATAGCGGGCAGACCTGGACAGATGTGAGTAAAAATATTCCTGATCTTCCTGCCGGAAGTTGGATCGCTCAAATAAAAGCATCCAATAAAAATAAAGGCGAGGCACTTTTAATAGCCAATGATTATAGAAGGTTTAATTATACTCCTTATGCCTACAGAACAAAAGACTATGGAGTAACTTGGAGTAGAATTGTAGATGCTAATGATGTAAAAAGCTATACCCTTAGTATTGTAGAAGACCCTATCAATGCTAATTTATTGTTCTTAGGAACTGATGATGGTTTGTATGTATCTATCGACGCAGGAAACAAATGGACAAAATGGACGGCTGGTTTTCCAACAGTTTCTACAAAAGATTTGGTAATTCAACCGAGAGAACATGATTTAGTGATCGGTACATTTGGAAGAGCCGCATGGGTCTTAGATGACATTAGACCATTAAGAGCCATGGCAAGCGAGAATATACTAGATAAAAAATTACACTTATTTAACCCTCCAACAGCCTACCAAGCTTCGTATCAACAACCAACAGGAAGCAGGTTTGGAGGAGATGCTTTGTTTAATGGCGAGAATAAGGCTTATGGAGCTATGATTTCCTATTATATCAACCGACCTAAAACACCAAGTAAAGAAGTAAAGAAATCAAAGAAAAAGAAAGACCGAAGAAAAAATAAGATCGAAGAAACGATTACAAAAAAAGAAGAAAAACCTACGGTAAACTACGACTCTATTCGCTTAGAAATTTTTGATGGACCTCGTTTGATTAGAACACTAAAAAGAAAAGCACCTAAAGAAGATGGCATACACAAAATCTATTGGTTTATGGATGAGAAAGGAGCCGACAGACCTTCTAGAAATCTTAGAAAACGTAAAAACGAACCTGGGGGAATTTCTGTGAAACCTGGAATATATACCTTAAAAATGTCTTTTGGTGATCAATCCTCTACTAGCACGATCAACGTTGAGTACGACCCTAGACTTTCGATGTCTGAAGATGCAATCAATGAAATCTACAATGCAGGGAAGGACTTGGAAAAAGATCAGCAATTAATGGCTGACGTTGTTAAACAATTGGTAGAAAGTAAATCGATTGCTAAGAAATTTAAAAAAGACCTCACCAAAGAAGATGATACCACTTACAAAAAAGAAATACAAGCTTCCTCAGATATTATAAAAGAGATCGATGATTTAATCGCTGTTTTTATAGGCAATGAAGACAAGAGACAAGGAATCACAAGAAATCCAAAAGTGACTGTTCTTAGACGCTTCTATTCTGCTAGTAGATATGTTAGTAGCAGATATGGAAATCTTACCACTACAGAACAACAATTAATTAAGCAATATAAAGATGCATTAGATGAGGCAGTAAAGAAATCGAATAATTTCTTTGAAACTAACTGGAAAAATTACCAATCAAGACTCGATAAAATTACGATTTCTCCTTTTAAAGAAATAAAGAAATTTTAATTACATAAACGGAGTTATTTTAAACTCCGTTTTTTATGGGTTGATTTTCTTACTTTAACTAAAATCAAAATTATGGAACAACCACTCTTCACCAATGATGCAATTGTATTTGGAATTTTAATGATATCGCTTGGCTTTGTATTTTATACAGAATCAAAAGAATCTGGGTTTTGGCATCGGTTTTATAAAATAGTTCCCGGGCTTTTTATTGCCTATTTTATTCCTGCAATCTTTACCACCCTGGGAGTCATTGCACCAGCATGGGAAACTATCAGTACTAGCGGTACTGTAGAGAAGGGAAACTCAGAATTATACTATGTGGCTAGCAGATTTTTACTCCCTGCAGCCTTGGTTTTAATGACACTAAGCATCGATCTAAAAGCTATTTTTAATCTAGGGTCTAAAGCATTAATTATGTTTTTTACCGGAACAGTTGGAATTATTGTAGGCGGTCCTATCGCCATCTTATTAATCTCAATTGTTTCTCCAGAGACTGTTGGTGGTGCCGATTTTGATGCTGTCTGGCGCGGACTGTCTACATTGGCTGGGAGCTGGATTGGTGGTGGCGCCAATCAGACAGCTATGTTAGAAATATATCAATACAATCCTTCAAAATATGGAGGAATGGTGATTGTAGATATTGTGGTCGCCAATGTATGGATGGCAATTTTATTGATAGGTATCGGTAAAAAAGATGCCATTAACCAATGGTTACAAGCAGACACCACTGCCATTGAAGAATTAAAAGAAAAAGTTATTATGTTTACTCAAAAAACACAAAAAACCCCAAGCCTTTCAGACTATATGATTATTCTTGGCATAGCATTTGGAACGGTAGGCTTTAGTCATTTTGCTGCCAACTACTTAGCTGTTTTTTTTGATGCTGTTATTGCTAATATCAATTCTCAACTGATGAAAAATATTTTCACATTCTTAGGCTCTAAATTTTTCTGGTTGGTGAGTCTTTCTACCCTTATTGCTATTATATTATCCAATACTAAAGCAAAAAATTATGAAGGTGCAGGCGCCAGCAAGATAGGAAGTGTGTTTATATATATTCTTGTCGCTACAATTGGAATGAAAATGGATTTAAATCAAGCATTGGATAATCCTATGTTACTAGTGGTTGGAATTGTTTGGATGTCTATCCATGCTGGATTACTTATACTAGTCGCCAAAATTATTAAAGCCCCTTATTTCTTTTTAGCCGTTGGAAGCCAAGCAAATGTTGGAGGTGCAGCATCTGCCCCAATAGTTGCATCTGCCTTTCACCCATCTTTAGCCACAGTAGGTGTTTTATTAGCTGTTTTTGGATATGCAATCGGAACTATTGCAGCGATTGGATGTACGATATTATTAGAATTAGCAGCTTCTATTTAAATAGAATTCTGCATATTTGCAGCCTAAAGTTTTATCCAATTATGAAGAAAATAGTTGCCCTTTGTTTATTGATTTTAATTGCTGCATGTTCAAAAGAAAAAGAACTGGGTAATATGGTTGTACAAGGAACCATTAAAGGACTGAAAAAAGGAACCTTGTTTTTACAAAAAATGAAAGATACATCAGTAATTTCCGTAGATTCTATTCAGTTATTTAACAATGACGCGTTTGTATTAACAGATCATTTAGAGTCTCCAGAAATGTACTACCTTACATTAGACGGAAATGAAAACAGTATTTCTTTCTTTGGACAGAAAGGGGTTATCACCATTAATGATAAGCTTGATAAATTTGGAGTTCAACCAGAAATAGAAGGGTCTGAAAATCAGAAGATTTTTGAAGAATATAAAAAGATGGCTCGTAAATTTCAGGGAAAACAATTAGATTTATTGGCTGAAAACATGCAAGCGCAAAAAGATAATGATTTAAAAAAATCTGAATTAATTAGAACAAAATCTGAAAATCAAGTTAGAAAAAAGTACATCTATACCATTAACTTTGCATTGAATCATTCAGATTCAGAAGCGGCTGCATATATTACCTTAACCGAATTGGTTAATGCCAATATAAAATATTTAGACAGTATTCATAAATCGTTATCAGCAAAGGTAAAAAACTCAACATATGGTAAAAAATTAGATCAATTTATTACAACCATAAAAAAAACTGAAACAACAAAATAGTAGAGCTAGCTTTTAACTTTTAGGCTCCACTCAAATTCAAAATGACACACCGATATTCCATTAGCATTAAAGCCTTCGGATTTCATTACAATAAGACTTCCCTTACCTGTATTTGAAGATTCTTCAATAGCCTTGGTGACAAGGTCTCCATGATGGCATTCAAATCTAATAATCCCAGTCGCCTTTTTAGTAAAGTTTCCTTTTTGATTGGTTACAAGCATCGATACTTTTTTTTGAGATTTCTCAATTGCACTCATAACCAAAACACCTGTTGTCATTTCTGCTGCCATTCCTTGCGCAGCCCAAAACATCGATTTAAAAGGATTCTGATTAAACCATCGATGTTTAATTTTTACGATAGCAGACCTTTCTTCTATAGAAATAACCCGAACACCACCAAAATATGCCATCGGTAATTTAAACAACATAAAGTTATTTATTTTACTAGGTGTAATCTTCATATCAGTCGAATTTATTTTTTGCAAGATACTTAATATTTATCATCCATCTATTTTCTAAAAATGTTAAAATTTAGTACTATGTATTGCACAATACCTTTTTTTACAATATATTTGATCTTTATAATAGATCATTGAGATAAAAATACTCATTTATTCACCCTCAATTTTTCTAAACGATAAACTATATGAACATAGAAAACACAAAAGCGCAAATGCGAAAAGGAGTGCTCGAGTATTGCATTCTATCGATCTTACAACATGGAGATGCCTATACTTCAGAAATTATTTCTACACTAAAAAGTGCCGAAATGATTGTGGTAGAAGGAACAATTTATCCATTACTAACCCGATTAAAAAATTCAGAATTATTATCATATCGATGGGAAGAATCTACTTCTGGTCCCCCAAGGAAATACTATGTTTTGACAGAAAACGGCAAGCTATTTTTAAAAGAATTAGACAAAACATGGAGTAACCTTATGATTGCAGTAAATCAAGTAACAAGTAAAAAACAACTCAAAGATGAATAAAACAATCAATATTAATTTAGGTGGATATTTTTTTCATATTGATGAAAATGCCTATCAAAAATTAAAAAAATATTTAGAAGCCATAAGAAAATACTTAAGCAATGACCCCGAAGGAAAAGAAGAAATAATTTCTGATATAGAAAATAGAATTAGTGAACTTTTATCAGAAAAAATGACCCATTCTAGACAGGTGGTTAATAAAAGTGATATCGATGAAATAATTACAATCATGGGACAACCCGAAGATTATAGGGTTACAGAAGAAAACTATGCTCAAAAAGAATCTAATGAGTCCACAAAAAGTGCTCATCACAAGAAATTATTTAGAGATGGAGAAGATAAATTCTTAGGAGGTGTTGCTGCGGGGATTTCCCATTATATAGGAATCGATAGTGTTTGGATACGCTTACTTTTTATTGCTTTGTGTTTTGGAGGTGGATTTGGAGTAATTATCTATATTCTTTTGTGGATTTTATTACCCGAAGCAAAGACAACAGCAGAAAAATTACAGATGGAAGGTGAAAAGGTAACAATCGATAATATTGAAAAGAAAATTCGTGAAGAGCTAAGTACTATGAAAGAAACCATTGAAGAGGGAGCCAATACTGTAAAAAAAAAAGTAAACGATGGTTTCCAAAAAAAAAGAACTAATCTAAACATGATACTTCGTGGAATTATTGGGGTTTTAGGGAGTATTTTCAGTCTTTTTTTTTCTTTCTTGGGTAAAATCATGGCAGTCTTTATCATCATTATTTCTACAACCACATTAATATTAGTCTTGTTGGCTCTATTTTCTTATGGAAGTTTTGAAATTTTAGGGTTTGGAGAGGAAGTTATCAACCTTACATTTGTCATTCAAAATTCTTTAATTCCGTATTGGGTTCTTTTAATTTTTGGATTAATTTTCATAGGGTTTCCTTTCCTAGTTCTTTTTATTCTAGGGCTTAGAATATTATCGAACAACGTAAAAAAAATTGGAAATAATACTTCACTAATCTTAGTTATTGTTTGGTTTATTTCACTGCTCGTTTTATTATTTGTAGGAATAGAAGTAGGGACTTCAAAAGCCTTTAGGGGCTCTAATATCATAACTACAGAACTCATCTCACAACCAAAAGATACGCTTTACTTACAAATGGTTAATGACGATAATCTTCACTATCAAAATCGATTACAAAGAAATTCTAAGAAAATAATTGTTTCAAAAAAAAATGAAAAAAAAATATATTCAAATGCTGTAAAAATCAGAATAGAAAAAAGTAATACTGACTTTTTTTTGATAAAAATTAGAAAAACATCTGAAGGTAAAAACAAACATCATGCAAAAGAAAATGCAGAAATAATAAAATATGAGTACAAAATAGAAGATCGTACTTTACGTTTAAATGGGTATTTCTTATCAAATTTAAAGCACAAGTTTAATGACGAATCAGTTTATATAACCCTCTATGTTCCTGTAAATCGTCTTATTTATTTTGATAAAAGCATTGAAAGTTTTCTTGTGATGGTAAATCCTCAAGACAATAAAAGAACTCGAGATATGATAGATCACTATTATAGGATGACCAACCAAAGGTTACAGTGTATGGATTGTGATGAGGAAGCACCTGAAGAAAAAATATCTAAAAAATAATACAACTCATCTCTAAAAATAAACAGTTGAGTAATAATATAGTATCTAAGGCCATTTAAAAAAAATACATTTATTATTTAAAATTAAAACCCATGGAAAAAACTATTAAACAATCAATCGTTTTATTATTAATGACTATTGTCCTAAGTTCCTGTGGCATCGACATGTTTCATAGAATTGAAGGAAATGGACATGTAATTACAGAAGAACGAACAAGTAATGAAAAATTTACTGCAGTAAAAGTGAGTAACGGAATCGACTTATTTTTAAAACAAGGACAAAATCCGTCTATTTTAGTGGAAGCAGATGACAACCTACAAGATATTATCATCACAGAAGTGATTGATGGGCGCTTAAAAATTTACACAAAAAAAAATATACGAGGTGCTAAAGCAAAAAAAGTGTTTGTTACCTTAGACTCTTTAAAAAAATTAACGGCATCGAGTGGAAGTTCTGTTCGGTCGGAAAATATTCTTAAAGTAACCGATTTAGAGGTGAGCACCAGTAGCGGAGCCAACCTAACGATAGAAGTTCATGCAAATCATCTTACTACGAGTTCTAGTAGTGGCTCGCAAACAGAGGTTTCAGGACAAACAACCACCTATAAAACAAGCGCCTCAAGTGGGAGTTCTATACATGCGTACCTTCTTCGCTCTCAAGAGGTAATTGCTAAAGCGAGTAGTGGTGCCAGCCTACAAGTTTTTGCAGCTGAATCTTTAAATGCCAAGGCGAGTAGTGGTGGAAATATTTCTTTTAAAGGAACTCCTGAAAAAGTAACAAAATCCACATCCTCCGGTGGTGGAGTAAATTCTAGAGGACAAAAGTAACAGTACAGATACGATTTTCTTGATAAGATACCATTTGTGAATAATTCTATACTTTTGGTTTTATGAAGAAAATCGTTTTTTTACTATGTGCCTGTCTTTCGGCGAGTTGTTTTTCTCAACTCCCTAAAGGTTTTTCCTATCTTACAGAAATAGACCCAACAATTCTATCAGAATTGCGTTATTACTCGACAAATAATTTTATCGGATTGCCAATCGACGGGTATCTGTCCGATAAGGTGATTGTTACTACACCCACTGCAAACGCTTTGCAAAAAGTACAATCTAAACTCCTTTTATTTGGGTTAAGTCTTAATATTTTTGATGCCTACAGACCGCAACAAGCAGTCAATCATTTTGTTCGGTGGGCTAAAGAGCCCAACGATACACTAATGAAGAAGCACTATTATCCAACGGTAAAAAAGAAAGACTTGTTTCGGTTAGGATATATCGCACATCAATCAGGACATACACGAGGGAGTACTGTTGATCTTACCATTGTTGATTTAAAAACAAAAGAAACATTGGAGATGGGAAGTCCCTATGATTTTTTTGGAAAAATATCCCATCCATTTTTTGATCAACTGACAAAAAAACAACGATCTAACCGGCTTTTATTAAGAACATTAATGCTCGAAGCAGGCTTTATTCCTTACTCAAACGAATGGTGGCATTTTACGCTAAAAGAAGAACCTTATCCGTCGACCTACTTTACGTTTAAGGTAGAATAACTAATTTTTAACAAATTATCGTGATGTTCATCCTATCTAGGCACTATATTTGTAATGGTTATTTCATAAAAATGAGATAGTATTGTGCAGACTTTAAAAAACATTTTTTGTTGTTTATTATTACTGGTATCGCTCTCAATAGTGAGTCAGGTAGATACCCTTGTTGATTCAAATAAAAAAAAGAGTGGTAAGATAATCAAGAGTATCGTAGCTTCCAAAGGAATTAAAAAACCAACCTCATTAGAAAATGACAATACGGATGGTTTTAAAAAAGCCTACCAAAAAAATAAAGAAAAAGACGCTAAAAATAAAAAAGAAGATCTTACCAATAAAGGAATTCTTTCCGCTGCAAAAATTTCAGAAGAACGTTTTTTAAAATCCTGGAAAAAAATAAATGCTCCATATCCTATCATTGATCAAGATTTAGGGAGTTTTAGAACCAATTCAAAAGCTGTTAGAATTATTTGCAGAGACTTTCAATATCCGGATGGTGATCGGGTAACTATTATGATTAATGGTATTCCCGTTATAAAGAATATCACTTTACGAGGCTCCTATCAAGGGTTTGACATTCCCCTTCAAGTAGGTCTTAATAAAATTGCATTTATAGCCCTTAATCAAGGAACTTCTGGGCCAAACACAGCAGGTTTTAAAGTTTTTGACGATTCGGGAAATGAGATTTCTTCTAACGAATGGAATCTTGCTACGGGTGCCAAAGCCACAATACTCATAGCAAAAGACAAATAATATCCACTGCGAAAATTTTGTAATTAATTTAATTCGAAGTACTTTTTTTATTCTACTTAAATGATTTATTTTTGTAAAAGGAATCCTTTTAAAAATCTGGATCTCTCGTAAGAAAACAAAGAATAAAAAAAATGAAAAAAGTAACCAAGCAAACGTATCTCAAATGGTATAAGGACATGTTATTTTGGAGGAAATTTGAAGACAAACTAGCTTCTGTATACATCCAACAAAAAGTAAGAGGTTTCTTACACCTATACAACGGTCAGGAGGCTGTATTAGCAGGTGCATTACACGCAATGGATTTATCGAAAGACAAAATGATTACTGCCTACAGAAACCATGTTCAACCCATAGGAATGGGAGAAGATCCTAAAAGGGTAATGGCAGAATTGTTTGGGAAAGCTACAGGAACCTCAAAAGGAATGGGAGGGTCTATGCATATTTTTTCTAAGAAACACGGTTTTTATGGAGGTCATGGAATTGTTGGAGGACAAATTCCGTTGGGCGCAGGTATTGCATTTGGAGACAAATACAAAGGGAGTGATGGAGTAACTTTAACCTGTTTTGGAGATGGTGCGGCGAGACAAGGGTCGCTTCATGAGACTTTTAACATGGCGATGTTGTGGAAATTACCCGTTGTTTTTATTGTAGAAAATAACGGATATGCCATGGGAACTTCTGTAGAGAGAACTGCCAACCATACAGATATCTGGAAATTAGGCCTAGGGTACGAAATGCCTTGTGGCCCTGTCGATGGTATGAACCCTGTAAAGGTAGCCGAAGCTGTGGATGAAGCAATCCAACGAGCCAGACGAGGCGGAGGACCTACTTTCTTAGAGATGAAGACCTATCGTTATCGAGGACATTCAATGTCTGATGCACAACATTACAGAACTAAAGATGAAGTAGCTGAATACAAAAAAATAGATCCGATTACTCAAATTTTAGATATTATAAAAGATAAAAAATATGCTTCTGAAGAAGAAATAGAGCAGATAAACATAGAAGTAAAAAGCTTAGTTAAAGAATGTGAAGAGTTTGCAGAAAACTCTCCTTTTCCAGAAGTAAGTCAATTACATGACGTAGTATATGAACAAGAAGACTATCCTTTTATCAAGTAATCTATTAGGAAATTAAAAGTTTGGTAATTCTACTAAAATTTCAATTTCTATAATTAGAATTTTAAACGTTGAAATTAATTTACGAATAAATATATGGCAATAATAGTAAATATGCCTCGCTTAAGTGACACTATGGAAGAAGGTGTTGTGGCAAAATGGTTAAAACAAGTAGGAGACATTATCGAAGAGGGAGATATCCTTGCTGAAATTGAGACCGATAAAGCGACCATGGAATTTGAATCCTTTAATGAGGGAACTTTGTTACATATAGGAGTTCAAGAAGGAGAAACATCACCTGTAGATGCTCTTTTAGCCATCATTGGAGAAAAAGGGGAAGATATTTCTGGAATTTTAGATGGAGGGTCTTCTTCTGAAGAAGCGCCATCAACCGAAGTCTCAGAAGAGGCTAGTTCAGAAATCACAACCATTCCAAAAGGAGTACAAGTAATTGCGATGCCACGACTAAGCGACACTATGGAAGAGGGGACTGTTGCCTCTTGGTTAAAGAAGGTAGGAGATACTGTTGAGGAAGGAGATATTCTTGCTGAAATTGAAACAGATAAAGCCACTATGGAATTTGAATCTTTCTATGAAGGCGTATTATTATATGTTGGGATTAATGAAGGAGAAAGCGCCAAGGTAGATAGTTTATTGGCCATTATTGGACCGGAGGGAACCGAAGTTCAATCCCTTGTTACTGCTCATCAAACAGGAAATATCGCTTCAAAGAGTTCAGAAAAACTAAGTGAAGCACCGATCAACAAGGAAACCACTAAAGAAGAAGAAAAAGTATCAGAAACACCAAGCAGCCCCACTTCAGGAAATAGAATATTTGCTTCACCTTTAGCCAAAAAGATTGCTAAAGATAAAGGAATTAATTTGGCTACTATTAGAGGTTCTGGTGACAATGGAAGAATTGTAAAGAAAGATGTAGAAAATTACACCCCTGCCATTGAAGTTGCTGCTCCTACTCAATCCACACCTACGCAAACAACACAAAAAGTTGTAATGTTTGCTCCTGCTGGTGAAGAAGGATCTGAAGAGGTAGTAAATTCTCAAATGCGAAAAGTAATAGCAAAACGTCTTGGTGAATCTAAATTTAGTGCTCCACATTATTATTTGACCATCGAATTGGATATGGACCAGGCAATTGCTTCTCGTAAGACCATTAATTCATTACCAGACACCAAGGTCTCCTTTAATGATATGATAGTAAAAGCTTGTGCGATGGCCTTAAAAAAGCATCCTCAAGTAAATACATCTTGGAATGAAAATACAACTAGGTACAACCATCATATCCATATTGGAGTAGCTGTTGCCGTAGAAGATGGCTTGTTAGTTCCTGTTTTAAAATTCTCTGATCAAATGAGTTTAACTCAGATTGGTGCAAGTGTGAGAGAGTTGGCAGGAAAAGCAAGAACTAAAAAAATTGCTCCAAATGAAATGGAAGGAAGTACTTTTACAATCTCTAACCTAGGGATGTTTGGAATTCAAGAATTTACATCGATCATTAACCAACCTAATTCGGCAATTCTTTCTGTAGGAGCCATCGAACAAAAACCGGTTGTAAAAGACGGACAAGTAGTGGTTGGAAATACCATGAAAATAACCTTAGCCTGTGATCATAGAACAGTTGATGGGGCAACGGGCGCTCAGTTTTTACAAACCGTTAGAGCCTATATTGAA
Source organism: Flavobacterium sp. (assembly GCA_042091515.1). GTDB lineage: Bacteria > Bacteroidota > Bacteroidia > Flavobacteriales > Flavobacteriaceae > Polaribacter. The sequence continues at coordinate 30,526 of JBELHH010000004.1, read as the reverse complement.
AACCCAGTAACTATGTTGGCTTAAAAATTCATATTCTTACCAAAAAAACCTCTAGAGATCTTTAGAGGTTTTTTTGGCATCTACTTCGCTTTTCATCTATCACACTTTAGTTAACTCTGAATGTTATCCTCATCGTTAAAACCTATTGTATTGTCTTCCCTAATGATAATTAATAAAAAAACTTTCTATTAAAGAAATATCCTAGAGCTACCATAGTTGACAGAGTTCTTAGATAGGGAATATATTTACAAAATTGAAAATTATATTTTTGATTTAAAATATATTAAATAACATTACTAGTGCCATTACAATCATAATCGAATTTTCAATAAAAGTTGCTTCTGTCATCGGTAATTTTAAAGCAGTTCCCAGACATGCACATCGTATCGACTTTTTATCTAGGAGTGTTTTTGTTACTCCAATAGTGGTAATCCCTAATATTATAAGCGTTACGATTAGAGCAATCTTTACCTCAAATCGCATTAAAAACATAACTCCTAAAGCAGTTTCTATAAATGGATATAACTTACCATAGACAGGGGCTTTATTTGCTAAGGGATCATACATTCTAAATGAATCTGGAAACCCTTTTAAATCTAACATTTTAAAGAAGCTAAATACAATATAAAATAAGCCCATAAAATCGAGCATAAAGTTGTTCCAACTCCAGTTTTTAAAGTGTAATAATACACTTGCGGAAACGATATAGAAAATAATTAATAATAAGGGCTTGAGTTGTTGTAGTTTGTTTTTTTCTTTTTCTATGTCAATACTTAAATTTTGTGTCTTAGCACCTCCATTTTCATGATCCTTTTCGCTAATATTATATTGTAAGGGCAATCCCATTTGTAGTTCTTTAACATCAATGAAATTATCCATCGTAATTGTAACCTCTTTCTTTTCAAGAGTAACTTCAACCTTGGTAATATTATTTAAACTACGCAAACTATTTTCTACAGATGCTTTACACCCACCACAAGTCATTCCAGTAATTTTGTATGTGTGTTTCATTTTAAATATGTTTAATTACCTCATTGCTTTACATTTTAGTCATGGTAATTTTAGAACTCACGGTCATGTCTAATCCCTGTGCAGCAATAGAGACATCCATTTGTGTAATTATTGGAAGTCCACTGCTAATTTCTATTTCAGAAGTTCCAGAAATAGAACCTGACCCTATACCAGAAACTGATCCAGAAATATCGAGATATACCATTCCATTTTCAATTTCACGAACCTTATAGGTTGTTGCCATTTTCATTCCTTGCTTTTCATCTTCGGTACTCCAGGAATATCCTACCGAAATTTTTTCTTTCGGGTAATTTATGGATCCAGAAGCATCTGCAAGCTGATTCATTCCTGGAATTGCAGGCTCTATTTTATCAACTGTTGAACCACCATTTGTATCATAAGTGCTAAAGATCGTTGCTTGCAACATTGGGTCAAATTGAGACTTCATCATTTGCCCCATCTGATCTAAATCTTCTTCTTTCATGTTAGAATCATAGCTCATAGACATTTCTCCTTGCATCATATCTAAGGCAATGGAAGAAATTCTAGCCTCGGTCTTAAAGCTATCGGCTTTCGCTTCGGTTACTACCATATTCATATTCATTATCATATTCATCCCTCCTTGCAACCCGCTGTTTTGCTTTTGCTCTATTGTCATCAAATAATTATCGCCTTGTTCATACTTCAAACGGAGTAAAACAGACTTTTGAGAAATAGCTGTTAATGAGCTAAGGACTAATAATACTGATAAAAATTTTTTCATTTTTTCGATTTTAAGTTTCAATTTAAATTATTTGTATTTATGATCACAAAATACCAAGCTCCTATGATTATAGAGTTTATTATTTTAGTTTCAATTCTTAAAATTCTTGAGAGGGGTCCCAAGCTTCTAAAGTTTCTTTCAGAGTTTTAATAAACATACCACCCAAGGCTCCATTTACAACTCTGTGATCATAAGAGTGAGAAACAAACATTTTTTGACGAATTCCGATAAAATCTCCTTCTAAGGTTTCGATCACAGCAGGTACTTTACGGATGGCTCCTAAAGCTAAAATAGCCACTTGTGGTTGATTTATAATTGGTGTTCCCATGACAGAACCAAAACTTCCAACATTAGTAACGGTATAGGTTCCGTCCTGTATTTCGTCTGGTTTAAGTTGATTATTTCGTGCTCTATTCGCCAAATCATTAACCTGTTTAGTCATTCCAACTAAATTTAATTGATCAGCATTTTTAATAACTGGCACTATTAAATTTCCGTCCGGAAGTGCTGCAGCCATTCCTAAGTTGATATTTTTCTTCTTGATGATGGTCTCTCCTTGAACAGAGATATTAATCATTGGAAATTTTTTTATTGTTGAGGCAATAGCATGCATTAATATTGGAGTAAAAGTTAGCTTTTCTCCTTCTCTTTCAAAAAACGATTCTTTAACGCGCGCTCTCCATGTTACAATATTGGTCACATCAATCTCTATAAACGATTGAACATGTGCAGATGTTTGTAAGGAGTCCAGCATATGTTTGGAGACTAATTTACCCATCCGAGTCATTTCTATGATTTCATTCTTCCCATTTAAAGAAATTGGGGCTGGTTTTACTACGTCTGATTCTTTTATATTAGTTGAGGGGGCAGTTGTTAAAAAATCTGGTTGTGGAGCAGTTATCCTAGTAGTAAGATAAGAAAGAATATCTTTTTTTGTCACTCTTGCATCTTTCCCAGTTCCTGAAATAGATTCTAGTTCTTGTGATGAAACACCTTCTGTTTCAGCAATTTTTCGAACCAGGGGAGAATAAAATTTTTCTGTAGTAGAAATTTTATCAATTGAAGTAGTTATCTCATCTATAGTTTCTGTAATTGTTTGTTCTAATTGAACAACTTCTTCTGGTATGGTTATGTTGGGTTCTGAGAATTCTCCTTGAGTTTCTATTACTGCAATAACTTGACCTACTTTTACAACAGCATCTTTTTCAAATAAAATTTCTACTAAGGTTCCTTCTACTTCACTAGGAACTTCAGAATCTACTTTATCTGTTGCTATCTCAACAACGGCTTCATCTAACTCTATGGAATCTCCTACATCTTTTAACCAAGAGGTGATCGTCGCTTCTGCTACACTTTCGCCCATTTTTGGTAACTTTAATTCGAATCTAGTCATGATTGTTCCTTATTGAGATTGCAAAAATACGAAAAATGAGTGATTAATCTTGGATTTTCTAGAATAGATAGCCCTTACAGCCTATTAAACCATTGTTAAAAACTAATGTTACTAAATCTTAATTACTCAAAAATAATGATTAAATACTTGACTAATAAGTGTTAAAAGGACTAAATATTTATTTTTAAAACAGTTTCTTTTTTATTGAATTCTTGTAATTCAACATTTATAATTTTTTTTGATTGAGTAGGTTGCCCATAGTTTTCATACACCGTAATTTTTAGATAGGTAGGAGCCGAATTATTTCCTGTTTTTTTTCCGAAATATGAGATGTTAAAAATCCATTCTCCTTGATCCTTAGAGGTAATGAAAAATTCTTCTAATCCATACCCTTGCTGAGTTTCTTTTTTAAACCTACTAGGTTCTGATTGTTCAGTATGTGACCATGTGAAGTATCTTTTTTGTGGATTTACAATCTGCAAATCAAACGCTGCATCAAACTGGCTCCATTCAAACACGATACGCCTATGATATTCTGATTTATTTTTATAAAATGGTGGAATCTTATCTCCTTGAAGACTCGACTCATATAATGCTACCAAATTTTTGTATTCGCTATTAATTGTCTTTCTTATTCCACTAAAGGTATTGATTTCCGAATATTGATTTGAAATAATTTTATTATAAATCTCTTGCGCTTTTCCATACTCTTTATTGTTTTTGTAAGTCAACGCTAGATTTCTGTATGTCTGTGTGTCTTTAGGTTGTTTTTGTATGATATTTTTATATAATGCAATGGCATCCTCATACAGGCCAAACTCTTCATATTTATAGGCTAGAGCTCTTAATAATTCTATCTCTGAGGAGTTGCTAATTTCTAATACATTAGACATAACTCGCTTTACCAAATAAGGAGCATTCCATTGATTAAAATAGGAGGCCATATCAAAGAAGAAGCTTATTTCGTTTCCATAAAATTTTCTTTGTTGTAAATAAACGCGATAGGCATCATCTATAGAAGTTGTTTTTGTTATTTCTTTGAGATAAGACTTGTTATTTATTTTTTTGAGGGTTGCATCTTCATCATAAAAGGGAGTATTTCCTAGTTGCTTTTTATCTTTTTTTCTAAAACTCGACGAACCTGTTTTTGACTTAATCAGTAACACACCGTTGCTCCCTTGTGATCCATAAATATTGGTAGCTGCCAGTCCTTTCAGATAAGTAATACTCTCAATATTCTCTGGGTTGATAAAATTTGTATTTAACACTTCTCCTGTATATGAATTACTTTGTTTAAGTGGAACTCCATCAAGAACAATAAGTCCATATTGATTTCCTTTAATGGTTGTGTTCTTCCCTCTTCCTAAAAACTGACTCAAATCGTCGTTACTTGCAACTTCTACCCCAGCAAATTTTCCAACAATGGCTCCTTTGGCATTTGTATTGATCGAAGATATTTTACTTCCTGGAATGGACTTTACAGAGTAGCCGAGTCTCTTTTTATCTGAGGTGCTATATCCGTTGTTTACAAGTTCTTTTTTTGTATTTTCGATGACTAATTCTTCAAGAATTTCGTTACCATTTGTCATCACAATATTTTTATTTGTGCTACCTAAGACTCTTGCCAAGATGGTATTTTTACCCAGGTATCTAAATTCTAATAATCCATTTGATTTTGCTGTAATGGAATAATTCCCTGATTGATCTGTAACTGATTGAGTATTATTTTCTCTTGAAAGGATCGTAACATCCGATAGAGGACCATTTTCATCAACTACTATTCCACTAACAATCACAAACTCTGGAATTGATTTTGTGTTCTTATATACCTCTTCTAAGGCTATAAAACGACCCTTCGATTTTTTAGCAATTCGTTTTAAAAAATCTTTATTAATTTTTTGACCACTTGAAATTACAGTGATCTTAGATGATATTGTTGGAAATGTATCAATGTATGAATACCCATCAGAAAACAATAATACCTCATCGCTCGGGGTTAACTTTATCTTTTCGTAATTAGTGGTACCATCATAAATAGTTTCTCTTAAGGCTTCTTCTAACTCCTTCCAATTACCATTAGTAATTGTATAGTCTTGATGTAAAATAATTTCATTGCTAAATGCTTGTAGGTTTAGAGATACCGTTGGATTATTATTAAAATAGGTTGCTAAGTATTCTAAGTCATTTTCAAGATTTCTATCAATCATACTAAAAGAAGAATCCCATAACAAGGTTACTTTTTTGGAGACATCTTGAGATTTTACAGAAAGTGAAATCAATAAGGCACTAAAAACAACAATATATTTTTTCATAATCATATTTAAAGTTATATTAAATGTTATAAAAATAAAAAATTAAACCCACTCTTTTGGATTCTTTAACACATTGACGAGCTTCATCTCCTCAGAATTTTTATTAATTTGATGATTGTACTTCCATTGAACAACTGGAGGTAAGCTCATTAAAATACTTTCTATACGTCCATTAGTTTTTAATCCAAATAGCGTTCCTCGATCGTGTACTAAGTTAAATTCTACATAACGCCCTCTTCTAACTTCTTGCCAATCTTTGTTCTTCTGAGTATAAGGCAGTGCTCTTCGTTTTTTAACAATAGGAAGATAGCTTTCTAAAAAATGATTGGCAACCTCAGTAACAAAATTAAATCTATCTTGAATGGTGTATTGAGTTGTTTGTTTTAGATAATCAAAAAATAAACCTCCTATGCCACGGGCCTCGTTTCTGTGGGTATTCCAAAAATATGAATCACATGTTTTTTTAAAGGAAGGATAGAACTCTTTGTTGTACTTATCACAAGCTCTTTTACAGATCGAGTGAAAATGAATTGCATCTTCTTCAAATAAATAATAAGGGGTTAAATCTTGACCTCCACCAAACCATTGAGTTACCATGGTTCCTTTTTCGTCATACATTTCAAAATAACGCCAATTTGCATGTACAGTGGGAATCATCGGGTTTTTTGGATGAAGGACTAAACTCAATCCACAAGCAAAAAAATTACCGTTTTGTACCTTAAATTGTTTCCGTAACACTTCTGGTAATTCTCCGTGAACTGCTGAGATATTTACTCCTCCTTTTTCAAAAATATTCCCATTTTCAATGACACGAGTTCTGCCACCACCGCCTTCCTCTCGTTGCCAAATATCTTCTTTAAATTTAGCACCGCCATCTAGCTCCTCTAATGTTGAAGTAATGGTCTCTTGTAAATTCTCGATATACTTATAAAATTGATCTTTCATGTCTATTGCTGATGCTTTATTATTTTAATTGTTTCTATAGTTGCTGCCGTTACTGAAAATGGCAAGACTAATAGAACTCCTAGAAATGGAATTACTAAAAAAATCATAAATACAATTCCGTTTCCAATGGCCAAGCCTCTATTTCTTTTTACAAACAATACACTTTCTTTATAGGTGAAATGTCTCTCTAGGGTAGGATCCATATTCCCAAATCCGGCATAATATGCTTGTAGTAGAAATAATAAAACAGGAGATACAAAGCCAATAACAGGGAGGAGACCTAGGAGTAGTATCGGAATCGTTATACATAATTCCAGTAATAAATTTCTCCCATTAATTTTTAAGCTTCTTGCAACGAGTTTTGTTGAGGAAGACACATTTTTTGTTAAAACGACCCCTGTAAAATCTTCTTCTATAATTTTAGAAATAGGTCCTATAAAAGGCGCAGATAGGATCATAACAACATGCTTAAAGATCATAAAACCAAGAACAAGGATACTAAGCCCCGCTATAAAAGAACTGAGGATATGTACCATCCCTTTTCCAAAATCCCACACCCAAAAACCAGCAATATAATTTCCTAAGGGATCGGAGAGTGAAAGAGACACTATAACAATCACTAAAAACAGCATTAAACTAAGCAACATCGGAATCGCAAAATATTTCCACAGCCTCAGGCGAGAAATAATCTCATACGCATCACCATACGATTTACATCCTTTTATAATTCCTTCAACCATACCCTTTACAACATTGTTTTATTTATATAAGAAGTTTTTTCAAAATCTCTTATATTCATTGAAATAATGGGAACTTTCGGAAACAATTGTTTTAATGTAGTCACAATTGTTTTGGAGAGTGCTGTTTTTTGAAGATCTGTTCTGCCTTCCATAATATTAGCAAAGACATGAATAAAATCTGAATCGCCTTCCATAACCAATGAATGCTTGTATGGATTTATTCTCACCTTAATATTACTTTTCTCAAAAAGCCCTGTTGCAAAAGAACTGTTTAGTACTTCTTTTAAAACTTCTTTTGGGTCTCTCATTTGCAAGATACTCTCGGAACAATCGATAATAAAGTGCGGCATTGTTTTCTCTTTTATTGGTTCTGATAATTTAAGCCTCAAGATACACTAATTGTATTGGATAGTCAACAAATTTATCTTTAGAGGAGATCTAAAGCGTTTTCTCTAATTGAGGGTTTTACAACTGTAATCTATTCATCATATTGGTTCCCTCGACCCTATTTAGAGTCGTATTCTTTAACAGCATCAACAAATGCTTTTGCATTTTCTAATGGGATATTGGGTAATATTCCATGTCCTAAGTTTACAATGTATTTATCTTTTCCAAACGCATCAATCATTTGATGTACCATCTTTTTAATGCTCTCCGGCGGCGATAACAATCTAGAGGGATCAAAATTTCCTTGTAATGTAATATTTCCTCCAGATAAATAGCGTGCATTTCTTGCCGAGCAAGTCCAATCGACCCCTAATGCAGCGGCACCAGATTTTGACATCTCATTGAGGGCAAACCAACATCCTTTTCCGAAGGCTATAACAGGCGCGTCATCTTTTAATGCATTGATTATCTGTTGAATATATTGCCAAGAGAATTCTTGATAATCTGTAGGAGACAGCATTCCTCCCCAAGAATCAAATACTTGAACAGCATTAACACCTGCGGCAACTTTGGCTTTTAAATAAGCAATGGTTGTCTCTGTTATTTTTTGTAATAATTGATGAGCGGCCACCGGGTTTGTAAAACAAAATCCTTTTGCTTTATCAAAATTTTTGGAACCCTGACCTTGCACAACATAACATAAAATCGTCCATGGTGACCCTGCAAAACCAATTAGCGGAATCTCATCATTTAATTTTTCTTTAGTTGCTTTAATCGCTTCCATTACATACCCTAATTCGGTATGAACATCCGGAATGGTCACACGATCTACTCCTTTTTGATCTCGGACTGGAGATGGCAGATACGGTCCAAAATCTGGTTTCATTTCTACCTCTATGTTCATGGCTTGAGGAATTACCAAAATATCTGAGAATAAAATGGCAGCATCCATTCCATATCTTCGAATGGGCTGAACGGTAATTTCTGAGGCTAATTCTGGGGTTCTACACCGTGTAAAGAAATCATATTTTTTTTTGATCTCCATAAATTCTGGCAAATAGCGTCCAGCTTGACGCATCATCCAAACTGGAGGTCTCGTAACAGTTTCTCCTTGTAAGGCTCTTAAAAATAAATCGTTCTTTATCATGATGTATTAATTTTCGATCTTTATAAAGACAGGAACTCCCTCTCTTTTTGCTGTTTTTACAATGTGGTAGGGTTGCGTAATAACCATCGATACCATTTCTCCGGGGGAGGGTTTTTGAGTATTATAATATATATTAATACGGTCTTTTTCTATAGAAAGTCTCTCGATCTTTATGGCAAAACCTCCCGTGACTCTAAGAGCATCAAAAGAACAAATAAGCATTTCTTCTGAAAAATCGATCGGGATCTTTTTAAGGTCTAACAAACTATTATTTTCTACTGTTAGCTTCTTTACCAGAGAATCCCACTGTGTAGCCTCGGTAATAATACTATTGCTTTTAGTAATTCCTTCTGCCCCATTACCAAATAAAGATCCTGAAGAAATCGTTTGAAAAGGTAGTTCTTCACCATGAGAAGTGGAGTTTTTAGTTTGTACCGATTTACACCCCATTGCAAAACATAAAATAACACTTAACAGGAGTTTCATTGTTCGTTTTGAATTTTTTGAAATGATTTATCTACTGCTTTTTCAATGATACGGATGTCTTCTTTTGTAATAGCAGATGATAAAAACCATGCTTCAAATTGTGAAGGGGGTAAAAAGACTCCATTTCTTATCATTTCCCAAAAGAAGATTGCAAATTTTTTTGTGTCAGATGTTTTAGCTTCTTCAAAATTTGTAACTTTTACTTTGGTGAAAAATGGGTTCATCATAGATCCAAATCGATTTACTGTTAAATCTACTTTGTATTTCTCGGCAGCACTCATCAGAATGGTTTCTATTTCCTTAGCTACTTTTTCAAATGTTGCGTATGGATTTTGTCTTTTTAATTCTCTTAATGTAGAAATCCCACCTGCCATTGCTATGGGGTTTCCACTTAAAGTTCCTGCTTGATACATCCCACCGAGTGGTGCAACATTTTCCATAATTTCATTTCTAGCGCCATAGGCACCAACAGGAAAACCACCTCCTATAACTTTTCCTAAACAGGTTATATCTGCTTCAGCTCCTAAAATTTCTTGAGCACCTCCAAATTTAGATCGAAACCCGGTCATTACCTCATCGGCTATTAAAAGAGCCCCTTTAGACTGTAAGTATTCTTTTAGTTCTTTTAAAAATCCATTTTGTGGAATCACAACACCCATATTTCCTCCAACAGGTTCTATAATTACCCCTGCAATATCATCATTGTGATCTCTGAAATGCTTCTTAACACTCTCTAAATCATTATAAGTAGCGATTAAAGTATTTTTAACAGCTCCTTCAGGAACACCTTTACTTCCTGGTAAGCTTAATGTTGCTAATCCAGAACCTGCTGCAACTAATAAGGCATCTTGATGACCATGGTAACATCCAGAAAATTTAATGATTTTATCTTTCCCCGTATAAGCTCTTGCAAGACGAATACCACTCAAAACGGCTTCTGTTCCTGAATTTACAAAACGAACCTTATCCATTCCAGGAAATGCGTCACAGACAATTTTGGCTAAGGTGATTTCATTTTCTGTTGATGCTCCAAAAGAATAGCCGTTTTTTAGTGCTTTGCTGATTGCTTTTTGAACTTTTTTGTGACGATGACCTAAAATCATCGGACCATAAGACAATACCAAGTCCACGTACTTATTTCCGTCAACATCTATAATTTGAGAGCCTCTTCCTCTTCGAATAAATAATGGATTCCCTCCAACAGAAGCGAATGCTCTTACAGGAGAGTTTACCGCTCCTACTAAGTTTACTAATCCTTTTTCGTATAGTTTTTGAGATTTCTTAAAGTTCATACTTCTTTACTTATTGATTTTAGAAGGGATTGTTCATACCCTACACTATTTTTATATTATTTTGAAAAGATCTCATAACCTCAAATCAAATTATCTCATTAAGATTCTTGCTGCTTCTTTTGCAAAATAGCTAATAATAATATCTGCACCGGCTCTTTTCATAGACAACAAGCTTTCCATCATTACTCGTTCCCCATCAATCCAACCTTTTTCAGCTGCCGCCTTAATCATCGCATATTCTCCACTTACATTATAACAAGCAATGGGTTTATCGAAATTGTTTTTAAGGTCTCTAATAATATCCAGATAAGACAATGCTGGTTTTACCATTAAAATATCAGCACCTTCCTGATCATCATAGATAGCTTCACGCATTCCTTCATCCCTATTAGCAGGGTCCATTTGATAGGTTCTTCTGTCACCAAAAGTTGGTGCCGAATCTGCTGCATCTCTAAACGGCCCATAAAAAGCAGAGGCATATTTTACAGAATAAGCCATAATAGGGAGCTCTACAAATCCTGCGGTATCTAGTGTTTTTCTTATGGTAATCATGGTTCCATCCATCATTCCTGAAGGGGCAACCATATCTGCTCCTGCTTTTGCATGAGAAATTACTTGCTTTGAGAGGTTTACCAATGTTGCATCATTTTCTACAGAATTATTATGAATGACCCCACAATGACCATGAGAAGTATATTCACAAAAACAAACATCAGTAATTACATATAATTGTGGATAGTTCTTTTTTATAAACCGTATCGCTTGTTGAATAATTCCATGATCGTCCCAGGTTTGTGTTCCTTCATCATCTTTTTCAGATGGGATTCCAAATAATAGCACTGCAGGAATCTTTAATTCTACCACCTCATTTAATTCTTTAGAAATAGTATCTAACGAATATCTTTTAATGCCTGGCATTGAAGGAATTTCTGATACTATATTTTCTCCTTCTTCAATAAATAAAGGATAAATAAAATCGTTTACAGATAGTTTTGTCTCTTGTACTAACCTTCTAATTCCTTCTGATTTTCTGAGTCTTCTAGTTCTATTATACATAATAAAGGTTTACCAATTCTATAACACTTTCTACCGTTGGGAGTTTTGCTACCTTTACCTGATCAAAATATTTTCTTGCTTCTTTAGCCGTAGATTCTCCAATGCAAAAAGCAATGGGTTCTGGATTATTTTTTTGAAGATAACTTTGAACTGTAGAGGGACTAAAAAATAAGACACCACTAACTTTTTCGATAATCTTTGAGGGGCTATACATGGTTTTATAAGCCTCAATTTCATTAACAGTAATTTTATTGTCCGTTAAGACATTGAAAATTGTGTCTAAGCGAAGATCACTACAAAAATACGTTACTTCTTTTCCTGAAATTTCTTTAGAAAGATAGGCTGCTAACATTTCGGAGTTTTTTTCTGATTTTACAACTGGACCAATCTTTTGATTAATTAATTTCTTAGTTCTTCTCCCTACACAATAGATATTTTTAAAATATAGTTCATCTTTAGTAAAATTATCTAACAAAGCTTCTACTCCGTTTTTACTTGTAATAATTACATTTTCAATCTCATTTCTAACTACTTTTGGTGCAATTCTATTGGATCTTATTTTAATAAAATCTGAACTTTTTGAAGTAATCTTATTTTGAAATAATTTTGTCTGGTTTTCTGAAAGTGATTTTGTAGAATATATATTAATTTTTGTTTCTTCTTTGACTTCTATATCATCGATAATCAATTGCTTACCACCGTGGTTAATTATATAGTCTGCACAATCTTGAGCTAAATACCGATGACGGTTTAAAGGTGCATTTTTAGCAACTTGAATTTTCTTTGTTCCGTCTTTACTTAACAGAATTCCTTTAAAATTTATTTCTTCTGTTTTTTCATCTACATAGGCAACTGCTCCTATAGGGGCAGAACATCCTCCTTCTAATCGATGTAGAAATTCTCGTTCTATCTTAACACAAACTTGGGTTTCATAATGATTTAATTGTTCGCAGGCATCCATTATAAAATCGTCTTCAGATAAAGAAGCAATCATAATGGCTCCTTGAGCTGGCGCTGGAATCATCCAAGATAGGTTCACAGCTCCTTTTGGCCTTTTCCCTATGCGTTCTAACCCAGCTGCTGCAAAAACAGCACCATTCCAATTGCTTTCATCTAATTTTTGTAGACGGGTATTAACATTTCCTCTTAAATCTACCACGGTATGAGTAGGATAACGATTTAACCACATTGCCTTTCTACGTAAACTTCCTGTAGCAATTGTTGCTTCTTTTTGAGCAAAAAATTCTTCATTATCTTTCAAAACAAGAATATCACTATAGTTGGCTCTTTTTAAGACTGCCGCTTGCATAATTCCTTCAGGCAATATAGTAGGAACATCTTTCATTGAATGAACTGCAATATCTATTTCATTATTTAACAATGCAATGTCTAAATTTCGAGTAAATACTCCAGTAACCCCTATTTCATATATTGGTTTATTCAACACAACATCACCAGTAGACTGTATAGGAATAATATCTGTTTTATATTCTAGCTCATTCAACATACGTTGAACTCTATTGGCCTGCCATAATGCTAATTCACTATTGCGAGTCCCTATTCTAATAACCTTCTGCATAGAGTATTCTTAGGATTTTCCAAAAACTTTAGACATTACATGAATGCTATCATTCACAGAGGTCTCCCCTTCTTTTAAATGTTTTACAAACCTGGTTGTAATTTTTTGTATAAATCTATTGGTAAGTAATTCTGCTTGTTCTTCATCGAAATCCTTAATTTTCTTTTTATGAAAATTAATTTCATCTTTTTGAATCGCTTCTAAAGATTCTTTTAATGCATTTATCGCAGGTACTAGTTTTCTGTGATGCAACCATTGAATAAAATCATCTTCAAGAACTTCTATGATTTGTTCTGCCTTCGGAACTTCTTTTTGTCTAATGGATAATGTTTCCAATGTAATTTTTGAAAGCTCATCTATATTAACCAGCGTAACATTTTCGTAATCAACTACTGATTTCTCCACATTTTCTGGCATCGATAAATCTAAAATTAATAATTCTTTATGGTGAATTAAATGCTCTTTGGTAATAGTAGGTCTATTTGAACCCGTAGAAACAATTAAAATATCTGCATGTGAAATTTCATCGGTTAAGTTTTCGATTTTAGAATTTCTAATCGAAGGATATGTTTCTACAAAAGATTTTGCTTTCTCTTCTGTTCTGTTAATAAGACAAACGGAATCATTTTTTGTGTATTGTGCAAGATTCTTGCAAGTATGTTTCCCCATCTTCCCTAGACCAAACACGATAATATTTTTCGTGTTAAAATCCTGAATATTTTGAATAATATACTGAACAGCTGCATAAGAAACAGAAGTTGTTCCTGAACTTAATTGGGTTGTGTTTTTTACCTTTTTACTGGCTTGTAGTACAAGGTTGATTAATCGCTCTAATACTGAATTGATTGTCTTATATCGTTTAGCTAACTTAAATGCTAATTTTAACTGACCCACAATTTCATAATCTCCTAATATTTGACTCTCGAGACCTGTACCAATTCTAAATAAATGATTTACCGCATCTTTGCCTTTGTAAACATTAGAAATTCTTGCAAACTCCTCTACAGTTCCTTCAGAGTATTTACAGAGGATTTCTATTAATTGATAGGGATGCGCTGAAAACCCAGTAATTTCTGTCCTATTACATGTAGAAAGAACAAAAACACCTTCAAAGCCCAAAGTATTAGCTTCTTTTAATAGGTTTTTTTGGTTTTCTTTAGACAAACTATATCGCCCACGAGTATGTGCATCGGCTTTTTTATAACTTACCCCAATACAGTACAAATTGTTTTGTTGATTATCTAAACGCATTCAATTATTAAAAATAAAAAACAAAAGTAAAAAGTTCTTTTAGATAAAAATGTCGATGAAAGTACTTTTTATATCGTTCTTTGATTTTTGATTCGTTTTTACTTAAAAAAACTCTTAAATGTTGTATTTTTGCAGTGAAATCAATAGAGTAATGAAGTATTACATAGAATGATTCTAAATAGTAAACGTTTTAAATAATTTTTTTGTCATGTTAAAAAATATCGCTGGAAGTTCTTTTGATGAAGTCAACTTAGAAAACGGTTTTCATATTCTAGAATTTCAGAATGATAGTTCTGAAACGCTGCGTTTTGAGAGAAACATAGACAATACCTTTATTCAGATTCATTTTTGTGTTAAAGGAAATTCAAAATTTTTATTTAATGATGGAAACTACTCATTTGACGTGTTAGATAAACGTTCAATAATCTTATACAATCCGCAAAGAAATCTGCCTATTAATTTAGAAATATATCCAAAAACAGTATTAATATCATTATTAATTTCTATTGAAAAGTTTCATTCTCTTTTTTCTAAAGAAGCAAGCTATATCCCTTTTTTAAGTGAAGAAAATAGTAATAAAAAATATTATGATGAACTGGAAATTAAGCCAATTACTTTAATTGTGTTACAACAGATTATAAATTCTAGTGTTAACAGTTCTATTAGAGAGCTCTATATAAAAGGTAAAATTTATGAATTGTTAAGCTTACATTTTCAAAAAGACGAATCTAATATGGCGGAATATTGTCCATTCCTAATGGACGAACAAAACGTTCTTAAAATTAGAAAAGCAAAAGATATTATCATTGCTAATCTTGCAGATCCCCCTAGTTTAAAGGAGTTAGCAAATGAAATCGGATTAAATATTAAAAAATTAAAAGAAGGATTTAAACAAATTTATGGCGATACTGTTTTTAGTTTTTTATTAGATTATAAAATGGAATATGCTCGTCGCTTACTAGAAAGTAACAAACACAATGTTAATGAGGTTGGTGTGACAGTTGGGTATAGCACCGCAAGTCATTTTATTGCAGCTTTTAAAAAGAAGTTTGGAACAACTCCAAAAAAATATGTAATGTCTCTGAAAAACTAACTTTTGAAACAATTAACACACTCCGACATTCAAAATAAACAACAACAATTTCCAATTACTATTGTTTGTGACGCTATTAGAACTCCCGAAAATATAGGAATGTGTTTTCGAGTTGCTGAGAGTTTTGGTGTTTCTGTCATATACCTTCATGAAAGTTCACCTTCTACCAATAATAATCATGTAAAAAGAACCGCTAGAAATACGATTAATCAAATTAAACACAATACCTACAAGGATTTTAATCATCTAATCACCAAGCTTAAAAAAGAGGGCAACACAATTATTGGTATAGAAATTACTGATGAAAGTATTGAAATTCAAAATTTTGATTTCACAAATCATCAAAAAATCGTATTACTTTTGGGAAGCGAAAGAAATGGAATTATGAATATAGATCACACAGACTATACCTTAGCCATCCCAATGTATGGAAGAAATTCTTCTATGAATGTAATTCATAGTTTAAGTATTGTTTTATATGAAACCACAAATCAAATAAGAAATAAACATAATTATAATATACTTAAAAACTAGTTTTAACAAATGAAAGGAGTTTTATTAATTAATTTAGGATCACCAGATAGTACAAACACTAAAGACGTTAGACGTTACCTAGGTGAATTTTTAATGGATGAACGGGTTATTGATATTGCTTATTGGAAAAGACTATTATTAATCAAAGGAATTATTTTACAGATTCGCCCAAAAAAATCTGGGACTGCCTACAAAAAAATCTGGTGGGAAGAGGGGTCTCCATTGGTTGTAATTTCTGAACGTTTTTCAGAAAAAGTCACCAAAAAAGTTGAAATCCCTGTCTCATTAGCAATGAGGTATGGCTCTATGACAATGGAGAAAGGTTTTAAAGAATTAACAGACCAAGGAGTTGATGAAATACTACTAGTTCCATTATACCCTCATTATGCAATGTCTTCCTACGAAACTGTTACTGTTAAAGCAGAACAAATTGTTGCAGAACACTATCCAAAAGTAACCATGGATATTCTTCCTCCTTTTTACAATAAACCAGACTATCTTAAAGCTATGAGTGATAATATTAAAAATCACTTAGATCAATTTGAATACGATCATGTTTTGTTCTCTTATCATGGAATTCCTGAAAGGCATATAAGAAAATCTGATCCAACGAATAACCATTGCAAACTAGATGGTAGTTGTTGTGAACGTAATTCTGTAGCACATTACACTTGTTATAGACATCAATGCTTTGAGACTACCAAAGGAATAGTAAAAAATTTAGACTTAAAAGAAGGAACTTATAGTAATTCATTTCAGTCTCGTTTACTAAAAGATCCTTGGCTAAAACCTTATACAGATTTCGAATTAGAAAAGTTCCCAGAAATGGGAAAAAACAAAGTGGCTGTGATTACTCCAGCTTTTGTTTCTGATTGCTTGGAAACTTTAGAAGAAATTGCCATGGAAGGAAAAGAAGATTTTTTGGAAGCTGGTGGTACAGATTACATTCACATCCCATGTATGAATGATAATGATGACTGGGTTGACGTAATGGTTGATTGGATTAAAAACTGGGAAAAAATTGAGGAATAAAATAACAGCAGGTCCAAACAGTATAAATTCTTAATGAAAAACTATGGATATATCATACATAAAAGCACTCCACATAATTTTTGTAATCACTTGGTTTGCTGGATTATTTTATATTGTTCGATTATTCATCTATACTGCTGAGGCAGAAAAAAAAGAAGAACCCGCTAAGAAAATTTTACAGACCCAGTATAGATTAATGAGTAAACGGCTGTGGTATATTATCACTTGGCCCTCTGCAATTTTAGCGAGTTTCTTTGCCTTTTGGATGTTGTATGCAGAACCTTCATATTTAATAATGCCGTGGATGCATGTAAAGCTATCCTTTGTATTTGCATTGTACTTTTATCATGCTGGGTGTCAAAAAATCTATAATCAACAACAAAAAGGGAGCATAAAATATTCATCTTTTAAACTAAGGATTTGGAACGAAATTGCTACTCTTCTATTGTTTGCGATTGTATTTTTAGTGGTTTTAAAAAGTGCAATTTCTTGGATATGGGGTGTGACAGGAATTATTCTAATGGGTGTTTTACTAATGATATTTATAAAACTGTACAAGAAAATTAAAGAAAAAAAGGGCTGGGATTCTATTGAAGATAGCGTTGTAGAAGAAGATTCTGAAAATTAGTTTTTTAATGATTGCTCAAATGGAATTCTATTTAAGATACTTCTTCCAAGAGTAACTTCATCAGCATATTCTAATTCATCACCCACAGAAATACCACGTGCAATTGTCGAAGTAACCAAATTATATTCTTCAATTTGTTTGAAAATATAAAAATTGGTTGTATCGCCTTCCATTGTTGAGCTCAATGCAAAAATTAATTCTTTAACTTCTCCTTTTTTAACTTTCTGTATTAAACTTTCAATCTCTAAATTCTGAGGACCAATTCCTTCTATAGGTGAAATCTTACCCCCTAAAACATGATATAAACCTCTATATTGAGAAGTGTTTTCTATTGCCATAACATCACGAATATCCTCTACTACGCAAACAATAGATGGATCTCTTTTTGAATTATTGCAAATATCACATAAAATAGTATCTGAAATATTATGACATTTTTCACAAGATTTTACTTCAGTTCTTAACAATTGTAATGCCTCTACTAAATAGCTTGTATTTTCTTTGGGCTGCTTTAATAAATGTAAAACCAATCGCAGAGCTGTCCGTTTACCTATTCCTGGCAAGCGTGACACTTCGTTTACTGCGTTTTCAAGAAGCTTTGATGAAAAATCCATGGATGCAAAATTACGGTTTTTCATATTCTATTGTATCACTTCACCTATTTTTTATATAACAATATTTTATTCGTTTCATTAATACAATATTTTTATTAAGTTAATAAAGGATAAAAAAACTAATATCTGAAGAATTCCTTTATAGGTAAATTAACTTTATATTCGTATGACAAAAAAATATCATTTCTTAAATGAAACCTCTATATATCTTATTTTTAATCATTGGTTATTTTAGTGTATTGATATTAATATCGTACATCACTGGAAAAAAAGCCAACAACAATACGTTCTTTAAAGCTAATAATTCTTCTCCTTGGTATTTAGTTGCTTTTGGAATGATTGGTGCATCGCTGTCTGGAGTAACTTTTATTTCTGTTCCAGGCTGGGTAGAAAATGAATCGATGAGCTATATGCAAATGGTTTTAGGTTATACCGTTGGATATGCGGTGATAGGACTTATTTTATTACCCTTGTATTATCGATTAAACTTAACTTCTATTTACACCTATTTAGAAGATAGATTTGGGAGATATTCCTATAAGACAGGAGCTTCATTCTTTTTATTATCAAGAACTATTGGAGCAGCTTTTCGTTTATTTTTAGTGGCCAATGTATTGCAACTTTTACTCTTTGATGAGTTTGGTGTTCCGTTTTGGTTAACCGTTACCATCACTATTCTACTCATTTGGCTCTATACGTTTAAAGGAGGGATCAAAACAATCGTATGGACAGATACACTCCAAACATTATTTATGTTACTCGCTGTTGGAGTTTGCATTTATAATATTTCTAGCGAAATGAATATTTCTAATATCTTTAGTTATGTTGCAGATAGCGAACTTTCAAAAACATTTTTTTTTGAGGATTATAAAACAGGAAGTTACTTTTGGAAACGATTTTTTTCAGGAACCTTTATAGCGATTGTTATGACTGGTTTAGACCAAGATATGATGCAGAAAAATTTGACTTGTAGGAATCTAAAAGAGGCTCAAAAAAACATGTTTTGGTTTACTATTGTACTCGTTGTTGTTAATTTTTTCTTTTTAGCACTTGGAATTTTACTTACAGACTATGCGCAACAAAATGGTATCGATGCCCATAAAGACGAACTATTTCCAATCATAGCCACCAAAGGAACTCTTGGATTAGCAACTGCTATGTTTTTTTTACTGGGTTTAATTGCAGCTGCGTATTCAAGTGCAGACTCTGCCCTTACGTCTTTAACAACATCTTTTAGTATTGATATTTTGGAAATAAACAAAAAAAAAGATACGAAGGAGCAAGAAAAAATTAGAAAAAAAATTCATATTCTTTTTTCACTTGTTTTAATTGCTGTGATTCTCATTTTTAAATACTTTATTGCTGATGAAAGTGTTATTTCAAAAATATTTACGTTTGCAGGATATACCTATGGTCCTCTTTTAGGTCTTTATGCTTTTGGGCTGTTTACAACAATACAAATAAAAGATAAAGCTGTTCCTTTTATTTGTGTAGTAGCTCCCATCCTTACCTTTATTACCAATTATATAACTATAAAATATTTTGAATTTGATTTTGAATTTTTTGTATTGGTATTGAATGGATTCTATATGTTTATCTTTTTGTTTGTTTTTGTTAAAAAAAACACTAAACTTAGGTAAATAAAGATTATTTCTAAAGAAATATTTTCTTTAAAATCTTTATACATTAACCATCCCTCAATATTTATTACATGTATAATTATTGGGTTGATTCTTGTATTTTTTAAATCTAACATTATTAGATTTATTTTTATTCTAATGTTTATCCTTATTGTGTTAGTTATAGAAATAACTTAAGTTAGATTGTTTTATATCATTATAATTATTTTTTAAGTTCCTCGTTCCTTCGTACTTTTGTATTTCTAACTTCTCATTATGCCAAAAGATTTAAGTAATTATCGTAAATCATATGACAAACAACAATTACTAGAAATTAACTGCTCTAAAAACCCGATGGAATTGTTCCAACAATGGTTTTTATATGCTGACTCTACTAAAAGTATTGAAGAAACAAATGCATTTACACTTAGTACTATTGGGCAAGATGGCTTCCCTAAAAATAGAATTGTTTTATTAAAAAAATATACGTCACAAGGTTTTATTTTTTACACCAACTATGATTCTGAAAAAGGGAAAGCAATTCTTGTAAACAATCATACATGTATGTCTTTTTTTTGGCCTGCTTTAGAACAACAGATCATTATTAAAGGAGCTACAGAAAAGCTTTCTGAGGAATTGTCTGATACCTATTTTAGTTCCAGACCAGATGGAAGTAAACTCGGTGCTTGGGCATCTAAACAAAGCAATACTGTTAGTTCTCGAGAAGAATTAGATCAGAGTTTAAAAGATTATCAGCAAAAATTTCATGGGAAAGACATTCCTCGTCCACCTCATTGGGGAGGTTTCTTAATAAAACCCATCTCAATGGAATTTTGGCAAGGCAGACCCAACAGAATGCATGATAGAATTCTTTACACCTTATTAGAAGATTTTTCGTGGAAAATTGAACGATTAGCTCCTTAATTTTTATATTTACAATTCTTAAATTGTTTCTGTGTGAAAACACTCTATATAGTTAGGCATGCAAAATCCTCTTGGAAATATCAAGGCATCAAAGATATTGATAGGCCTTTAAAAAAAAGAGGTATTAAAGACTCACATCTGATGTCTAAATTTTTGGCTAAAAAGATTAATAAACCCGATGTATTTATCTCGAGCGTTGCAAATAGAGCTTTACATACGAGCGTTATTTTTTGTCAAAATTTCAACTACCCTTTTTCAAATTTGAAAATAAAAAAAGAACTCTATAGTTTTAGTGATGGTTATTTGGTAAAGACAGTTAAAGCTCTTGATGACAGCTTTGATTCTGCCATTATTTTTAGCCATGATCACGGTATTAATACCTTTGTTAACAAATTTGGCAGTAAGGCAATATCACATGTAAGTACTTGTGGAGTGATTGGGATTGAGTTTAACGAAAAGCATTGGAAAAATATTAAAAAGGGAAAAACCTGTTTGATAGAATTTCCAAAAAATCATAAATAAAACAGCTTCTTACTTCTTGCGATTGACAAAATCATCAACTTCTATTTCACAAAAGGACTGAATGATACAATCAAACTTCTGTTGATTTTTTAAAAACTCAGTTTTGATTTCGAGATAGGTCAATCCAGAAATTTGACTGGATAAACGTCTATAATCTTTTTCTGTTGTTAATAATAATTTTTTAGTTGACGTAAGCTGATCAAATTCGGATTGAATTCTTTTTATTTCTTGATTTGAAAAATGATGGTGATCTGAAAATTTCAAATGATGTACTTTACACTTCTTTTTTTCTAGGAACTCCAGCAACGGCATTGGTTTTGCAATTCCTGTAACAAGAATAATTTCATACTCGTTTAATTCTTCTAATTCTACATTTAAAGCTCCCAACGTTTTTGAATTGTATGATATTTTTGAAAAAAATACTACTTGCTTTTTGGTTACTTTAAGCTTGTCTCTTATTTTCAATTGTTCTTGTTCAGAAAGATCGTTGGGACATTTAGAAACTATAATTATGTTTGCTCTTCTAGCCCCTATTTGGTGTTCTCGAAGATTACCGGTAGGTAAGACAAAATCGTTATAATAAAAATCATTATAACTTGTGAGTAAGATCGATAACCCTGCATTGACACTTCGGTGCTGAAATGCATCATCTAACAAGATAATACCTGGTTTTAGAGTCTTTCGTAATTGTTGAATCCCTCGAACTCTGTTGGAATCAACAGCAACTATAATAGATGGGAATTTTTTAAAAAACTGTAACGGTTCATCTCCAACATCTAAAGCAGAGTGAGTATTGTTGAGAACTAAATAACCTGTTGATTTTCTTTTGTAACCTCTACTTAGTACTGCTACTTTTTTTTTGTTCTGTAAAATTCTAATAAGATATTCTATTTGAGGGCTTTTTCCGGTCCCTCCCATACTCAAATTTCCAACAACAATAACAGGAGTCTCAAAGAAGGTGGATTTTAGGAGACCTACATCGAATAAATAATTACGAAACGTGGTAATTAGATAGTAAAAAACAGTCAATGGAAATAATAAAAATCGAATCGTTCTCATAAAATACGAAAATACATTAAAAATAGTAACTTTGGTTTTAAATTATAATTTATGAAGATTAGAGACATTACAAATTATTTAGAAGAAATTGCGCCAATGAAACAGGCAGAAGATTTCGATAATGTTGGACTATTAGTTGGAGATTATAACGCTATAATAAAAGGAGTTCTTGTTACTTTAGACACCCTGGAAGAAACTGTTGAGGAGGCTATTTCTAAAAATTGTAATCTAATCATCAGTTTTCATCCAATTATATTTAATGGTCTCAAAAAAATAAACGGAAATTCTTATGTAGAAAGAGTTATTGTAAAGGCAATACGAAATGATATTGCTATTTATGCCACACACACTGCCCTAGACAATAGCAACGTTGGAGTTAGCGCAAAAATGTGTGATGTTCTCGGTCTAAAAAATCTTCAAATTTTAATTCCGAAAGAAGAGGAATCAATTGGAATGGGGATGATTGGAGAGTTAATAGAACCAATGGATGAAGAAAATTTTCTATCCTTTACAAAAAAAACCTTTAAAGCAGCATGCGTTCGTCATTCAAAAAAACTTGGAAAATCTATAAAAAAAGTAGCTGTATTGGGAGGGTCAGGTAGTTTTGCAATCCAAAATGCTATAAATAAAAAAGCAGATGCTTACGTTAGCGCAGATTTCAAGTATCATGATTTTTTTAAAGCAGAAGAAAAAATCATCCTAATAGATGTAGGACATTATGAAAGTGAACAGTTTACAAAAAACCTTTTGGTTGAGTATCTTACAAAAAAATTCACTAGTTTTGCAGTCGTTTTATCAGAAAAAAGTACAAATCCTATTTATTATAAATAAACATGGCAAAGAAGAAAGAAGTTACTGTTGAAGAAAAGTTAAGAGCACTTTACGACTTACAATTAATCGACTCAAGGATTGATGAAATTAGAAATGTTAGAGGGGAGTTACCTTTAGAAGTGGAAGATTTACAAGACGAAGTAACAGGCTTAAATACTAGAATTTCTAATCTAACTGAAGATGTTTCAAATTTAGAAACAGATATTAATAACAAGAAGATTTCAATAGAGGAGTCTAAAACATTGATCAGCAAGTACGAGGAACAACAAAAGAAGGTTAGAAATAACAGAGAATTTGATTCTTTGGCAAAGGAAACTGAATATCAAGAGTTAGAAATTCAACTGTCTGAAAAGCGTATCAAAGAGTTTTTAGTTAAGATTGAACAAAAAAATGAAATCATTGCATCCACTAATGAAAAATTAGAAAAACAACAACAACATTTAGATCACAAAAAATCTGAATTGGATGCCATTCTAAAAGAAACTGAAAAAGAAGAAAAATTATTATTAAAAAAATCCGAGGAGTTTTCTACATCTATCGATGACCATCTTTTAAAAGCGTACACAAGAATTAGAAATAAAGTGAAAAATGGCCTAGCCGTTGTCTCTATAGAAAGAGGAGCTTCAGGTGGTTCTTTCTTTACTATTCCACCTCAAATTCAATTAGAAATTGCCACTCGTAAAAAAATAACAATTGACGAGCATAGTGGTCGAATTTTAATAGATGCAGGATTAGCAGCAGAAGAGAAAGAAAAAATCGACAAGCTTTTTTCTTAAACAATATAAAAATCATTCATAAAAAAAACTCTAACTTAAGTTAGAGTTTTTTTTTGGCTATTATTAATATTCTAATGTTTTTAAGTAATGTAACTTCTTTTTCCAAATAATCAATCCTTCTTTAAAGTTTTTGATACTGTTACGAACATTTTTAACCATTGGATTATCTTCTGAGGCATTAGAGAAAAAACTTAAATTATTTTCTAATTGTTGAATTTCTCGCTCATTTTCATCAATTTTCTTTTTAATAAAAATAAGTTCTGATTCTAATTTCCTTATGTTGTTATTGGCAAGGTAATGGTTTACAATATTTTTAAATTTTAGAAGGATCAACTCATCTTTATCGAGGGTAAGATTCGATAAAATATTATCTATAAACTTATTAAATTTAACATCAATGTTTTTGGAACTTTTGGGCAATACCCCCAAAAGATTCCATTGGCTCATTAATTCACTTATCGATTCTTTTGTTGTATAGTCTTGGATTGAGATTTTTTCTAAAAATGCTGATTTCTTTTCTAAGATTTCTATTTGTTCGTCACTTAAGGTATTTTTCTGATTGTGATAGCGATCAAAATAATGATTACAAGCAGCTTTGAATTTTTTCCAAATATCATCTGAAAATTTCCTTGGAACATGACCAATTTTTTTCCAATCTGATTGAATCTTCTTAAATGTGTTTGTCGTATTTTCCCAATCTTCACTATTTTTTAAGTCTTCAGCTAACTTAATTAGAGCTAGTTTTGCTTGAAGGTTACTTTGTTGAGATGATTTCTCTTGCTTGTAAAATTTATTTTTTTCTTGATTAAACTTTTTTGTCGCTTCTTTAAATTTCTGCCAAACAGACTCACTTTTTGAATAAGGTAACTTCCCTGCATCAAAATATTTTTCCCTTAATGCTTCAATGTCTTTAATACTTTTTTGCCAATGTTTATGAGTAGTATTCTTTGAACTGTCATAAGCAAGAATTTCTTCAATAATTTGTAACTTATCTTCTATGATTTTTCCATACTGAGATTTCATATCTCTAAAATGGTCATGTCTCTTATCATGAATTTTTTTTGTTGCTGCACTAAATTTTTGCCAAATATCTTCTCTCATTTCTTTGGCAACTGGACCAATATCTTCTTTCCAAATTTTATGTAATTTTTGCAATTCTTTAAAAGCGTAGTTAATATCTTTTTCTTCAGCTAAAACCTCTGCCTTTTCAATTAATGTTAATTTTTCTTCTAAATTATTTTTAAAATCTAGGTCTCTAAAGTCATTGCTTAAATGGAGTAAATCATAAAAACGTTCAACATGGTGGTGATAAATCTTCCAAGTATCGTTATATTTTGTTTTAGGAACCGGTCCAATTGTTCTCCAAACATTCTGCAAATCTCTAAAAGATTTATACATTGTTTTAGTGTCTGCTTCTTCAATTAGAGATTTCAAGTCTTCAATTACTTGATTTCTTTTCTCTAAATTTTCTTTTAGCTGTTTATCTAAATTAGAATAATAGAGATCTCTTTCTTTTTTATAATCAGAAAGCAATTTGTTATATCTAGATTTTACAGGACTAGAGAATTGAAAATCTATTGAGTTTCCTCCGTCGGCTAAAAATGACGCTTTTTTTTCTGCAAGTAATTTTCCGAAATTTATGTTAAACGTAGTTTTAATTATTTCGACAGTAGATTTAATTTGATTTACTTTTTGAGTTAGCAATAACTTCTCTAACGCATCAACTAACTCTTCCAGAGAGAATGCATCATAATTTACAGTTAAGGTTTGTTTTGAAGATTCTTCTTTTTTAATCTCTTTTCCTTTCTCTTCTTCGGCTTCATTCTTTCCACCTTTAAGCTCTTGAACATTTTCAGAAGTAGTTATTTCAGTAACTATTTCTTCATTTTTATTCTCACCAAGCTCTTGAGTGATCTTGGGGACAGCTACTTCTTTTTGATCTAGCGAGGTGTCTTCAGTATCATTATCAATATTAGAAGTTTCTTCCTTAGAATTTTTTTTTGGTATATCTTCAGTTTTATCTTCTTTCGATTCTAACATATCTACAATGTTTAAAGTTCCTATAATAAAGACTATAAATATAGTAATGTCTTATAAAACCACAAAAAAATTAAGATGATTAAAACTATTGATTCCAAATTTTCCAAGATTCTTCTGCTTGAAGTTCTAACATTTCGAATCCATTTTTAATTTGACTTCCTTTTTTCTCACCTTCTTTTAAAAAGGCCGTTTTTTCTGGATTGTAAATTAAATCATATAGCAAATGATTTTCAGTAAGGTATTGATAAGGAATAAGTGGCTTTTGTGTAACATTTGGAAATGTTCCAACAGGAGAACAATTTACGATAACAGTATAATCTTCTAACAACTCTTTAGTGACGTCAGAATATGAAATTTCATGATTTTCAGAAGGGGATCTTGAAACATTACGATAGTCAATTCTCAGTTGATCAAAAACAAAAGAAACTGCCCTAGAAGCACCTCCAGTTCCTAAAATTAGTGCTTGAGTATGGTGTGGTTTTAAAAGAGGGGTGATCGAATTCCTGAAGCCAACTACATCGGTATTAAAACCTATTAAAAGCCCTTTATTTGTAATCTTAATTGTATTGATAGCTCCAATTTCTTTTGCGACAATATCTATATCATCTAACTGTTGTAACACCTCTTGTTTATAAGGAATCGTAACATTTAACCCTTTAAGATACGGGGTAAGATTTTGAACTTTTTGCTGTAACTCCTCAATCTTAACAAGATCAAAATTTACATATTGATGATTGACAAGGTTAAGTTGCTTGAATTTATTTGAAAAATAGCCTTTCGAGAAAGAATATGATATATTCTTTCCAACCAGACCAAATATTAGTTTAGTTACTTTTTTTTGATTTTCCATAGTATTCAATCATTAGTATTAGAGCAATTCCAAACACAATATAACCAACTGCTACCCATGTTGAAGAATCATATATACTGGGTATAATTCTTTGATAATTTTCTATGACTTGATTGCCTTTTTGGTCGAGTAGAATAGTACCATTTTCTTGTTTAAAAATTTTCTCTTTCCATGGCCAAATGATTCCTAGAGATCCAGTTATAAAGCCAATAATTATGGCAGTTACAATTTGGTGATATCTTTTTAATACATATCCTAAAATATGAGATATTGAGACCAGTCCAAATGCAGAACCAGCTGAAAACACACTTACAATTTTTAAGTAATGTATTTTAATTGGGTCTTGTAAAAAATTAAAATTTAATGTTAGTATATCCCTGAAAACTCCAAATAAAACATTCACAGAATCTACCAAAAGTAGCACATAGTTTCCTAATAAAATTAAAATAAATGACCCTGACAAACCTGGAAGCGCCATCCCAGAAACACCGATAATTCCACAAATAAAGACAAACCAAAGGTCATCATTTTCGCTGGCTGGTGAAAGAAAACTAATTCCAATTCCAATAGCAGTCCCAATTACTAAAAAACAACTATTTTTAATATTCCACTCATCAAAATCTTTGGCTAGGTAGTAAATAGAGCCAATAATCATCCCGAAAAACCAACTCCAAACATAGACTTCATAGTTTTGTAAAAAAAAATCTAAGAGTAACGAGATGCTAAAGTAACTAAAGATACTTCCAGAAAGTATCAGTATTAAAAATTCTAAATTTATATACTGTGAAAAACTTCTAAATCTTCCTTTAGTTATTAGTTTAAAAGCATTCAGATTAATTTTTTGAAAAGAATAAATCAATTCCTCATAAAAACCTAATACAAAGGAAATTGTTCCACCGGAAACCCCTGGTACTTTGTTCGCAACACCCATGATAAGCCCCTTAAAAAAAAGGCTTAACTTTTCTGAAGAAGATCTTTTTTTGTACATTATTTTTTATTTAATGACAATCTTTCTAACAATAATATTAATGCAAAACCAATCAAAGACACTATTACAGCCATTAATAATTGTGGGTCTCCATCAAATGAATTTGGAAGAATACTTTTTTCTAGAAGTGGCTTAAGAACTCCATGTTTATCGACATAGGTTGTTATAGAAACTTTCCATGGCCATATTTTATTTATCGATCCTAACATAATACCCATTAATATAGCTAACATTTGATTATTATAATTAGCAAATAACCATTTTAAGGCTTTAGAAAATAATAATAATCCGATGATTACTCCAGCGCCAACAACTGCAATGATTGTTGTGTTTTTTTCTGTTACAGCAGTCATTACAGTTGAATAAGCTCCTAGCAATAATAAGATATATGAACCCGAAATTCCTGGCAATATCATTGCACAAGAAGCAACTGCACCTGCAAAAAATAAAAATAACAAATTAGTTTCTTGAGGTGAAACCGATGGAATTATCGTGATTAAATATCCAAATATTACCCCAGAAATAGATAACAGTAAATTAATGAAATTCCATTTTTCTATTTGTTTTGAAACATACCAAACACTTGCCAAAACAAGTCCAAAAAAGAAGGCCCATAAAGGTATTGGCTCGTGTTGCAATAACCATGTTATTAGTTTGGCTAATGAGATAATACTAGTTCCTATTCCAATAAAAAGTGATACTAAAAAATTTCCATTTACTTTTTTCCAAACAGATGACAGACCTTCTTTTTTTAGAACTTGAAGAAGTCCAAGATTAAAACTACTAATCGAATTTAATAGTTCTTCGTAGATTCCCGAAATAAAAGCAATAGTCCCTCCAGAAACTCCTGGAACAACATCTGCTGCCCCCATGGACATTCCTTTAAGAAAAATTACAAAATACTCTTTAAAAGATCTTTTCATATCTCACATATAAATCAATACGAATATAGGTGAAAAAGAGAAATAATCGCCATTATTTAAAAAATTGACAAAAGAGTATGGTAAAAGATTATTCTAATGCTTTTTTGTAATTTATAATCAAATTTTGAATTTTAAAATTTTTATAAACAGCAGGATAAAGTTCTTGAAGAATAGAATGATAATCATAATCTATTTTCATTCCGTTAATTAAATGAGCTATTGAATATGATTGTTTGTGAAGGATGAAAAACAAGCCTGCAAGCCTGTATTCTATTTCGGCAAAATTTTTGTGAACTTTTTGTGCAGTCACTAAAACTCTTATGGCATCGTAATAATCGCCGATAAATAAAAGAACATCTGATAGAGCGATGTAAATCTCTAAATGACAATCATTGAGTTCTATACATTTTTCAAAACCTTTAATTGCCTCTTCGTAAGCACTTAATTTAATATTTATCTCTGAATATTTTCTCCAATAAAAAGGATTATATTCATCTATTTTTAAGGCTTTAGAAATATAATATAATGCTTTTTGATAATCTTTCTGTTCATCATAGGCATTTGTGAGTAGCACCCAACCTTTATCTAATAATGGGTCTTCATAAACAGATTTTTTATAAAAACGGATAGCCTCATCTATCTGATCTAACTTATTATAACACTCCCCTATTCTTAAATATACAAAAGCAGTAGGATCATCTAATTCTAATGTGATTAGGTAATTTTTAATAGCTTTTTCAAACTCAAACAATTGTTCATAGGTTTTAGCCTTTTCAAGATAACCACCAATAAAGGATTCATCAATTAAAACAGCATAATCAAAACAAGTAATAGCTTCTTTGTATCTTTTAAGCACGAAATACTGTCGTCCGAGTTGATGCCAGGCAACCTCGCTATAAGGGGTCTTATTCAAATAAGTATTAAGAAAAACAATCGCTAGTTCGTGATTTTTTTCCATATCAAAACAATACACAATATTGTATAATGATGCATAATCGTTTTGATCTACTTCTATACATTTTTCAAAGCTCAATCGAGCTTTTTCAAAATTATCTAAGTATAAAAATTCCATACCCATCATAGACCAAATATCTACTTTATCATCAGTGTATAATTGAGCGATCGTTAGATTTTTAATTGCCTCTTTATGATTGCCTTTTTTTGACTGTATCGTAGCTTTTTGAATATACACCTCTTCATTATTAGGAGCCAAAGATTCAATTTTTCTTAATTTATGTGATGCTTTATCTAATTGATTGTCAAAAATTAAAATTTCTACTTCCAATAATTTTAAATCTATAGAGCTAGGATGTTGTTCTAAACCAAGTTTTATTGCTTTTTTGGCAAGGGAGAGTTTTCCAGTATCCAGATAGTGAACAATAATTTCTTCAAATTCTACTAAATCAAAAAAATAAATACTATTTGTTTTTAGCATTGATTCAAACTTTGACAATGACATAGACTTTATGATTTGAATTATATTTTAAATGTACTACTCATTGCTATTTTATCTTAAAAAGCTAGGTTTTGTTTTCAACAATTTAATTAACAATTAAAACTCCTGTAAAACCTATTAGAACACCTATTTTTTGAACTTTAACTACAGTGATCTAATTTGAAGGTTTAAATTTTGTGCATCCCTTTTTTTATAGTAGTTTTGTAAAACCTTAGTAACCAAGCTAAATTGAAATATTTCTCATGAGCAAAAAAGTTTTACTAAACTCAAAAGAA
>JBELHH010000003.1:0-127158 GCA_042091515.1 Flavobacterium sp. | reverse complement strand
TGGTGAAATTAGTAGAGATATCTGAGGCGGCTTCATTAAGATTAAAATCAGAAAAACCATCGGTATCATCATCACATTGTTTAAGCTCTACTGTGGAGGTAATTGTTGGAAGTGGGTCTACAATCAATTCAAATGAAGTGAATGTGCTTCCAGGGGCATCATCTGATGAAATATAACAATCCGTATTATTGATATTTTCTACTCTAACAAAAATTGTTTGACTGTTCGTAACAGGATATTCTATATTTTTATCAATTGCGTTTGATGTACTACTGTTTTGTGCATCAGTAAATTGAGTATGATAAGAAATGATGAAAGTAGTAGAATCTAATGATCCTAAAATTTCAGCATCCTTAGTGTTTAAAATAAAACTAGAGACACCATCTGTATCTGAGCCAGAGGAAGTGTCATCACATAATCTGTATACTGTCGGTTGAATAGGTGTAGGGATGTCAGTTACTTTTATTTTAAATTCTGTAATGGCAAAACATGCTGTATTATTGATATTGTGCACGCGAACATATACAGTTGGATTAGAGCCTGTATTTACTCGATATGGATTTGGTAATTCTGCACTGCTATTGTTGGCAATAGCATCAAGCTGATTATTGTAATACAATACTTCAAAATTAGTAATATCCAAACTGGGCTCAAGACTGTTTAATATTTGAGGTGTTTGATCTGTTATTAAATCAAAGTCAAGGAAACCAATTCTGCTAGTATCGCAACGAGTAAGATCTTGTGGGACCGTAACGATTACTGGAAGAGGGTTTACTGTTAAAAGAATTGCATTAGAAGTGTCATCACAACTATTCCCTGTCCTTTGTAAAAATACTCTAAGTAAATTATTATTTAAGGATAATTGTAAGTTTGTAATTTCTAAAGATGCAGTTGTTGCACCACTAAATGTTCCGTTATCTATAATGGTTGTCCAATTCGTTCCTCCATCTGTACTTATTTCCCATTGAAAAGTATCAGCAGTAGAATCTATTGATATTGTAGAGGTAGACCCTTCACAAAAATTTACATCTTCAAAAGGAGTATTAATTAATATAGGAGCCTCTATAAAATAATCTGAATTGGGAGCGGTATATCCATCAGGAATTCCAATTACCTTCCCTTGGTTATTTACACTGACAGGAGAGGTTCCTATGCGATCATCATTATCAGGGTCAGCATATCCGGCTTCAATAACATCCGGACAAAAATCTCCATCACTATCATTATCTAAGTAACTAAAAAAAGTATCTGAATCAGGATTAGATACGGTATAATTTAAAATAAAATTATCAGGAATTGTTTCTAGAGCATCTACCAATCCATTAGCACCAACAGTAGTAATAGCATTGTCTATTTGCCCATCTAAATCGGTATCAGTTTGTGTGTGTCCTGCTTCAAATAAATCATATACTCCATCATTATCTGCATCAATATCTAAGTAATCTAAAATTCCATCACCATCAGAATCTATTGGGTTAACGGAGGCAGTAAAAACATCGTCTAGCCCGTTTAAATCCGCATCAGTTCCAGAAAGTGTTACTGATGTGCCTTGAGCCTCAATTATGTCTGTAATTCCATCGTTATCGCTATCTGCATCAAATGCATTTTCAATCCCGTCATTATCACTGTCTAACGCAAAACAAGTTAAAATTAAATTTCCTTCAAACGTTGAAGTATCTACTGAATTATTTAACTGATGTTTAAAAACAACTTGATCGATATTATTCGCAACAAACTTGAAGGGTGTTAGACCATTAGGTGTTGGATTGAAGGTGAAACGAATTTCTGAAGCGGAGAAATTATCAATACCGGTCTCAAAAACATCATCATAATTTGTGTCAACTAATAGAATATTATCAGGATCTAGTAATGTAATATTTTTTGTATTAGGACCAATGGTAATAGTAAATGTTTCTCCAGTAACGATGGTATGTCCTGAGGTAGAATTTTGTGTTAGTTCTATATTGGAAGATTCATTGAAATCTAGAACATATTCCAATTCAGAACTCGCACCAGGATCAATAGTTGTTGTAAAATTACTTGTGGCATCCCCGGAGATAGATGTTGTACCACTTTGATTTATATTTACTGAAATGTAGGTATCGTCTGTAGTGCTATCTTGAAAATTAAGAATAGGCGTATTTGTATCTGAGAAATCTACAATTGTATTTCCTAAAGATTCGTCACAATTTAAGATTCCGTCATTATCTATATCAATATCAACATTATCAATAATAAGATCATTATCTAAGTCATCTGGACATAAACTCACAGGGATTACTTGAGATTCAAAAATAGAACCAGAACATAATAAGATTCCGACTAATTTATAATTACCAGGTAAATTAGGAGAAAGTGTTTCTGTAGTATTCCCTGTGCCAATAAATCCTGTTCCATCGTCAAAAAACCATTCAATAGAATCAAATAAATCTGCATTTACAGATTGTAAGGTAACATTGGGAATACAATTTCCTAAGCTAGAAACATTGGTAGTAAAGTTAATTTCTGGTGGTGAAGGAAAACCAGAATAAAAACTACCAGATGCAGCTGCACCATTTTGATTAAAGTAGGCACAATATAATTCCTTATCGCTCGCCACAGAAATATTACCTGTTAATCCTGTAACCTTATAAGTTACATAATCTGAATTACCTGTAACATTGAAAGGGCCTTGAGGAGAAAAATCAGAAATTGGGAGTCCATTAATAGTCACCGTTGCAAGTTTATTCGTTACAATGGATACTCCTCCAGAAAAAATAGCATCTCCGATATTATTAATGTTTGCAATATTATCAACATCACCTCTGTTTTCACAACTTAAAGGTGGGACAAAAAACATTCCTTGATTTGGTTCACTATTGGGTTGGCCACCAATCCCTTGATATGCAAATACAGGATTTGACGTCTGTACAAACATATTTCCATTTAAATTATAGCCATTATTATTATTATTAATTCCATCACCTTCAATAACGACCCATTCTCCGGCATTTATGGTAGCTTCTGCTGTAGTATTATCATTTACAAAAATTTGAGTGTTGTCTTCATGAGCAACGATTAAAACATTCTCCCATTGATCACCATCACTTGAAGTTGTGTTAGAGCCATCTCCACCTCCGTTACCACGAACAAAAATATACTCGCTCCCAACTTTTGAAAAGTCAACTATTTGGTCAATTCCAAAATCCCTTCCACCAGAGCCAGAAGCAAAACTTCCTGTTGCAGAACCAGTATTAACAACGATAGGTTTATCTGATTCTATTAATGTTCCTATTAGATCGTTGGGGACTCCACCTGAATTAACAGAAACAGCAAGCATATAGCTTTCATTTTCATTTAAAACAACATTTATTGGTGCAGAACCAGTATGATTTATAATATTAATTCCAGTTGGGAAATCTTCAAAAGAAACATTGGTATTGTTTTCTGTTGCCATTACTGAGAGATAGGTTAAATACCCGTTGATTGTATTGTTATTTTCTGTAGCAAATCCTCCTGATCTAAATTCTGTTCCCAAAGCAGAAAGTCCTTTACTAACAAGTGCTCCTGCTTGGAATAAGTTTGGATAAGCAGACCTAAATCGAACAGAAACATAAACTACATCACTTGCTTCTATGATGTATCCTCTATCTGTTAAAATTGAATTTGATAAGTTTTCTGGGATAGCCAATTGAGAATTTCCATCTGTATCTAGAGTAGCAGATGGATCTGCGGGGTCTTCACCGTTTTCAACAATTCTGTAAATAAATGGATTGGTATTTGAAACGATACCTGTATAATCATTATCTGGGTTTCCAATAGTTTTAACTGTAAAAGAAATATTCGCATTTCTTGGAGTGGAAATATAAATGAATTGTTCTGTAATATCTAAACCTTCACTCGTTACTGGTGGAATATAGTGTTTGGTACTTAACTGTCCAAATGAAGTTAAAATTGTGATTAAAAAGAGGGTAATAAAAAAAAGAATTCTTTTAAACATAAATTTGATAATGTGTATTTATATAAATAAAGCCAAATATAGGGGAAAAGTATTATAAATCTCTTTTTTTTAATAATGTATAAGAGCCATAAATAAAAACTAAGACCCAAAATAAAACAATCATAATATCTAAAAATTCTACCTCATAACTTTTTGTGAATTGTTCTCCAACAGAATTAGCAACAGAACGAACTGCCCCTAATCTTGAAAAGGGTTCTTTGATGAGATTAGACATTGATTCAAAAGGAAAAAATTGCATAATTTGATCAACACTTTCAAAAGGATTTTCTTTATTTCTAAAAATAAAGAATAAAAAGCCTTTAAACATGCTTTCAAAAATTAAACCGACAACCATTGCTCCAACAGCAAAAGCAGATTTTTTTACTAGGATTCCAAAGAACAAACCACAGGAGAAAAATCCTACTAATTTTATAAAAAATCCAACAAGATATTGTAGGTCAGAAGTGATAATACTAACTTCATTATAATCAGAATAAATAAGACCGAGTATTAACGAGATTATAAAAACAAAAAGCGTTGAAAAACCTGAAAATACTAATACAGTATAAAATTTTGATAGAATAAATTCTTTTTTACTCAATCCATCAATTAGATTTTGTTTTAATGTTTTATAACTATACTCGTTTGCGATCATTGAGACAATTACAAGGAGTAAAAAGAATTTAAATATAGAAGCGATGTAGGTGTTAAAATGCCAGATATATGGAAAATTAAAGATTCCCATATCTGCTAGATGAAACTTAAAGAAACCAATATCAAACTTGATTGCAGCAATAAGTGCTATGGAGGTTAATAATCCAAAGTATATGATGGAGAGAATTTTACTAGCTTTACTGTATTTTAATTTATGAAATTCTATGGTGAGGAGTCTTCGCATGACTTTAAATTATGATAAAAATTAGTGATGGTTTGTGAGATCTAAAAATTGCTGCTCTAGACTTGGTTTTCGTTTCACTAAATGTGAGACTGTAATTCCGTTTTTAAATAAAAAAGCATTGATTTCAGAAGCTTCCATATCTTGACTGAGATGGGCGATGATTAGATTCCCTTCTTTTTTTATAATACCAAAAGCTGGATGCTTTTCAAGTAGCTGAATTAATTTAGATTCTTCGTGATCTGTTTGTAATTCAAATAAACCTTTAGAAGCAGTCATTTCATCAACTCTGCCACTATATAATTTTATTCCTTTTCGAATAACAACCACATGGCTACAAATTTTTTCTACTTCGTCTAAAAGGTGTGAGGCAAGGAGTATTGTAGTTCCTTTTTTTGCAATTTCTTTTATAATGAGTCTTATTTCATGAATTCCCTGTGGGTCCAACCCGTTTGTTGGCTCGTCTAAAATTAAAATTTCAGGATCGTTCAACAAAGCAGAAGCAATTGCCATTCGTTGTTTCATTCCAAGTGAAAATGTTCTGAACTTACTGTTTCTTCTTTCAAATAAGTTTACAATTTTTAATTTTTCATTGATCTTTTCATCAGAAATTCCTTTAATCTTACAAATCAGTGATAAATTTTGAACAGCTGTCATATATGGATAAAAGTTTGGGCGTTCTATAATAGCTCCAACTTTTTTGAGGGCTTGATGCGTAGATAACTCTCCATTAAACCAGTTGAATGTCCCTGAAGTTTTATTGACTACGTTTAAAATAATCCCTAACGTTGTGGACTTACCACTTCCGTTAGGCCCTAGAATTCCATACACTGTTCCTTTTTGAATATCAAATGATAGGTTATTGACTGCATGAACTCGACCAAATTTTTTGTCAAGATTTTTGAGTGAAAGAATTGTTTCCAATGAGTTTACATTAATATTTTAATACTATAACGAATATCGCTAAGATATGTTACATAGATTTCTTCACCATGATAATTCGTCTGTAACGAATTAATGGTTTTTTATCGATTATAAACTAATAATTATCAAAATCTATATTGTCTAAACTTTCAAATTCGTCATTGAATTCATCGCTTAGATTAGGGTTAGAATTTTCAGCTTTAAATTCTTTTGTAGGAGCTTCCTTAGGGATATCTCCAACTGATAGAATTGTTTTTGGAAGTGATTGAATACTCTCTTCAGAAACTTCTATGGCTTCAACATAGAAAGTCCACATACTTAAAAAATCATACACATAAATTAGTTTTTCTCCAGCATTAGGTAGTGTATTCTTAATATAATAATGTTGCATAGACATGCTTTCACCAACCTCTGACATATCAAAAAGAGGAATTTCTTCTCCTTGATTCCATTCATGATCTGTTCTATAAAAAGAAGCCATTTCTAAACCATTAAAACCAAAAGATGAGGCTATTATTGAATGGAGAGTTTCAAGATTTATAGTATGATCAACTAAAATAGTTCTAATTACATCTTCTTCTGTGTCTAAAACAACTCTAATTTTGTGCATTTTCTTAGATTATTAGGATTACAAAATTACAATATTTTATGTGTATTTTTGTGTGTCAATTGAGATAGTATGAATAAAAGTGAAATTTTAAAAAGATTCAATGATCGTTCTACCAACACATTAATGGAAACTCTTGATATAGAGTATATTGATGTTGGAGAAGATTTTTTAATTGCAAAAATGCCAGTGAACTCAAGAGTCCACCAACCATATGGTCAACTTCATGGTGGAGCAACTGCGGCATTGGCCGAATCTGTAGGTAGTGCTGCTTCTCATTTTTTTATTGATCGTAAAAAGTACTTCGTTAATGGTATTGAATTAACAATTAACCATATTAAAAGTAAAAAAGATGGTGAGGTTTTTGCAACAGCTAAAAATATACATAAAGGGAGATCTACTCATTTATGGGAAGTTAGAGTAGTTGATGAAAACAATCAGCTAATCTCTATATGTAAAATGACTAATATTATTCTAGATAAAAAATAGGATGAAGGTTTTTAAAAGAGCTCTGAAGATATCTAGTACTGTTTTTTTAGTTCTTTTCATTATTTTTTACAGCTTTTTTTATTGGAGTACTTCACCCAAATCAGATGATATAATCTTGAAGAAATTTTCTAATTTTGGAGTAATTCCAGAGATTACAAGAGAAAAGTTTAAGGGTTTTGATTATAGAAAAGTCACGATTTTTAAAGACTCAGTATTCCCTACCATTGTTTTTGTTCATGGAGCAATTGGATCAGTATTAGATTTTACTAAATACATGACTGATAATTCATTACTTCAAAAAGCAAATATGATTGTATATGATCGAGTGGGATATAATTATAAAGACAGAAATAATGTTCAAGAGTCAATTGCTTTTGAAAGAGAAATGTTAGAAGAGGTTGTTAACGGACTAAATCCCTTAAATACGATTCTTGTAGGATATTCTTATGGTGGCCCTATTGCTTTAGCATCATTTGTAGAATATAAAAAAGTAATTTTAATAGCTCCTGCTGTATATAGTAAAGTAGAGCCCATGCCTTGGATGCTTAATTTTTATAAATCGAAATTAACTCGTTGGCTAGTTCCATATGTTTGGAAACAAGCTTCAAAAGAAAAATTATCTCACAAGCAAGATTTAGAAAAATTTGAAAGATATTGGCATAAGAATCCTAATAAGATTATTAGTATACATGGAAAATCAGATTGGATTGTCCCTTATTCCAATTCAGTGTATTTAAAAAGTGTGTATACTGATAATCAATTTGAATTACTACCAATAGACAATGCTGGTCATGCCTTAATCTGGTCGCATTTTAAAGAAATTAAATTAGAACTTTTAAAACATTTAAATTGAATATAATTTTCAACAAAATTTTAACTTCCTACAAAAATAAACATCCTTTTGTTTGTTTTAAAAAACCATATGCTTCAAACTTAAGAGCTTATTTTGAAAAGGATTCTAAGGTTCGTTATTCTGAGACTTTTAAAGAAGAAGGCTTTGTTTTTGCTCCGTTTGACAATGAAAATCCAGCGATTATATTTTTAAATAGTACTTCTGATATTTTAGAAGAAGCTTATGAATCTCGGGCTCCAGTTTTTTCAAAAAATAACGATGAAAATTTTGTCTCAGAGAAAGAAAACCATCTGGAATTGATTCGTTTAGGAATCAATGCTATCCAACAAAGTAAGTTTACAAAGGTGGTTTTATCGAGAAAAGAAATTATCCAGACCAGAGGAATTAATATAATAGAGGTTTTTGAGAGACTCCTGAATCAGTCTCAAGACGCTTTTGTTTATATATGGTTTCATCCAAAGATTGGTTTATGGATGGGAGCTACTCCAGAAAAATTAGTAACATTAAAAAACGGAGAGTTTCATACAATGGCATTAGCAAGTACTCAGGCCTATAAAAATAATTTAAATCCAATTTGGGGTGAAAAAGAAAAAAAAGAACATCAATACGTTTTGGATTATATTATTTCGCAAATTAAGGATCAGCAAAACGGTATTATTTTAAAAGAGTTTACAGTTTCAGATACATATACAATCAAGGCGGGAGGTTTGCTTCATTTAAAAGCGGATATTAAAGGAGTTATAGGTGATTTTGATTTAAAAAATTTAATTAATACGTTGCATCCAACTCCTGCTGTATGCGGTTTACCAAAAGAATCTTCTAAATCTTTTATTAAAGCAAATGAAAATTATCACAGATCCTATTATACAGGCTTTTTAGGGGAGATCAATGTAGGGTTAGAAACTGAATTATTTGTGAATTTAAGATGTGTTGAGATTGATGAAGATTCAGCTATTATATACATAGGTGGTGGTATTACTGCTGAAAGTAACCCTGAAAATGAATGGAAAGAAACAGTTCATAAAACAAATACAATTAAAAGTGTTCTATAAAAAAAAGCCATCAATATAGTTGATGACTTTTAATAAATTGAATTTGAATTTCAGATGTTAAATATCATCAAAGTCAACATCTGTAAAACTTTCTGTTGTTTTTTCTTGAGTAGTATTCTCTTCTTTCTTATAGTTTTTTTGATGGCGCTCACTAATTACTTCAGTTCCTTTTTCATTCAAAATAAAGTCGGTAGCCTTCGCAAGCATTTCTTTGAAGTCACTAAAATCTTCCTTATATAAGTATATTTTATGCTTTTGGTAATGGAAAGATCCATCATCATGTGTAAACTTTTTACTTTCTGTAACAGTTAAATAATAATCTTCTGCTTTGGTAGATCTTACATCAAAAAAATAAGTTCTTCTTCCTGCTCTTAATACTTGTGAAAATATTTCTTCTTGCTCAACTCTTTCGCTCATAATTTTTAAAAAATATAGTTTATTTATGTAACAAAACTAACAAAATATTTTACTTAGCAAAATATCAAACTAGATTTCTTTTTCTAAAAGTTGTTGATTGTATAATTCTTTGTAGTACCCTTGTTTATTTATAAGTTGATTATGAGTGCCTTGCTGAATTATTTCACCCTTTTCGAGAACAATAATTTTATTGGCTTTTTTTACCGAAGATACTCGGTGGCTAATAATAAAAGTTGTCTTGTTTTTTGATACTTTCTCGAGATTTGTTAGGATTCTCTCTTCTGTCTCTGTATCAACAGCGGAGAGACAATCATCAAAAATTAATATTTTTGGATCTTTTATAATTGCTCTAGCAATTGAAATCCTTTGTTTTTGTCCTCCCGATAAGGTGACCCCCCGTTCTCCTAAAACTGTCTTATAACCATCCTTAAACTGTTCAATATTGTCATGAACAACAGCGTTTTTGGCAGCTGCAATAATCTCTTGATCACTCGCTTCTTTTTTTCCAAATTTTATATTATTAGAAATAGAATCTGAAAATAAAAAAGGATCCTGAGGGACACATCCAATACTTTTTCTTAGATCGTCCAAATTGACTTCTTTAATGGGGGTGTTATCTATAAAAATAGTACCGCTATCTGGATCATATAATCTAGAAATTAAATTTACAATAGAAGATTTTCCAGAACCCGTTTTACCAAGAAACCCAATAGTTTCTCCAGGTCTAACAGAGAAATTTATATTTTTTAATGCTCTAATATTTGTATCTTCATAGACAAGAGTTACATTTTTAAATGAAATATTTCCTAGGACATGAAAATGGGTTAGTGTCTGATTTTGTATGCTAGGAGTTTCTTCTAAAAATTCATTAATTCTATTTTGGGAAGCTTCAGCTTGTTGAACCATTGAAGTCACCCAGCCAACAATCGCAACAGGCCAAGTTAGCATATTTACATACAATATAAATTCTGCAATGACCCCAATGGGTATTTCACCATTAATATATTGTCTGCCCCCAATATAAATTACGGTTATATTGCTAATACCAATTAAAAGAATCATTAGCGGGAAAAATAGAGCTTGTACTTTATAAAGGCGTATATTTTTTTCTTTACTTTGATCTGCGATTTCATCGAAACCAGCAATAACCATGGGTTCTATAACATAGGACTTGACTACATTTATTCCAGAAAAAAATTCTTGATTAAAAGTGGTTAATTTTGATAAATATTCCTGTACAATTATACTTCGTTGATTGATGATCTTACTAATGATAAAAATTGAAATAGATAATATCGGGAAAGGAATTAATGTATAGAGCGTCAAAGTAGTATCAATTTTTAACATCTGGGTAAACCCAGCAGCAAACAAAACAATCATATTTAAGGAGTACATAACAGCTGGTCCAAAATACATTCTCACTTTAGATACATCTTCACTAATTCGATTCATTAAATCCCCGGTTCTATTTTTTTTGTAAAAATTAATTGATAATTTTTGATACTGCTCATAAATTTCATTTTTTAAATCATATTCTATTAAACGAGAGGTTACAATAATCATTTGTCTCATAATAAAGGTTAATAAACCTGCCAAGACTGCTACTCCTAAAATTAGAATAACATTAAACAATAGGTCTTCTTTTACAATCGATTTGTCAATAATTTCACCTTTGATAAATGCCTCAACAGAGTTTAAAGATTTACCAATAATTCTGGGGATTTGTAAAGAAAGAATTTTAGAGAGTATGGTAATAATTACACCTACCAATAAACGCCATTTATATTTTAAAAAATATTTATTTAAATACCGTAGAGCTTTCATTTAAAAGATAGATGCTATTCTAAAATTAATAATATTATAATTTAACAACAAATAACTTGCCTTTATTTAAAGATATCGTATTTTTGAATATCATTTTTTATGAAATATTCAAAAATTAATTAATAAAATTATATGACCTCACAAATTATACATTCAAAAGAATTACAGAACAATCCCGTCTTTGGACAATTTTCTTTTGATAGTCATGAGCAAGTTGTTTTTTGCAATGACGAAGATACAGGTTTAAAAGCAATTATTGGAATACATAATACGGTTTTAGGTCCTGCTTTAGGAGGGACTAGGATGTGGGCATATAAGAGTGAGTGGCACGCATTGAATGATGTTTTAAGATTGTCTAGAGGAATGACATATAAATCTGCAATAACAGGGTTAAACTTAGGAGGAGGTAAGGCTGTCATTATTGGCGATGCCAACACTCAAAAGAATGAAAAATTAATGAAAAAATTTGGCACGTATATTCATTCTTTAAGTGGGAAATACATCACTGCAGAAGATGTTGGGATGGAAACTAGCGATATGGATACTATTCGGGAGGTTACCCCTTATGTAACAGGAATTTCTAAATCTAAAGGTGGTTCTGGAAATCCATCCCCAGTGACAGCATACGGGGTTTATATGGGAATGAAGGCTGCTTGCAAGTATAAATTTGGAACTGATAGTTTAGATGGGAAAAAGATTTTAGTTCAAGGAGTAGGTCATGTGGGAGAGGCATTGGTAAAATACATTACAGAAGAAGGCGCAAAAGTAATCATAAAGGATATTAATGAACTTCGATTAGACGAGATTTCAAAAAAATATAATACACGTGTAGCTTTAGGAGAAGATATTCACAACCTAGACTTAGATATATATTCACCCTGTGCATTAGGATCAACAATAAATGATTTAACCATTCATCAAATTAATGCTAAAATAATTGCTGGTGCTGCAAATAATCAATTGGAAGACGAGAGTAAGCATGGAAGAATTTTAAAAGAAAAAGGAATAGCATATGCTCCAGATTTCTTAATTAATGCTGGTGGAATTATTAATGTTTACGCTGAATTAGAGGGGTATACAAAAGAAGAAAGTATTAAAAAAACTGAAAATATCTATCATACAACATTAGAAATTTTTAAGCTTGCAGAAAAAGAAAGTATTTCTACCCATCAAGCAGCATTTACCATTGCTCAAAATAGAATCGATAGATGTAAAAAAGATAAAAACTCTTAATACACTTCAATAAATAATTATATTTTTGCAAAGCGATTGATCCTTGACATTCGCTTTTTTTTTATTTTAATAAGTTCTTTAAATGATTAATAGAAGACATATAAGAGTTAAAGTTATGCAGTCTGTGTACTCAATGATAAAATCTGAAGAAGATAATATCCTTAAAGAGGAAAAGTTTATAAAATTTAGCATTAAAAAAATGTATGATTTGTATGCATTACAATTGCAGCTTTTAATCGAAGTACAAAAGTTAGCCGAACAAAAACAATCAATTTCAAAGAAAAAGTACCTAGCAACAGAGGAAGATTTATCTCCCAACAGAAAGTTTGTAGAAAATAGATTGATAAAAAAAATAGCGGAAAGTTCTTCTTTGTCTCTCCATTTAGAAGCTAAAAAACTAGACAACTGGTCTATTGACGATGAATACGTTAAAATTATTTGGGATAAATTACAAAAGAGTGATTTGTTTTTAACCTATTTAAATTCAGATGATGATTCCTACAAGACTGATAAAATTTTTGTAGTTGATTTTTTTAAAGAAATTATAGCGCCTAACACAAAACTTGCAGAATACTTTGAAGGAGAAAATATTACTTGGGTAGATGATATTCCATTTGTTAATACATGGATTGTTAGAACATTAAATAAAAGTAAAGCATCAAATGATTTTTATTTAGATAGCCTTTACAAGAACCAAGATGACGAAGATTTTGTTTCAGAATTATTTAAAAAAGTGATTCTTAATCATACTACTCTTGAGAATGATATCATCAAGCATACACCCAACTGGGAATCTGACAGAATCGCCGATATTGATATGATTTTAATAAAAATGGGTTTATGTGAATTTTTGTATTTTCCATCAATCCCAACTAGAGTGTCTATTAATGAATACATAGAGGTTGCTAAAGATTATTCAACTCATAAAAGTGGCTATTTTGTTAATGGAGTTTTAGATAAGCTTTCAAAAGAATTTGAAAAAGAGAAAAGATTTGTTAAAGTAGGGCGAGGATTACTTTAATTT
This sequence comes from Flavobacterium sp., assembly GCA_042091515.1. Lineage (GTDB taxonomy): Bacteria > Bacteroidota > Bacteroidia > Flavobacteriales > Flavobacteriaceae > Polaribacter. Next base: position 113,861 of record JBELHH010000003.1, on the reverse strand, counting down.
ATTATTTTTACAAAAATTAATTATTTATCATGAGAAAAATATTCACAGTATCGTTTTTTGGTTTGTTGACCATCTTATTCGTTTCATGTAACGATGGTAACGCCTCATCTAAAGTAAAAAAAGAAAATGTAGACACCGCTAAAAAAAGAGATATTGAAATTATCAAAGGTTCTGCGGAAATTCAATTAGATAAAACAGAATATGATTTTGGAACTGTTGATGAAGGTGTAGTGGTTGAAGCAACATTTTTAGTGACGAATCCAGGAGAAACAGATCTAGTAATTTCAAACGTTCAACCTTCATGTGGTTGTACCATACCTGTTTGGCCAAAAGATCCAATAAAACCGGGTGAATCTGCTGAAATACTTGCTAAATTTAACACAGCAGGTAAACCAAACAGACAGTTCAAAACGCTAACGTTATTTACAAACACAGCATCTGGAAGAGAAATCTTAAAACTAAGAGGGTCAGTAAATCCTAAAAATCCAGCAACAACTAAATAATATGCTAATGTCTTTTTTAATTGTGGTTTTACAAGCATCACCATCTGAAGGCTTTGGAGGTATGATGCTTCCAATGCTAGCGTTACTTGTTGTTTTTTATTTATTTATGATTTTACCTCAAAATAGGAAACGAAAAAAAGAAAAAAAATTTATTGATGAACTCAAAAAAGGAGCTAAAGTTGTTACCTCTAGTGGTATCCATGGAAAGCTTTTGCAGATTAATGATACTGAAGGAACAGTTACTATAGAAACCAGTGCGGGTAAAATTAAATTCGAACGTGCTGCTATTTCTGTTGAACTCAGTAAGAAATATGCTCCCTCTGACAGTAAGAAATAGTAACTAATAATTTAAAAGAATTGTGAGCTATTTATAGCTCACTTTTTTTATGCAGTTAATTTTGAGTTTCTAGACAGATTAATTAGCTTGCATCAATAATCATTTTTAATGATCAAAAAAAATAATGGTACCGGTAAAATGACCCAAAAGTTTGTCTTATTTATTATGATATCTATTGTTTTTTGGTTCATGACTAAATTGTCAAAAGAATACGAAAGTACGATTGATTATCCTGTAGTTTATAAAAATCTTCCTGAAAACAAGTTATTACAAGAAACACCTTTAGAAATGATTAAAATCCATATTAAATCTACAGGGTTTAAATTAATTACATCTAAAATTTTTCCAAAAATATTATACATAGATACATCTAACCTCTATAGTAAAACTTCTACTAATTACTATATTTTACTTTCTCAACAGCGACTAGCTCTTCAAAAACAAATGAAAAAAGGAATAATTATTGATCATTTCATCAATGATACAATTGTTTTTAATTTAGGGTCGTTAAAAGAAAAAAAAGTACCAATAGCTATTTTATCTGATATTTCTTATGCGGTAGGCTATGAATTAAATGGTGGATTGGCCATTGTTCCAGATTCCATTATCGTTAATGGTCCTGAATCTATTTTAGATACTATTAGGGAAGTTTACACCAAGCTTTTTAAAAGAAAAGACCTCAATAGCTCCTTTAAAGAAATTGTAGAAATAAAGCCGTTTCCCTCTGAATATAATATCAAAATTAAAAATAAAACAATCCAACTATCAGCTGCCGTTGAAAAATTTACAGAAGGTACCATAGAAGTTCCTTTTAATGTGATCAATCTACCAAAAGGAAAGACGATTAATACGTTTCCAAAAGCTGTAAAAGTTACGTATCGAGTACCACTTTCTGACTTTCATAAAATAGGAGGTTCTTCATTTTTAATTGAATGTGATTATCGGTTATCACAAGAAAATAACCTATCATATTTAATTCCTAAATTAGTAGACCAATCTTCCATGGTCAGAAATATTAGGATTTCTCCTCTTAAAATAGATTTTATAATAAATAAATAAATATGGTAATAGGGCTCACTGGTGGTATTGGTAGCGGAAAATCTTTCATTGCTGAGGTAATTTGCAGTTTTGAAAATACGGTATATTACCATGCAGATGAGCAGGCTAAAAATATCATGAATACTTCAACTGATGTAAAAAATAAAATTATTTCTATTTTTGGTGATGATAGCTATCAAAATAATGTAATAAATAGAAAATATCTCTCTTCACTAGTATTTAAAGATGCAAATTTATTACATAAACTTACTAAAATTGTTCACCCGATTGTGAAGAATCATTTTAAAAAATTTATTCAAAATCAAAATGATAACACGTTGGTTATCTATGAAAATGCTATCTTATTTGAGAGTGGAAGTGATGCTTTTTGTGATATAATCATTTCTGTAAATGCACCAAAAGACCTAAGAATTAAGCGTGTTATTGAGCGTGATAATATCTCCAAAAAAGAAATAAAAAAAAGAATAAAAAACCAATGGTCTGACTCAAAAAGAAATTTACTATCCAATTATATAATAAATAATATTGAAAAATCGGAAACATTGTTAAATATTAAAAAAATATATAATTTTTTAACAAAAAAACTGGTATAATTTAGAGTTAATGTAAACTTTGTTAAAGTTTACTTAAAAAGAAACCTATATTTGTTAATCTGCGTTAATTTAAAAACTTAATAGCATTATAAGTTTATTTTTGATAAATGGCTAAGAAATTCTTTGTTCTAATTGTATTGTTGATGAGTATTTCACTCATCGGGATTATATCTGTCCAATTATACTGGATTAACAACGCCATAGAAAGTAAAGACATTCAATTTGATAATGACGTTAAAAAAGCTTTGGCTAGGGTCTCAGAACGGCTCGAAGTCAGTGAAGAAGACCGTTACTACAATAAAATTCAAAACTTTATAAAAACTAAAAGGTTTTTAAACAAAGCTCAAATCAAAAATTTTTTAATTCAACAAATAGATACCACAACAAAAAGTCGTTTTTCTTTTGGTACTACAATTATTGAAGAAGATTTTAAAATTCCTGTATTGGATATTTTAGATAAAAATGGTTTTTATGATAATGATTCAATTGTTGTAAAGAGATTCACAAAAAAAAGAGATTTTTTTAAAGGAACGTTTATTGTTGGAGAAAATGATTTTAAAGGAACATTAAAAGAAAATAAATTTTCAAATATAGACAGAGTAGAAGAACTAGATAGAAAACTCTTATCAGATGTTTTTAAAGACTTTTACAAAAAAACATTCCCCATAGAAGAGAGAATTAATAACCGTGAACTAAATAACACTCTTAAAGACGAATTAGTTAGAAATAATATTAATATTGATTATAAGTATGGGGTTTATAATAATGGGTTAGCTACTAAATTAAAATCAGGATATTATACAATCGATACCCAAAAAAGTATCAGCTACCCACTCTTTATTAATAATGAAGGTGAAAGTGATTATACTCTATATATAGACTTTCCAGGGAAAAATAAGCATATATTATCAGACATTTCATATATACTATTACTCTCATTATTTTTCATTATCATAATTATTATTGCTTTTTCGGGTTCTTTATATCAGTTAGTAATGCAAAAAAAAATATCTGAAATTAAGACAGATTTTATTAATAATATGAGCCACGAGTTTAAAACACCTATTGCTACTATTAACTTAGCCTTAGATTCTATTAAAAACCCTAAAATTATAAATAATCAAGAAAAAATATTACGGTATGTGAAAATGATTAGAGATGAGAATAAAAGAATGCATGGGCAAGTAGAAAATGTGTTGAGAATTTCTAGATTAAAGAAAAAACAGATAGAAATTAATAAAGAGGCTTATGATATGCATGATATAATTGATGATGCAATATCACATGTAAGACTTTTGGCCATTGATAAAAATGGAGAGATAACAAAATACTTTCACGCTATTCAATCAGAAATTTTAGTCAATAAATTTCATATGACAAATGTATTGGTTAATATTCTAGAAAATGCCCTAAAATATTCTAAAAACAAGCCAAAAATAGATATCTACACAGAAAACACCAATAAAAATTTAATCATAAAAATTAAAGACCAAGGAATAGGAATGAGTAAAAATACTCAAAAATATATTTTTAATAAATTTTACAGAGAACAAAAAGGAAATCTTCACGATGTAAAAGGGCATGGATTAGGTTTGGCTTATGTCAAAGAAATTGTGGAAACTCATCATGGAACAGTTTTTGTGGAAAGTGAAAAAGGAGTAGGGAGTACATTTACAGTTAAATTACCATTAATATAAATATAATCATGAGAAGTAAGAAAATTTTATTAGTAGAAGATGATCCAAATTTTGGAACCGTCTTAAAAGATTATTTATCATTAAACGATTACAATGTAACACATGCTAAAGACGGTATTGAAGGTTTGATCATGTATAAAAATAATGATTTTGATCTTTGTATTCTTGATGTAATGATGCCACGTAAAGATGGTTTTTCTTTAGCAAAAGACATTCGTGCTTCAAATAAAGAAATACCGATTATTTTTTTAACAGCTAAAACAATGAAAGAAGATGTTTTGAGAGGATATCAAGTTGGTGCAGACGATTATTTGAATAAACCTTTTGATTCTGAAGTATTACTTTTTAAAATTAAAGCAATATTACAACGTAAAGAATCTGATACTGCAGCAGAAGACGAACAATTTGAATTTACCATTGGTAAATTCTTCTTTAACTCAAAATTACGTCACCTTTCTTTAGAAGATCAAGAACCACAAAAATTATCCCCAAAAGAGAGTAAATTGCTTCGAATGTTAGCATTACATAAAAACGATTTAATGCCAAGAGAATTGGCCTTGACAAAAATTTGGAGAGATGATAATTACTTCACTTCAAGAAGTATGGATGTTTATATTGCAAAACTTCGTAAATATTTAAAAATTGATGAAGATGTCGAAATTTTAAATATTCACGGAGAAGGATTTAGATTAGTAGATAAAAATTAAATATCAAAGACTTTTTAAATAGGAGTATATAAGATCTTATATTGAGTTTTAAATGAGGTGTTATTATGGCTGTGTTCACAAAAATTTATAATGATAATCCTAACCCAAAAGAAATCAATAAAATAGTTGATATTCTTAAAAAAGGAGGCTTAGTGATTTATCCTACTGATACTGTTTATGGTTTAGGGTGTGATTTTACAAATACCAAAGCACTAGAAAAAATTGCAAGAATTAAAGGTGTTAAGTTAGAGAAAGCAAACTTTTCGTTTATCTGTAATGACTTAAGTCATCTCTCTGATTACATAAAACAAATAGATACACCCACCTATAAGTTGCTAAAAAGGGCTTTGCCAGGTCCTTATACTTTTATCTTATCGGGAAGTAATACTTTACCTAAAGTTTTTAAAAAGAAAAAAACGGTTGGAATTCGAATTCCAGATAATACCATTGCCAGAGAAATTGTTACTACCTTAGGAAATCCAATTGTGTCTACTTCTATTCATGATGAAGATGATGTATTGGAATACACAACTGATCCTGAATTAATTTTCGAAAAATGGCACCATTTAGTTGATGCAGTTATTGATGGAGGCTATGGAGATAATTATGCTTCAACAATTATAGATTTAACAGGCTCTGAGCCTATTATCCTGAGAGAGGGAAAAGGAAGTCTAGAAATTTTATAATACTAAGGCTACTTTAAATCCTTAAACTTTTTTCGTCCCAAAATAAAATATTGCCAAACAATACTTGTGTGAAGATTGTAAAGATGTTTTTTTTGTAATTTTTTTCTTTTTTTTAGAAATTTAAAAAAGTTTTTATAAACACTTATATGAGCTTTTATTATGGCTAAAGTATGGATTGGTCTGAGTTCTATCAAAAATTTAAAACCAGCGACACCATCGAGTATTAAACGAGAAAAAACAACAAACAAAAACCACTTTTTTGGAACATTTTTAATGACATTCAGTAAACTATTTCTAAAATTTAGAAATGTTTTCTGTGGATTTGTTTCTTGTAATGTAGCTCCACCAACATGATATACACAAGAACTTCCAACATACTTCACCCTAAAACCTTCGTTTTGTGCTCTCCAGCATAAGTCAACCTCTTCTTGATGTGCAAAATAATTTTCATCAAATCCATCCAATTGATCATACACGCTAGAGCGAATAAAAAAACAAGCACCTGAAGCCCAGAAAATTTCACTATGATCATCAAATTGCTTGCTATCATCTTCTATACTGTTAAAAATTCTTCCTCTGCAATATGGATATCCATATAAGTCTATAAAACCACCACCAGCACCAGCATATTCAAAGGTATGTTTATTTTTAAAATCAAGTATTTTTGGTTGAATAATTGCAGTGTTTTTTTCATTTTTAAAAACCTCTAAAATAGGAGCGATCCAATTATTGGTAACTTCTACATCAGAGTTGATTAAGCAATAAATATCTGCTTCAATATTTTGTAGAGCATCATTATACCCTTTTGCATATCCTCCATTACTTATGTTTTGAATGATATGAACAGAAGGGAATTGACTTTTTACATAAGCAACTGATGTATCTGAGCTTGCATTATCAGCCACATAAATTTCTGCTAATTCAGAACTGAAGTTAATAATCGATGGTAGAAACTGCTCAAGCAATTTTTTCCCATTCCAATTCAATATGATGACGGCTGTTTTCAAAAATGTAAATTTAGCATTTCAATGGAAATTGAATATATATATTTTCTAAAATTAATAAATTGGGATTTCTTTTAAATAAACATAGACTTTTTTTTCTGTATCTATACGACAATAGTAATGATGTAACCCATTGGTAACCATTAGATAAGAAGATTTAGCGGTTAAGTTATATCTAGCAATTTGATCAAAAGTATTTTGAGAAATAACAACAGATGGTGCCTTACATTCAACCAAGATCTCGGGGGTTCCATTTTTATTATATATGATAATATCAGTTCGTTTAACGATTGAGTTTATTTTTAATTGTTTTTCAATGGCGATTAATGAAATAGGATATTTTTTTTCTTGTATTAAGAACAAAACAGTATGTTGCCTAACCCATTCCTCTGGAGTTAATACCACATATTTTTTTCTAACGATATCGAAAATAAGTGTCTTATTTTCTTTAGATTTGAGTCGAAAAGTATAGGATGGAAAATTAAGCCTTTGCATGGGTTAAATGTAATAAATTCTAATGGTATATTATTCTTTAGTTTTGGTTGTTTTAAACCAATATAGATTCCATTTAAAAGAGAGATAGAAATTTATATGAATCAAATAAATCAAATCGTTTCAGAAATTAAAAAAGGAGATATAAAACCTATTTATTTTCTAATGGGAGAAGAACCTTATTATATTGACAAAATTTCTGATTTTATTGAAGAAAATATCTTAGAAGAATCTGAAAAAGAATTTAATCAAACTATAATGTATGGTCGTGATGTTTCTACAGAAGATATTGTTGGTGCTGCTAAACGGTTTCCTATGATGTCAGATAGACAAGTAATCATTGTCAAAGAAGCTCAAGATTTAAGTAGAACAATTGAGAAATTATCATCTTATGTATTAAATCCACAACCATCAACTGTTTTAGTCATTAATTATAAATTTAAAAAATTAGACAAACGAAAAGCACTGTATAAAGCAATTCAAAAAATAGGAGTTGTATATGAAAGTAAACGAATGTACGAAAATCAGGTTGCAGATTGGATACGAAGAGTACTGGGAGGGAAAAAATATCAGGTAGAACCAAAGGCTGCTCAAATGTTAGTTGAGTTTTTAGGAACTGATTTAAATAAGATCAATAACGAATTAGAAAAATTAACTTTAGTATTGCCAAAAGAAACCATTATCAGTCCCGAAGATATAGAAGAAAATATCGGGATTTCTAAAGACTTTAATAATTTTGAATTACGTAAAGCAATTGGAGAAAAGAACATAGTTAAAGCAAATCAAATAATACAGTACTTTGCTCAAAATCCAAAAAGTAATCCATTAGTGATGACTATTTCGTTACTTCATAGCTTTTTTACACAATTACTAATTTATCATGGCTTGCAAAATAAATCTAGAGATCACGCCTCGAAAGCATTAGGAATAAGACCCTATTTTATAGTAGATTATATTACTGCTGCAAATAAATACCCAATGCATAAAGTAGCTCAAATAATTGCTCTATTACGTGAGGCAGATTTGAAAAGTAAAGGTGTTGGAGCAAGTCAGTCTCAAAGAGATATTTTAAAAGAATTACTGTTCAAGATTTTACATTAAATTTTAAAAACACTTCTCCTTAGAGTCTTTAATATTTAGCAAAAAACCAACTCTAATAAGTTGGTTTTATAATTTTTTTTTAATACTATTCTTTTATTTTTTCAGCTTTATCAGCAATAACTCTATCTTTTCTATTGGCTACCTCCCAAGCTGTATGAAATACCAACCGAGATCTATTTTCTAATTGTTCGTAATTAATTTTGTCTGGTGTATCGGTTTCTTTATGATAATCTACATGAGTTCCATTAAAGTAAAAAATAATAGGAACATTATATTTCGCAAAATTATAATGATCTGATCTGTAGTAGAAACGGTTTGGATCATTTTCATCATTATACTTATAGTCTAATTCAATATTTGTATATTTTTTATTCATTTGCTCAGAAATATTATGTAATTCTGTACTTAATTTATCTGATCCAATTAAATAGATATATTTTGGATTTCCTTTATGACGTTCATCTATTCTACCAATCATATCAATATTTAAATTTGCAACCGTATTTTCAATAGGAAATAGAGGGTTTTCTGTATAATAACGGGACCCTAACAATCCTTTTTCCTCTCCTGTTACATGAAGAAATAAAATAGATCTTTTTGGACCATTACCTTCCAAAACCGCTTTTTGAAAAGCTTGAGCAATTTCTAGAATTGCCACTGTACCAGAGCCATCATCATCAGCTCCGTTAAAAACATCGCCCTCCTTATTCACTCCAACATGATCTAGATGTGCTGAAATCACAAGAATTTCTTCAGGGTATTCAGAGCCTTTTATAAAAGCAACAACATTTTCAGAATCTTTCAATTCTCCACGCCTAGTTAAATTATTCATATAAGAAGCGGGTACTTCTTGAAAGTAATCATTTCCTTCCATTGGAGAATTAATCCCTTGGGAGACATAAAAATCTTTTAAATATGCAATGGCTTTTTTTTGACCAGGCTCACCAGTATTTCTTCCTTCAAATTCATCAGATGCATAGGTAAATAAATGATTTCCTAATTCTTTCGCTGTAATGGTTGATGCGTATTTCTCTGAGAGATCTTTGGTTTCTTGAGCGTATATATTAGCTGAAGAAACAAGTACACTAAATGCTAAAAGTAATTTTTTCATTGAATAAAATATTAATTAAATATAATAATTAGTTTTTTTATTTTTCAGGCCAGTTAATCAAAACAAAAGAATTAAAAGTCTTTAGTAATGATAAACTGTCCTAACGATGCGTTAAAGTTAATAATTTCTGAGGGAAATAAAGTATTAAATAAACCGCTAGTAATTAATTCTTCTTTTTTGCCATAAACTACCTTGTTATCGGTTAGTAAAATGATCTGATCTGCAGCGTTTATAGCCAAGTTTACTTGATGAGTGGTAATGATGATGGTTTTATCATTCTCTTTTGATAATTTTTTAAGCAACTGAAAAATTTTAATAGTATGATGCATATCTAAATGCGCTGTTGGCTCATCTAACATCATAATTTCAGTATCTTGAGCAAGCGCTCTAGCAATTAATACACGTTGTAATTGACCATCACTTAGCTTATAAAAATATTTTTCTGCAAGATGTTTAGTATCTGTTTGATCTAAAGCCCAGGTAACCCTTTCAAGATCATGATCAGTAAGTTTACCGATCCAATTAGTATAAGGATATCTTCCGAGGGCGACTAGTTCAAAAACTGTCAGCTGGCTCTCCGATAATCGTTCTGTTAGAACAACACTTACGAGGGTTGACAATTCTTTGATTTGATATTCTTGAATGTGTTTTTTATTAAGGAATAGCTCACCAAAAATCACCTCCTGAACCTTTGTTAAGGTTCTTAATAGTGTAGATTTTCCAATACCATTTTTCCCTAAAATTGTAATAAATTCTCCCTCATTTAATTTTAAATTTATGCCTTCCTGTATGAGTGTAACTGAATCTTTTTGTCGGTAACCAATAGAAAGATTCTTAGTTTCTAAGATAATATTTTTAGGACTGATGCTCATAAATAAATTTTCTTTTTTCTGATGAGTAACCAAATGACCACAGGAGCCCCAAATAAAGAAGTAACGGCATTGATGGGCAAAGTAAATTCACTTAATGGTACTTGAGAAATTAAATCACAGGTTATTAAAATAATGGCACCCAGTAAAGCAACTGCTGGAAGAAGTATCTTATGATTTGAAGATTTAAAAAGTAGTTTTGTAATATGAGGTGCTGCTAGGCCAATAAATGCGATAGGTCCCGCAAAAGCAGTAATTACGCCTGTTAATAGACTTGTAACTGTCAATATAATCATTCTACTTTTTTTAACATTAATACCAAGGCTTTTTGAATAGTTTTCACCTAATAAAAATGTATTTAGAGGTTTTGTAATTAGAAATAAAAGAGACATTCCAACTATATAAAATATAAAAAATATGATGATCTCATTCCACGATAAATTACCTAGACTTCCAAAACTCCAAAATATAAATTGTTGTATTCTTTCAGCATCACTAAAAAAAGTAAATACACTTATTACTGCTGAAGCTAAGGTTCCAAACATTAAGCCTATAATTAAAATAGACATGGTATTTCTTATTTTATTGGCTGTAAGTAAAATTGCTATCAAAACTAAGGAGGCTCCTATACTAGAGGCGATTGCCAGTCCCCAACTAGAAAAAGAGACAACAGCTAATATCCCCCCAAAAATACTTGATCCAAGAATTAAAATAGCCACTCCTAAACTTGCTCCTGAAGAAATTCCTAAAACAAAAGGCCCTGCCAAAGGATTTCTGAACAATGTTTGCATTAATAAGCCGCTAACAGCCAATCCAGAGCCCGCTAAAATTGCTGTAATGATTTTTGGTATTCTAAAATGAATAACAATCAAATCCCAGCTAGATTTACTACTATTACCACCGAGGAGAATCTCAATCACTTCAGAAAAAGGAATCAAAACAGACCCGAGGCTAACATTTAAAACGAATAAAAAACACAGCACAAAAAAAAGGGCTATGAATTGTTTATAATATGTTTTCTGATGAATCAAATCTATACTGAGTTTAAAAAATGAACTAACTTTTTTACAGCAATTCCACGATGACTTATTGCATTTTTCTCTTCAGAGTCCATTTCAGCAAATGAAAATGGAGACCCTAGGGGAGCAAAAATAGGATCGTATCCGAAACCACCATTACCAGTCTTTTCTTTTAAAATAGACCCTTTACAAATACCTTCAAAAAAATATTGATGGCCATTAAAATTTAAGGCTATTGACGTTCTAAACTGAGCTTCCCTGTTTGTTTTTTTATCAAGTTCATTAAGAAGTTTTTCCATATTCTTTTTGGAATCTCTATGATTTCCAGCATATCTCGCAGAATACACTCCTGGTTTACCATTTAATGCTGTCACTTCCAAACCTGTATCGTCTGCAAAACAATCATACCCATAATTTTTTGTAATATAATCTGCTTTTAATTTAGCGTTTCCTTCTAGAGTAGTGGCTGTTTCCTCTATATCCTCTTGGCAACCAATATCCTGTAACGATAAGATTTCTATAGAATTCAAAAGAATTTCTTTCACTTCTTTCAACTTATGAATATTGTTTGTGGCAAAAACTAATTTCATGGGTTTTAATTAGTAAATATCTAGTTTTAATAGATTTAATTTTTGAGTTCTAAAAAAACGAGACATAAAAATAATAACGCGAAATTAATTAAATTTAAAGATAGAATCTAAAAATAGTTAGAATAGATGATCTATTCATGATGATACGGTTCATTCTTTAAAATGGTAAACCCTCTGTACAGTTGTTCTATAATAAACAAACGAATCATTTGATGAGAAAATGTCATTTTAGACAAAGAGATCTTTCCTCTTGCTTTTTTATAAACAGCTTCAGAGAAACCATAAGGACCACCAATGACCAGCACAACTTTTTTTATACCAGAGTTCATTTTTTTCTGAAGGAATTTAGCAAAATCGATCGATCTGAATTCTGTTCCTCTTTCATCCAATAAAATCAATTGATCTGTATTTTTGAGTTTAGAAAGTATGAATTCTCCTTCCTTTTCTCTCTGTTGAAATTGACTTAAACTTTTTGTGTTTTTTAGATCAGGAATTATCTCTAGTTGAAAACCAATATAATATTGTAATCGTTTCTGATAGTTGTCAATTAATTGAATTAGATGTTTATCATCTGTTTTTCCAATGACAAGAAGTTTTATTTTCATCTTTCAAAATTACGATTATTGTCATTATTTTTCTCTTTTAATTGTATTTTAGCTTAAATAATGTTTAAAATGATGTCTTTGCAACAATTTGGAAACGAATTAGACTTAATTATCAAAAATGCTTTTCGGGAAGATATTGGCGATGGAGATCATACATCCCTCTCTTGCATTCCTAAAAATGCTCAAGGCAAAGCGATGTTATTGGTAAAAGAGACAGGTATTATTGCTGGAGTAGCTTTTGCTAAAAGAGTCTTTAAATTTATAGATAATACCCTAAAGATAGAAGTATTTATTGAGGATGGCTCTTCGGTAAAAGAAGGTGATATTGTTTTTTTTGTATCAGGAAACTCTCAATCTATTTTACAAGCGGAACGGCTCGTGTTAAATGCCATGCAGCGAATGAGTGCTATTGCTACGAAAACCTCTTTTTATGTGACGCTGTTGAAGGGGACAACTACTAAAATTTTAGACACCAGAAAAACAACCCCTGGAATCAGAATATTAGAAAAATGGGCTGTTAGTATAGGAGGTGGAGTTAATCATCGATTTGGGTTATACGATATGATAATGATTAAAGATAACCATATCGATTTTGCAGGAGGGATTTCACAAGCAATCAACAAAGCAACTCAATATCTGATTGATCAAAATTTAACCCTTAAGATTATTGTCGAAGCTAGAAATTTAATTGAAATCAAAGAAATTCTTCAAAATGAGGGTATAGATAGAATATTAATCGATAATTTTTCATTTGAAGATACAAGAACTGCCGTTCGTTTGATTGATGGGAAATGTCATACAGAGTCCTCTGGAGGAATTAATGAAGATACCATTAGAAAATATGCAGAATGTGGTGTAGATTTTATTTCTTCTGGTGCCCTAACTCATTCTGTTTATAACATGGATTTAAGTTTAAAAGCGATTGAAATATAATGAGCAAAGAAATTGAAGAAAAATTAGAAAAAACACCCTTCATAAACGTATTGGTTCGTTTTGGAAAAAAAATAAAAATTCCAGGATTAGAAGGATTGTCTTTATATCATATTATTGAAATGTATATTATTGGGATTGTTAGAGGGGCTTTAACTACTCGTGCAGGCGGAATTGCATACAGTTTCTTTATGGCTATTTTTCCTTTTATGTTATTCATATTAACATTAATCCCTTTTATGCCAATTGATGGTTTTTCAGATGGATTAATTACATTAATATCAGAGGTTTTACCCCCTAAAACATTTGATGCTGTAGATACTGTTGTCTTAGATATTATTAATAACAAGCAAGTAGGATTATTATCATTTGGATTTTTAGGGTCTATTTTTTTGATGACTAATGGGGTAAATGCAATTTTTGGAGGCTTTGAATATTCATATCATGTAAAAGAGGTTAGGAATATTTTTAGAGCTTACTTCCTATCGATGATTGTATCACTACTCATGGCCTTTTTTTTAGTAATTACTGTTGCTATTACGGGGTTCTATCAGCTATTGTTAACTGTTTTTAAAAATAAAGGATGGATCGATAATGAAACACTATGGCTAGATCTAGGAAGAGGTTTTCTATTTTTAATGATGATTTTTACGATTGTTTCTATCTTGTATAAATATGGAACAAAAAGTGGAAAAAATTCTAGATTCTTTTCTCCAGGATCTATTTTTACAACCATTTTATCCATTTTTTCCTTTTATCTCTTTGGTTATTATGTAAATGAATTTGCACAATACAATGAACTATACGGATCAATAGGAACACTTTTAATTTTAATGTTATTCATATGGCTAAATGCTATTATACTTTTGTTAGGTTTCGAATTAAACGCAAGTATCAATACATTAAGAATAAAAAATAAAACAACAAACAAAGAATAATACTTCTCAAGATTTTTCGGATATTTGTTTGCTGAAAAAGAGTTAGTATTTCATCTGTATTTTGTTAGATGTTTATGAGCTTTTGAAATAGTGTAAGGCTATTTAATTATATCAATACTTAATTAAAAATGACAGTAATAATAAATTTGATCCCCATTAAAAAACAATAAAAATAAATGAAACCCAGTATTCCAAAAGGAACCAGAGATTTTTCATCTACAGAAGTAGCCAATCGTACTTATATTATAAATACGATTAAAACTGCCTTTGAAACTTATGGATTTCAACCTATAGAAACTCCTAGTTTTGAAAACTCTTCTACTTTAATGGGTAAATACGGAGAAGAAGGAGATCGTTTAATTTTTAAGATTCTTAATTCAGGAGATTTTTTAAAAAAAGCAGATAGTCAACTCTTAGCAGAAAAAAATAGCTTAAAAATAACATCATACATTTCAGAAAAAGCATTACGCTACGATTTAACGGTTCCTTTTGCTAGATATGTAGTGCAACATCAAAACGAGATTACATTTCCTTTTAAACGATATCAAATTCAACCGGTTTGGAGGGCAGACCGTCCACAAAAAGGACGTTTCCGAGAATTTTTTCAATGTGATGCCGATGTTATTGGGAGCCATTCCTTATTTCAAGAAGTAGATTTTATTCAATTATATGATACTGTTTTCACCAATTTAAAACTTACGGGGGTCAAAATTAAAATTAACAATAGAAAAATTTTATCAGGAATTGCTGAAGTTATCGGTGCAAAAGAAAAGTTAATAGATTTTACTGTTGCCCTAGATAAGCTAGATAAAATTGGAAAAGAAGGGGTAATAAATGAAATGTTGACAAAAGGTATTTCTAATCAAGCCATTCAGAAAATCCAACCCTTATTTAATATCTCTGGAACAAATTCAGAGCAGTTATTAATTTTAGAAGATCTATTATCTTCTTCAAATGAAGGGATTAAAGGAATTGAAGAGCTTCGCACTGTGATCAACACCACACATCAATTAGGATTACAATCTGCTTTATTAGAAATTGATATAACCTTAGCACGAGGATTAAATTACTATACAGGAGCCATTTTTGAAGTTTCTCCACCTCATGGTGTTCAAATGGGATCGATTGGTGGTGGTGGAAGATATGATGATTTAACGGGTATCTTTGGTTTGAAAGATATGAGTGGAGTAGGGATTTCTTTCGGTTTAGATAGAATTTATTTGGTTATTGAAGAATTAGGATTGTTTGATTCAGTGCCTTTACCAAAACCTAAAGTTTTGTTACTTAATTTCACAACAGACAATACCGCTACTCAATTAAAAGCCCTAAAATCACTACGTTTAGCAGGAATTAAATCTGAAAGATATCCTGAGACAGCTCTTACTAATAAACAGCAAAAAAAACAATGGAAATATGCTTCAAATCGAGAAATTGAATTTGTAATTTCCGAAATAAATAATAATCAATTCACCCTTAAGAATATGATAGATAGCACACAAAAGATTTGTACTCTTAAAGATTTGATTATAAAATTGCAATAAACATAAACACTTAAGTTGTAAATTTGTAACTTAATTTAACTTTCAGAAAATTACTGATGAAAATATATGAAGATAGAATAGACGGGTTAGGGGAGAACCACATAGGGACTTCGGCAAAAACTCCATTACGTATTGATGCATTTGATATTTCAGATCATGAAAAGATCTCTAGAATACAGAAAAGTGTAAAAGATATTTTAACGACCCTTGGAATGGATATGGAAGACGATAGCTTAAAAGGTACTCCTTTAAGAGTTGCTAAAGCTTATGTAAATGAGTTGTTTATGGGGTTAGATCCAACTAATAAACCAACACCTTCTACTTTCGAAAATAATTATAATTATGGTGAAATGCTCGTTGAAAAAAACATCGTAGTATATTCTACTTGCGAGCATCACCTATTACCAATTATAGGAAAAGCCCATGTAGCATATATTTCTAATGGAAAAGTAATTGGGTTATCAAAAATGAATAGAATTGTAGAATTTTTTGCTAAGAGACCACAGGTTCAAGAGCGTCTTACCATGCAAATTGTACAAATGATGCAAGAAGCGTTAGGTACTCAAGATGTTGCCTGTGTAATCGATGCAAAACATCTATGTGTCAATTCTAGAGGAATCAAAGATATAGAGAGTAGTACAGTAACTGCAGAATTTGGAGGTAAGTTTAAGAATAAAGAAACAAAACAAGAGTTTTTAGATTATTTAAAAATGTAGAATAGAAACTCGTATAATAACATTTAGTTGAAGAAGAGTTGAAACAATTCAGCTCTTCTTTTTTGTTCAATTTTTTAAATTAATCAATTCTTAACTTTCTTTGATATATTTTAAAAGGAAATAAAATCTTCGGTTTTATATCAATACAATCAGTCTATTTCTAAAGAAACAAACGCTTTTTAAAAATAAATAAATAGATCTCTCAGTAAAAAAAACTATTTGTTTACCAAAACCCATTCTCCTTTTTCCAGTAATGGAATGGCCTGTTTAAATTTTACAATCTTTTCTTCACCATTTATTACATTTTTTATAGTAATACGCTCATTTCTACCAATTTTAGGTTGATCTCTTACAATTGTTTCAACAGGTTCTGTTTGTTGTTGACGAGAGTTACTAATAGCCTGTTCGGTTGTATTTTGAACATCTGCTTTACTCAAATTTAATTTTTGTCTAGTCTTTTTCTGTTCTTGAGAAATCTGTTCATTCGCTTGGTTTGGTAACTCTCCTTTAAATAAGAAAGATAATACCTCACGATTCACTTTGTCTATGGTTACTTTAAACAATTCAAAAGCTTCAAACTTATAAATTAATAATGGATCTTTTTGTTCATAAGATGCATTTTGAACCGATTGTTTTAAATCATCCATTTTACGTAAATGATCTTTCCAATTTTCGTCAATAATCGCCAAGGTGATATTTTTTTCAAAATCTGTAGCTAATGATTTTCCTTTAGTATCATAAGCTTCTTTTAAATTGGTTACCACTTGTAAGGTTTTAATACCATCTGAAAAAGGAACAACAATACGTTCATATCGGTCTCCTTCGTTTTCATATACATTCTTAATTACAGGATAGGTTAGAAGCGCATTTCTTTCAACTTTTTCTTTATAATGACTCGATACTAAATCGTATAATTTAGTTGCCAATTCTTGTTCCGATAATGCATGAAACTCCTCTTCAGAAATTGGAGAAGTCATGGAAGTAAATCGAATCAATTCAAATTCGAAATTCTGAAAATCTTTTGTTGCCTTATTTTGATTGATGATCGCTTCGCATGTTTCAAAGATCATATTTGCAATATCGATCTGTAATCGATTTCCATCCAAAGCATGTCTTCTTCTTTGATATACAAACTCACGTTGAGCATTCATAATATCATCATATTCTAATAAACGTTTTCTTATTCCAAAGTTATTTTCTTCTACCTTCTTTTGTGCTCTTTCGATAGATTTAGAAATCATTGAATGCTGAATTACTTCACCTTCTTTTAAACCCATTCTGTCCATCATTTTAGCAATTCTATCAGAACCAAATAAGCGCATCAAATTATCATCTAAAGCAACATAAAATTGAGAAGAACCAACATCTCCTTGTCTACCAGCTCTTCCACGTAATTGTCTATCTACTCGACGAGAATCATGTCTTTCTGTTCCGATAATAGCCAAACCACCCGATGCTTTAACTTGGTCGGATAGTTTAATATCAGTTCCACGACCTGCCATATTAGTTGCAATAGTAACAATTCCTGGATTACCTGCCTCTGCAACAACATCTGCCTCTCGTTTATGTAATTTTGCATTTAAAATATTGTGTTTAATCTTACGCATTTGAAGCATTCTACCCAATAATTCAGAAATTTCTACAGAAGTAGTTCCAACTAACACTGGTCTTCCTTGATCTACTAACTGTACAATATCTTCTATGACTGCATTGTATTTTTCACGTGTAGTTTTATAAATAAAATCTTCTTTATCTTTTCTTTGTATGGGTCTATTGGTTGGTATTTCTACAACATCTAATTTATAAATTTCCCAAAATTCTCCAGCCTCTGTAATCGCGGTTCCAGTCATTCCCGATAATTTCCGATACATTCTAAAGTAATTTTGTAATGTTACTGTCGCAAAGGTTTGGGTAGCATCTTCAATTTTTACATTTTCTTTTGCTTCAATTGCTTGATGAAGGCCATCTGAATACCGCCTACCGTCCATAATACGTCCCGTTTGTTCATCGACAATCATCACTTTGTTATCTACCACTACATATTCTACGTCTTTTTCAAATAAACTATAAGCTTTTAACAATTGATTCATTGTATGAATACGTTCGCTCTTGATGCTAAAGTCTTTATATAAAACCTCTTTCAGCTCTGCTTTCTTTTCTGGAGTCTCTTCGGTTGCATCGATTTTTCCAATTTCAACCCCTAAATCTGGTAAGACAAAGAAATCTTCATCACTAGTATTGGTAGACAAACTAGCAATTCCTTTATCAGATAGATCAATAGAATTATTTTTTTCTTCAATTACATACCATAATTCTGCATCAACTTCAGGCATCAATTTATTATTGTCTGCCATGTATGTATTTTCTGTTTTTTGTAATATTTGTTTAATCCCTTCCTGAGATAAAAACTTGATTAAAGCTTTATTTTTTGGGATACCTCTATACACACGAAGTAATAAAAAACCACCATCTTTTGTATTTCCTTCTGCGATTAATTTTTTTGCTTCAGCTAATACACTTACTAAATATTTATTTTGTTTTGTTACTAAATCACTTACGAGTGGCTTTAATTCATTAAACTCATGACGGTCTCCTTGAGGAACAGGTCCAGAAATAATTAATGGAGTTCTAGCATCATCAATTAATACTGAATCTACTTCGTCAATAATTGCGTAGTTGGGAGATCTTTGAACTAAATCCTCCTTGGAACTTGCCATATTATCACGTAAATAATCAAAACCAAATTCGTTGTTGGTCCCATAGGTAATATCTGCGTTATAGGCTTTTCTTCTCTCCTCCGAATTGGGTTGATGAAAATCAATACAATCTGTACTTAATCCATGAAATTCATAAATAGGAGCCATCCAAGCTCTATCACGTTTGGCTAAGTAATCGTTAACGGTAACTAAATGAACTCCTTTTCCGGTTAATGCATTTAAATAAACAGGTAGAGTAGAAACTAAGGTTTTCCCCTCTCCAGTCATCATTTCAGCAATTTTACCTTGATGTAATACAGATCCTCCAATTAATTGCACATCATAATGAATCATATCCCAGGTAACAGGTTTCCCAGCAGCATCCCAAGAATTTTGCCAAAAAGCTTTCTCTCCCTCCAGAACAACATGATCTCTTGTTGCAGAAAGTTCTCGATCAAAGGCAGTTGCAGTAACTTCAATTTCCTCATTATTTACAAAACGTTTGGCTGTTTCTTTTACAACTGCGAATGCTTCGGGCATGATCTCATTTAAAATAACTTCTGAGGCTTCATAAGATTCATTTTTCAAACGGTCAATTTCAGTAAAAATATCCTCTTGTCTATCAATTTCAGCCTCTTTGGCTTCTTTTTCTAGTTCTAAAATCTGATCAGTAAAAACCTTTGTCCCTTCGGCTATTTTTTGTTTGAATTCTTCTGTCTTTGCTCTTAACTCATCGTTAGAAAGTCCGGTTAATGAAGTGTCAAAACTTGTTACTTTATCTACAATGGGTTGTAGTATTTTTAAATCTTTTTGTTGTTTATCTCCAACAAATATTTTAATTACTGAATTTAAGATACTCATTCTTTACGGTATATTATGTTTTTCTTTTTACTTAAAATCATAGACTTTAAAAGTAAACAAAAAAAAAGCCTCAATAGAGACTTTTTTTAGTTAGTTTGATAATGGTTTTAATATTCATCTTCGTTCCAAAGGTAATCTTCTTCGGTCGGATAGTCTGGCCAGATCTCAATAATAGAATCATAAGCGTCCCCTTCATCTTCAATCTCTTGTAAGTTTTCTGCTACTTCAAGAGGTGCTCCAGTTCTAATAGCATAATCGATTAACTCATCTTTTGTTGCCGGCCAAGGAGCGTCTGCTAAATAAGAAGCTAGTTCTAAAGTCCAATACATTTCTAATGAATTTAATTTTCTGCAAAAATAAATTTTTTACTGAAAAAAGCAAGGTTTTTTCGAAATATATATTTTAATAAAAAAAGAACATTGTTATAATTTCTCAGGCATCCATTTTATTTCTTCAGCCATTAAGTCTTTAGACAACTTTCGTGCCAACACAAAAAGATAGTCAGAAAGTCTATTCAGATACGTCAAAATATCTGAATGGATATTTTCCTCTTCATGCAACGAAACAGCATATCTTTCAGCTCTTCTACAAACACACCTAGCGATATGACAAAATGACACTGTTGTATGTCCTCCAGGAAGAATAAAATGTGTCATGTGAGGAAGACTATTATTCATCTTATCAATTTTTTTTTCTAAATAGCTGACCGATGAATTATTTATTTTTTGGATATTTAAGCGATTTTCTCCATTTTTTAACGTTTCTTTTTCCTCTGGGGTTGCTAACATTGATCCTAGAGTAAATAAATCATGCTGAATCTTTATAAGATCATTTTTTAGCTCTTCATCAATGTTTTGATCTTTGATTAATCCTATATAAGAGTTTAATTCATCTACAGTCCCGTAAGACTCGATTCTAGTGTTGTTTTTTGAAACTCTTGTTCCTCCAAATAATCCTGTAATTCCTTTATCTCCTGTTTTTGTATAAATTTTCATAAAGCAAATTTAAGATTAAAAAATAAACTTAAAAATTGTATTAGAAATTTATGGGTGTGATTTAGCTTCTACACGCGAATTATAAAATGTTCTTTTTCTTGTTCTTCTCTAACAAACACTAACCCTAAACGATATGTATCAATAGTTACAGTAACTTTGGGATGTTTTTTTATTTTCTCCCAAATACATTTATTTTCTTTATTTAAATGGATGTTATTTAGAATGATAATTGAATCGTTATGGATACCATTTAAGATCAATTTAAAAAGAGAAAGAGTCTTTATATTTTGACAATTCCCATTTAAAAAAATAAAATCATACTCATTATTATTAACTAGTTTTGTTAGAATGTTATTTAGATCACCATTAATGAGTTCTATGTTTTTAAAATTAAATCTATCAAATAATTTTTTTGCCACACTTGCCGTTTCTTTACAATTACTAAGCGTTGTTATTTTTGAATTTTTAGTTGCATTTGATACTACAGCTGAACCAAGTCCTAAAGAGGTCTCAACTTCTAGTACATTTTCTGGTTTAAAATAATGTATTAAATTTATTAATAATGAT
This sequence comes from Flavobacterium sp., assembly GCA_042091515.1. Classification (GTDB taxonomy): domain Bacteria; phylum Bacteroidota; class Bacteroidia; order Flavobacteriales; family Flavobacteriaceae; genus Polaribacter. Next base: position 92,244 of record JBELHH010000003.1, on the reverse strand, counting down.
GCACGTTTTAGACAAATAATAGATTGGAGGGCATTTTTAACAATTTTTCTTTGATTTTTAGAAAAGGGATTAGAATCTGTGGTAACACTATGTAAAGCTATTTTAGAAGTATTTGAGAAAAGTTCTTTTTTATAGTTTATAAAATGAGTTAATGACTTTTTTGGAATTTTTTTAGCAAAACATTTAGTTACTATATTATACACAAAGGGTGAATGAACACCATGCTTATTTTTAGATTTTAATAGAAAGATTATAAAAGATACATTTTTTTGAAACAATTTATCTAGTTTTAATGGGTTGACTACTTTTTACTATAAGTATCAAGATATTTTTATAAATATTCTTTTCCTCTTAAAAAGATCCTTTCAATAGAATTATTACCAAAATTATAGGGTAAAAATCGATATGATTTTATTGGCTCTGTAATCATAAAATTAGCAAGTTTCCCTCTAGTGATACTTCCAACTTTATTTGACAAATTCATAGCATATGCCCCATTAATAGTAGCAGCATTGATTGCCTCCTCTGGAGTCATTTTCATTTTTATACACGCTAGTGAAACTACAAAATTCATATTGCCAGACGGACTTGAGCCAGGGTTGTAATCGGAAGCTATTGCTACAGGTAATGTAGCATTAATTAACATACGAACATTGGTGTATGGAATTCCTAAAAAAAATGAGCAGGAAGGCAGAGAAACTGGAATTGTATTAGTATCCTTTAGTAAGGTTACATCATCCTCAGTAAGAATTTCTAAATGATCTACAGACACGGCATTATTCTCTGTACTTATTTTAATTCCTCCAATAGAAGAGAATTGATTCACATGAACTTTTGGAATAAGTCCATATTGGAGCCCCGCTTTTAAAATTTGATCTGTTTCCTCTGGTGTGAAATACCCTTTTTCACAAAATACATCAATATAATCTGCAAGATTTTCTGAGGCTATAGCTGGGAGCATTTTATCTATAATTAATTTAAGATATGTTTCTCTCGTGTCTTTGTATTGAGTTGGGATCGCATGGGCTCCTAAAAATGTTGCTTTGATGGGTAATGAAAAATTAGTTTTTAATTTTTTTATGACCCGTAACATTTTTAATTCACTTTCAACCGTTAATCCATAGCCAGACTTAATTTCTATAGCTCCTGTTCCAAATTCTATAAGATTGGCCAATCTAGTTGACGCATCATGATATAGTTTTTCCTCAGAGGTATCTTGTAATTTTTTTGCAGAATTAAGAATCCCACCTCCTTTTTGTGCAATCTCTTCATAGGTTAGTCCATTGATTCTGTCCACAAATTCTTCTTCTCTTGTATCTGTAAATACTAAGTGTGTATGACTATCACACCAAGTTGGTAAAACCAACCTTCCTTCGAGATCAATTATTTTGTCAGCAACTATTTTCCCTAAAGATTTCATTTCCCCAAAGTCTTTAATATCTTCATCTTCAATAAGTAAAAAGGCATTTTTAATCACCGGTAGATGATTCATTTCTCTTCCAGAAACTTTTTCTATAGAGGAATCTCTTACCTGTAAAAGTTCTTTGATATTGATGAACAAGGTTGTCATAAGGATTATGTACTTTAGTAAAACAAACTTACATTAAAAAAAGAAAACACGATGGTGTCACAAAACGAATATCACTCTTATTTTAAAATTTATATTGAAGATTTACTCACAAATGGGAAATCGATTATCGAAAATTTAATCATTACAAAAAATAATTTAGAAAAACTAGTCTCTCTAATCCCTGAAGAGAAAGAGTTATATATCTATGCTGAAGGTAAATGGACGGTGAAAGAAATTTTGCAACACATCATAGATACAGAACGAATTTTTAATTACAGAGCTCTTCGTTTTGCAAGAAATGATCAAACGAATTTACAGGGCTTTGATCATGATTTATATAATAAAAATGTAGCTGCCAATGAAAGAGATTTGGGTAATATCCTTGAGGAGTTTAAAATAGTTAGAGCGGCTACTATTTTATTATTTAAAAGTTTTTCCGAAGAAGCTTTATTAAAAAAAGGAATTGCTTCGGATTCGTTAATTTCTGTTCGTGCATTGGGATACCTAATTTCCGGACATCAAGAACACCATCTAAGAATTTTCAAAGAAAGATATCTATAATCTATAATTCATTATTTTAAGCTACCAGTCATGTTTTCTGGTTTTACCCATTCATCATATTGTTCTGGACTCACATAACCTAAACGAACAGCTTCTTCTTTTAAAGTAGTCCCATTTTTATGAGCCGTTGTTGCTATTTCAGCTGCTTTATAATATCCAATTTTTGTATTTAAGGCAGTCACAAGCATTAGAGAATTATTAAGCAGTTCGTTAATTCGAGTTTGATTAGGAATTATCCCTTTAGCACAATTAATATCAAAGGAAACACAAGCATCTCCAATAAGCTGTGCAGATTGTATTAGATTATATGCCATCAATGGTTTAAATACATTTAATTCATAATGACCTTGAGTACCTCCAATAGTGATGGCTACATCATTGCCCATGACTTGTGCACATACCATGGTTATAGCTTCTGCTTGAGTAGGATTAACCTTCCCAGGCATGATAGAACTTCCAGGTTCATTAGCAGGAATAATAATTTCACCAATTCCAGATCTAGGACCCGACGCCATCATACGAATATCATTAGCTATTTTATTTAAAGAAACAGCCAATTGTTTTAAAGCTCCATGAGTTTCTACAATCGCATCATGAGCAGCTAGTGCCTCAAATTTGTTTTCTGCTGTTACAAACGGTAATCCTGTAAATTCTGCAATATATTTAGCAACTAAAACATCATAGCCATTTGGAGTATTTAATCCAGTTCCTACGGCAGTTCCACCAAGTGCTAACTGACTCAGATGTTTTAAAGAATTTTCTAAGGCTTTTAATCCAAAGTTTAACTGAGACACATATCCCGAAAATTCCTGACCTAAAGTTAAGGGAGTAGCATCCATTAGATGAGTACGACCAATTTTTACAACATTTTTAAAATCTTCTGATTTAGACTGTAATGTTTGTTTGAGTTGTTTTATTCCAGGAATAGTTGATTCTATTATTTTTTTATAGGCAGCTATATGCATCCCTGTTGGAAATGTATCATTAGAAGATTGAGATTTATTCACATCATCGTTGGGCTGGATAGTTTTTTTTCCTATTCCAATTTCATTGCCTGCTATTTCATGAGCTCTATTGGCAATTACCTCATTTACGTTCATGTTAGACTGAGTTCCAGAACCTGTTTGCCATACAACAAGTGGAAACTGGTCATCTAACTTACCAGATAAAATCTCATCACAAACCTTTGCAATTAAATCACGTTTTTCATGGGGCAGAACTCCTAAATCAGTATTTGTATAAGCAGCAGCTTTTTTTAAATAGGCAAATCCATATACAATTTCTAAGGGCATTGAAGCTGCTGGACCTATTTTAAAATTATTCCGAGATCTTTCTGTCTGAGCACCCCAATACTTGTCAGATGGAACTTTAACAGTCCCCATTGTATCTTTTTCTATTCTAAATTTCATGATTAACCTTTTGACTTATACACTACAAATTTACAAAATCTAGAAGAATTCGTTGTGAACAATTGAGAGTAATTTTCTTTTTGAAAAATTTACTAAAATGTTAGTTCCTATTAAATTTATCTGTTATTTTTGTCCCATAATTCAACGAATTTATATACGATGTTAGATTTTTCTCAATTTTCAGGTTTAGTTTTATTCATGTTTATATTTACAGCAGGTTTCTGGCTGTTGATATTTTTGTTAACTTTTGTCGTTCCTTACTGGATTGGAGGAACTATCTGGGAAAATTTCAAATTAAAAAAAGAAGCGAAAAAAGCCGCTGAAGGCAAGTAGTTTTTTCACTTAAATAAAAAAAGGCGCACAATTTGTGCGCCTTTTTTTATTTTTTAATTATGGAGTTCCAAAGTCTTCACCATCATCAAAATTATTATTGCCTCTTCTTTCTCTTTGTTGCTTCTTTTTTTGATTAAATCTATAAGTAAAGTTTAATGATATTTGTCTAACTCTCCATTGCCATTCTTGATAGCTTATACTAGTTGGGTTTTCTGTATTAGGATTATAATTGGTTGATTTTCGCTTTCTTGAATTAAATACATCACTTATATTTAAGACGAATGTGCCTTTTTCTTTAAAGACATCTTTACTTAAAGCTATATTAGCAGAAAAAATACCCTGTGATTTACTTTGTGCCGAATTTCGTGGTCCTCGGTAGGAAAGTCTATTTTGCATCTGAATTTTCCATGGCAAAGTAACTGTTGCATTAAATCTTGTAAACCAACTGTTATTGATGTTTCCTAAATCTTGGATTTCAGGAGTAGAAATAATATCTCCAGAAGTTGCATCTATACTAAACTTGTTATAAGCGTAAGAGCCTTTAGTTTCTTGTTGGAAAAAATTAAAGCTTCCTGATAATCGTACTTTTCTTGAAGGATTATAGTTTGCAGTAAACTCAATCCCAAAACGATCTTCTGAAGCTAAATTAATTGGTTCTCGAATGGTAACAATTTGATTTTCACCATCTAATAATCGAATTTCATCTCGGCTCACTCGTTGGATAGAGTTAATAGAGTGTTGGTAATAGATAGATGAATTTACAGTTAGTTTCCCTATTTTCTGTAAATAACCAATATCAAAAGAATTCGTAAATGTAGGGATTAACCCTGGGTTTCCTTTGTAAATTACATTCTGACTACTTCTGGATTCAAAGGGGTTTAAAAACCAAAACCTTGGTCTTCTAAGTCTTTTACTGTAGCCTAATGTAAAGCTTTGTTTTTCTGTTCTTTCATACCCTAAATTAATAGTAGGAAATAATTCTGTGTATTTATAATCAAAATTTTCATTTGTATTGGTAAGCCTAACTTTTACATCTGTAATTTCTGTTCTTAACCCTATTAGATAAGAGAATTTATTAAGTTTACTACCATATTGTGTGTAAAACGCATTGACATTCTGTTTGAAAATAAGATTATTTGAAGGATTAAATTCTAGAGCTGGAGTTCTAGTCACCAAAAAGTCAGATGTTAAATCTTGAAATTCTCCCCGATAGCCAGCTTCAAACTGTGTATTTTCTCCTATTGGTAAGACATAATCGGTTTGTAATAAAGTAGTCTTAGAGATTTCAGTAGTAATATTATTTTCTAGCGATAAAGCATCATTTATGAATGCTGTTTCTTCCTCTTCACTATCACTGTACTGAAAGTCTATTGTTAATTTATGACCACTACTATTTATATTATTAGTATAATTTAATGAAAACTGAGATGTGATATCTTTTTCAACTTCATCCTGAATACGAAGATCAGATGTTTCTAAAACTCCAATAGCATCAAAGACATTGATATTATTGTTAGACAAACTTTTGTTGTCTGAGTCTCTATAAAAGAAACTACCTGTAATAGAACTTTTGCTGTTTAAGAAATATTCTAAACCTGCATTAAGATTGTATCCTGCTCTATTTCTATCAAAATCTCTTTTTTCAGTTCTTAGACCATTGATAACACCATTATCTAATGTTGTTAATTGTGTAAAAGAATTCCCGGGTCCTTTTCTTTTTCGATACCCTATGTTGGTAAATATGTTAAATTTTTTTGTTCTAAGATTAATATTAGATGCTATTTGAAATTGTTCAGGAGAACCAATGGTTGAGTTTAAAGACCCATTTAAACCAGTTGCAACCCCTTTTCTAAGAATGATATTTAGAATTCCAGCTGTACCTTCAGCATCGTATCTAGCTGAGGGTGATGTAATAACTTCAACTCTTTCTATCGCATCAGCGGGTAACTGACGCAAAGCATCTGTTCCACTTAATCCTACCAAAGCAGATGGCTTTCCGTCAATTAAAATTCTAACATTTTCATTTCCTCGAAGGCTCACATTTCCCTCTACATCTACGTCTACAGATGGAACATTATCAAGAACATCAGATGCAGAGCCACCTCGAACTGTCATATCTTTTCCAACATTATAAACTCTTTTATCCAGACGAATTTCAACAGTTGACTTTTCTGCAATAATAACAACCTCATCTAATTTATTAGAATCTTCAGAGAGTTTTATAATGCCAAAATCTTTTGATTTGTCAATTACTTTATTTGACATAGTAACCGTTTTAAAAGAAATAAATTCAAAACTAATGTCATATATTCCTTGAGTAGTTCTAATGTTAAAATTTCCTTTCCCATCAGTAATTCCTCCACTAAGTTGCTTTGTTTTCAAGTTCTTTAAAACAACGGTAGCATATTCCAAAGGTTCTTCTGTAGTTACATCTATAATTTTTCCGGTGATAACAACATTAGAATTTGATGGTTTCTGCGAAAAAACAGTAAAAAAAGGTACTGCAACTAACACAAATAATAGGATTATTTTTTTCATTCTAGACTAAAGTTTTTCTTCGGCTGTAAATGTCTTACTTAGTTAGATGAATTGTAGTTAATTTTGTGTTAAACAAACAAGTTTAGAATATTTGTTTAATATTTTCTGGCGGTCTTCCGATTATTGCTTTTTGTCCATTTATGACAATGGGTCTTTCAATTAATTTCGGGTTTTCTACCATAGATAAAATAATATCAGAATCACTGAGAGATCTTTCTTTGTAATTATCTTTCCATAGTGCTTCATTTTTCCGAACTAATTCTAAAGGAGGTATCGATAATAAATCAATAATTTTTTTTAACTCATGAAACGAAAGAGTATTTTTTAAATACTCAATTACTTCATATTGCTGTCCAGATTCCTGGATAATTTGAAGCCCTTCTCTAGATTTTCTACATCGCGAGTTGTGATATATTTTTATCATTATAAAGAAAAATTTAAACTTATGAATAATAATTTAATGATTCTTGTTTTTTTGACCGTGCAACATTAAAAAAGATTTTAGAAAAGCATTGATATTCCCATCCATTACAGCATCTATATTTCCTGTTTCATGAGCAGTCCTTACATCTTTTACTAATTTATAGGGATGCATTACATAATTTCGAATTTGACTACCCCATTCATTTTTTAATTTCCCAGCCTCAATATCATTCCGAGCTTCTTGTTGTTTTTGTAATTCAATTTCATACAATTGTGATTTAAGCATTTGCAATGCCGTAGCTCTATTGTCGTGTTGAGAACGAGAATTGGAACAAGAAATTTGGATTCCAGTTGGTTTATGAGTCAATTGAACTTTAGTTTCTACTTTATTTACATTTTGACCACCCGCACCACTTGAGCGTGCTGTAGTAATTTCTATGTCAGAAGGATTGATTTCTATTTCAATAGAATCATCAGCAACAGGGTACACATATACAGAAGCAAAAGAGGTATGTCTTTTTGCATTGCTATCAAAAGGAGAGATTCTCACCAATCGATGAACCCCATTTTCTCCTTTTAACCAACCAAAAGCATAATCACCTTCAATTTCTACTGTAACTGTTTTGATTCCTACAGAATCTCCTGATTGGTAATTAAGTGTTTTTAATTTATACCCTTGTTTTTCTCCCCACATGGAGTACATTCGGAATAACATTTCTGCCCAATCACAACTTTCAGTTCCTCCAGCACCCGCAGTTATTTGAATTACAGCACTTAAGCTATCACCTTCTTCAGAAAGCATATTTTTAAACTCTACATCTTCAACAAATAAAGCCGCTTTGTCATAGTGTTGTTTTAATTCACTTAACTCTATTTCTCCTTCTTTATAAAAATCAAATAAAACTTGTAAATCTTCATCTAGTGAGACAGAGGTAAGGTAGTCTTCTAACCATTTTTTTTTGAAACGCAATGATTTCATTAACATTTCTGCTTCTTTAGGGTTGTTCCAAAAATTAGGATCTACAGTCTGCTCTTCTTCATTAGAGATTTCTATTAGTTTTTTATCTATTTCTAGGTATCCTTTTAATTTTGAAACTCTCTCGGAAAGATTTTTAAGTTGTTCTAGTGTAACCATAATACAAAACAAAAATAGTTGAAAAAACTGACATCAATAGTCCTTGTTAAAGATGTTAAATAATTTTTTTAAAAAAAAATATTTGTGACTCTTCTTTAAACAATAGAACAGAAATTAAAATTTATAGTTATTTTTATCAACAAACATTTACATCATGAAATCAAGAAGAGACTTTGTAAAAACAACATCTATCCTTGGAGCGAGTTTATTAATGGCTCCTAATATAGCTTTTAGCAAGACAAATATTCAAAAACAAAAATTAAATGTAGGTCTTATTGGTGTTGGTTTACGCGGGACCAATCACCTTAAAAATTTATTACAGCGTTCTGATATTATTATTGGTGCTATTTGTGACATAGACCCTAAACGAATTGATATTTGTTTAGAGCATATTAAAAATGCAAAACATATTAACCCTAAAATTTTTGGAAAAAACACCTTAGATTATAAAAATTTATTAGAAGACTCAACGATAGACGCCGTAATTATTTCTACCCCATGGTTATGGCATACTCGAATGGCAAAAGATTCTATGAGAGCTGGTAAATATACAGGTGTTGAAGTTTCTGCTGCAAATACCATGGAAGAATGTTGGGATCTAGTTAATACTCATGAAGAAACAGGATCTCATCTTATGATTTTAGAAAATGTTAATTACAGACGCGATATTTTGGCAGTATTAAATATGGTTCGTCAAAATGTTTTTGGTGAATTACTTCATTTTCGTTGTGGATATCAACATGATTTGAGGTTTGTTAAATTAAATGACGGAATTACACCCTATGGGAAAGGTGTAGAATTTGGTGAAAAAGGAATTTCTGAGTCAAAATGGCGAACACAACATTCATTACTTCGAAATGGAGATGTCTATCCGACACATGGAGTAGGGCCCATCGCTACAATGTGTAATATTAATCGTGGAAATCGTTTTGTTTCTATGACTTCTCATGCAACCAAAGCTGTAGGTCTTCACAAATATATTGTTGATAATGGAGGGTCGGATCATCCAAATGCTGCATTAAAATTTAAACAAGGTGATATTATTACTTCAACTATAGAAACTGCCAATGGAGAAACTATTATTGTTACTCATGACTGTAATTCTCCTCGTCCATACTCATTAGGGTTCCGCGTTCAAGGAAGTGAGGGATTATGGGAGGTTGACGGAAATCGAATATATATTGAAGGAAAATCAACACCACATCGATGGGATAAAGCTACTTCTTGGTTAGAGGAATATGATCATCCATTATGGAAAAAATATGGTGAATACGCTTCAGGTTCTGGTCATGGTGGAATGGATTTTTTTGTCTTAAATGCCTTTGTAGAATCTGCCAAACAAAATATTGCTCCACCTTTAGATGCCTATGATGCGGCAGCATGGAGTGCCATTACTCCTCTTTCTGAAATTTCAATTGAAAATAACGGTGAGCCTCAAAATTTTCCTGATTTCACCAGAGGGTTATGGGTAACTCGTACTCCTTATAATTGGATAAAAGATACGTATTAAAAATGAGCGAAAAGTCAGAAGCAATTTTTAAAGCTCCAGGGAGAATATGTCTGTTTGGAGATCATCAAGATTACTTAGGATTACCAATTATTGCTTGTGCTATCAATCGGTTTGTAGAAATTAAAGCGATTGTTAATCAGACCGATATGTTTCATATAGAAATGCCCGATATCTTTATTTCTAGAAGTTTTTCTATTTATGAAAACTTTGAGACTTTACAACCATCAGATTTTCTTGCCTCATCGATCAGAGTACTAAAAAGATATGGTTGCATACCAAACGAAGGATTTGACATTTTAATAACGGGAGAAATACCAATTAATGCTGGATTATCAAGTTCTTCAGCAGTTGTTGTTGCATGGGTTCGGTTTTTAGTAGAAACTTTTGGTTGTACTTACCCTATTACTAATAAATTTATTGCTGAAATTGCCTATGAAGCGGAGGTATTGGAACACAACTCTCCAGGCGGGAGAATGGATCAATATACAATTGCAATTGGCGATATTATTTATTTACAGACTGGTAAAAACACTCGTTTTAAAAAAATTAAAAACACCTTAAATGTCCTAGTAGTCGCTGAGTCAGGAGTACCTAAAAATACTATTGGCGTCCTTGGGAACTTGAAAAAAAAAGCACTAAATTCTATTAAAATTGTTCAAGACTATGATCATTCATTTGATTTATTCTCAGCCAGTCTTATTGATATAGATACATACTCTCATGTGTTACCAAAAGATTTAATTCCTCTCTTTTACGCTTCTATTAAAAATCATTTAATCACTCAAGCAGCATTTCTCGCATTGCATAAAAATCCTTTAGATCATAAGAAAATAGGAAAACTTATGAATGAACACCATTACGTATTAAAAAATAAATTAAAGGTTACTACCCCCAAAATAGATCAGATGATCGATGCTGCCATTCATGCGGGTGCTTATGGTGCAAAAATTGTTGGTTCGGGAGGTGGTGGTAGTATTTGTGCGTTAACATCACAACACCATCAAGAACCAGTGATTAAAGCATTGATGAGGGCAGGAGCAAAAGATGCCTACCCAATATCAGTAACCTCCCCAATTAATGATTTAATGATATGACAGATACTTTGATAATTCTTGCTGGAGGCGCCTCTTCTCGTATGAAAAAAACATCCATGTCCGAGATGCCTCAAGAAATTATAGAACAAGCAAATACAAGAAGTAAAGCATTAATTTTATTGAATGAAAGACCCATGTTAGATTATATTCTATATAATGCTAAAAGAGGAGGTTTTAAACACATTTATCTGGTTATTGGAAAAGAAAATTTGCTTTTTAAAAAATATTATGGTCAGAAGGAGTATGGAAATATCTTCCATGACTTAAGCATTTCTTATGTATATCAGTATATTCCCAAAGGAAGGATAAAGCCTTTTGGAACTGCCGATGCTGTTTTTCAAGCTTTAGAACAATATCCTGATTTGCAAAAGAAGAAATTTGTAGTCTGCAATTGTGATAATTTATACAGTACTAAGGCATTTCATTTATTACACCAAAGCAAAAGCAGAAACGCTTTTATAAATTATGACAGAGATGCGCTTCAGTATCCTCAGGAGCGTATCGAATGTTTTGCACTTACAAAAACAGATGATACTAATAACTTAGTAGATATTATTGAAAAACCAAGTGAGGAATTATCGGAATATTATAAAGATGACCAAGGGAAACTAAGAGTAAGTATGAATATTTTTTTGTTTGATGGAACATTAATTTATTATTTTTTAAAATCTTGTAAAATTCACCCTGTACGAAAAGAAAAAGAACTCCCAACGGCCTTATTACAAATGATTCTAGAAAATCCTTCAGCTATGAAAGGAATTCCTCTTTCAGAGCATGTACCAGATTTGACTCAAAAAGAGGATATTCTTATCATGAATGAGTATCTTGTAACCCATTTTAAATTTATTGACTGGACAAAAAAATAATTCATCGTATGATTTCATTATCCAATTTAGATATAACCATTATTTTTTCACTTTTCACAATCATACTTTTAGTAGGGATATACGTGGGAAGAACATCAGGAAAAAATACCAATCAATATTTCTTATCAGGTAGAAATATGCCTTGGTGGCTTTTAGGAATCTCTATGGTGGCAACAACATTTTCTACAGACACCCCTAATTTGGTAACTGATATCGTGAGAACCAATGGAGTTTCTGGAAATTGGGTGTGGTGGGCTTTTTTAATCACAGGTCTTTTAACTGTTTTTGTATACGCAAAACTTTGGCGAAAATCAGAGGTAAAAACAGATATTGAATTTTATGAACTTCGTTATGGTGGTAAGCCAGCACGTTTTTTAAGAGGCTTTAGAGCTGTGTATTTAGGCGTTCTTTTTAATATTTTAGCAATGGCTGGTGTAACCTTAGCTGCAATAAAGATTGGTCAAGTAATGCTAGGATTACCCCCTATAACTACAGTTGTTATTGCAGGTTTTATTACTGTAATATTTAGTGCTGTAGGAGGATTTAAAGGGGTTGTATATACAGATTTTATTCTTTTTTTTATCGCAATGATTGGAGCTTTTGGTGCTGCTTATTATATTGTAGGAATCCCTGAAATAGGTGGATTAGAGGCATTAATAACCCATGAAAATGTAAAAGATAAACTAAATATTTTGCCAAATTTTGACGATACTGAAACACTGGTAACACTTCTTATTATTCCTTTAGCTGTTCAATGGTGGAGTTCTTGGTATCCTGGTTCAGAGCCCGGTGGAGGTGGATATGTAGCTCAAAGAATGTTAGCAGCTAAAGATGAAAATCATGCGATAGGAGCTACTTTTTTTTATAATTTAATGCATTATGCATTACGTCCTTGGCCATGGATAGTAGTAGCGTTGGCTTCTTTAGTATTATTTCCAGATTTAACGAGCATACAAGAGGCTTTTCCAAATATTACAGACGATAAATTAGGAAATGATCTTGCTTATTCTGCAATGCTTACAAAATTACCCAGTGGATTGCTAGGCCTTGTCTTAGCATCATTAGCGGCTGCTTATATGAGTACAATTAGCACCCATCTAAACTGGGGAGCTTCTTATGTTGTTAATGATTTCTACAAACAACAGATTAATCCTATGGCATCGGAAAAACATCTTGTTAATATTGGAAGAGTTACCACAGTACTTTTAATGATCGTGAGCTCTATAATAGCTTTAAAATTAACAAATGCTTTACAGCTTTTCGACATTATTATTATGTTTGGTGCGGGTACAGGCCTTATTTTTATTTTACGTTGGTTTTGGTGGCGTATCAATGCTTGGACAGAAATTTCGGCGATGCTAGCATCTGGAATTATCTCTATTCTATTGACATTTTCAACCCAGGGCGCGTTGTTGTTTGGAGATGAAGGAATATTTCCGGCTTACTTTAAATTTCCCTTTATAGTTCTTATCTCTTCATTTATATGGTTGCTTGTTACTTTTTTAACAGCAGCAGAGTCAGACAAGGTTTTATTTAATTTTTATAAGAAAATTCAACCCGGTGGACCCGGGTGGAAACAGGTTTTAATCCGAGCTGAAAAAGAAAATATTAACCTTATACAAACAACAGAAAAGTGGAGTGTTCCTAATGGTATTTTAGCAATGATATTAGCTTGTATTCTTATTTATTCTTCAATGTTTGCAATTGGGAACTTTATTTATGCAGAATATAAATTTGCATGGGGATTAACTGTGGTTGTTTTTATTGTTGGGTTTTTATTATATAAGACATGGAAAAAAATTAAAGGAACTGTTTTATAAGTTCGTTTTTGAATAAAGATAAATCGATACTTTAACGTCAAAATTCCCTACATATAATTACTTTTATAAAGTATTTAATTATTGTAAATTTACCATTATTGAAATCCTAAAAACATGAAAAAATTTTACATTGCACTATTTCTGCTGAGTATTTCTACTCAAGGAATTGCACAGTTTTTTAAAAACACAAAAGGTATTGAAAAGTACGAGGGCTATTTTACCTTTTACTATGATGATACAAATGATAAGCTATTCCTAGTAATAGACCAGTTAGATAAAGAATTCTTATACGTCAATTCCCTTTCTGAAGGTATCGGATCAAATGATATTGGTTTAGATAGGGGGCAATTAGGAGGTACTCGAATTGTAAAATTTCAAAGAGCAGGAAATAAGTTGTTATTAATTCAACCGAATCAGGATTATAGAGCTATTACAGAGAATAAAGAAGAAAAAAAATCGGTTAAGCAAGCTTTTGCAAAATCAGTATTGCATGGTTTTATCATTAAAGAAAAAGCAGCGGGGAAATATCTTGTGGATGCAACTTCTTTTTTTATGAGAGACGCACATGGTGTTTCTAGTCGTTTGATGGCTAAAAAGCAAGGTAATTATATACTAGACAAGAGCAAAAGTGCTGTCAATCTTAGTAGAACAAAAGCGTTTCCTAAAAATGTAGAGTTTGATATAATGCTCACGTTTAAAGGAGCTCCAAAAGGATATAATATTAGATCAGTTACTCCAACACCCTCATTAATTACTGTCCATCAGCATCACTCTTTCATAGCGCTACCTGATGATGGATACAAACCAAGAGTATTTGATCCAAGATCAGGAGCTAATGCTTTGTCATACCTAGATTATTCGACACCTGTTAATCAATCAATTACCAAACGATTGATTTATCGTCATCGCTTAGAGAAAAAAAATCCAAACGCATTAGTAAGTGAAGCCATAGAACCAATTATTTATTATTTAGATAGGGGAACACCAGAACCTGTTCGTTCAGCATTATTAGATGGAGCCAGGTGGTGGAACCAAGCATTTGAAGCAATTGGATACTCGGATGCTTTTCAAGTAAAAATGTTGCCAGAAGGTGCTGATCTTTTAGATGTAAGGTATAATGTAATTCAGTGGGTTCATCGTTCTACAAGAGGTTGGAGTTATGGAAGTTCGGTTTCTGATCCAAGAACAGGTGAAATTATTAAAGGCCATGTTAGTTTAGGGTCTCTAAGAATTCGCCAAGATTTTTTAATTGCACAATCGCTGTTGGCTCCTTATGCCACCAATGATACAGACGACAGACTTGCTCTAGAAATGGCAATTGCTAGAATCAGACAATTATCAGCTCATGAAGTTGGTCATACAATTGGTTTAGCGCATAATTTTGCTGCCAGTACAAAGGGTAGATCTTCTGTAATGGACTATCCCCACCCAACGTTGACCCTAAAAAATGGAACCATAGACTTTACTGATGCTTATGATACTAAAATTGGCGACTGGGATAAGGTTGCTATTGCTTATTCATATGGTGATTATAAGCAAGATGAAGAATTAGACATGTTATTAGACAATGCCTTTAAAAACGGAGCTCGTTTTATTAGTGATCGAGACGCTAGACCCAAAGGAAGTGCCCACGCTTTCGCACATTTATGGGATAATGGAGCAAATGTTACAACCGAATTAGATAATGTTATGGCTCTGAGAAAACATGCTATTGCTAATTTTTCTGAAGACAACATCAAGACAAATCAACCCTATTCAGTTTTAGAAGATGTTTTTGTTCCTCTCTACTTCTTCCACAGATATCAAACTGAAGGAGTCACAAAAGTTATAGGTGGTTTAGATTACACCTATGCTGTAAAAGGAGACGGAAATACCATTGTAAAAAGAATAAATGGTAAAACAGAACGGAAAGCTTTACGCTCCGTTTTAAAAACATTGGATGTTGACGCCCTTGCAATTCCAAAAAAATTATTGAATTTATTCCCGCCAAGAGCATTTGGATACGGAAGAACTAGAGAATCTTTTAAAAGTAAAGCAGGTGTAGCTTTTGACCCTTTTGGTGCGGTAGAAACAGCCTCAGAAATGACTCTGAGTTTATTGTTGCACCCGGAGAGAGTTACTCGACTTGTACAACATAAAAGTATCGATAAAAATCAACTAGGACTTGTAGAAGTGTTAGATCAACTGATTGCTAATTCGATTCAAAAATCACATAGAGACTCTTATTACCAAGAATTACAGAATATTATAAACATTCAGCTTATGAATCAATTATTTTATCTGTCTTCAAATCAGGATATGTATTTTCAAGTCAATGCAATTGTAAATCAAAAAATTGATGAAATTGAAATATTTCTAAAAAAATCTAATACAACAGGAGTTCAAAAAATATATCATAATGAAATGATAAAAATGATCACTGCCTTTAAAAAGAATCCAACAAAATTTAAAAAAAGTATAACCCCTAAAATTCCAGACGGCTCTCCAATTGGAACTAATAAGAGATGAAAATAGATTTAATAAGTGATACTGTTACTCGTCCTACTCAGGGGATGATGGATGCCATGATGAATGCTAAAGTTGGTGATGATGTTTTTAAAAGCGACCCTACCGTTACCATTTTACAAGAAAAAGCAGCACAGCTTTTCGGTATGGAGGGCGCTCTGTTTTTTCCGTCAGGAACAATGGCTAATCAAGCAGCAATAAAATTACATACCCAACCAGGAGATAAATTATTTTGTGATAAATGGGCTCATGTGTATAATTATGAAGGGGGAGGAGCCGCATTTAATTCTGGTGTTTCTTGTAAATTAATCGATGGTGATAGAGGAACATTTACAGCCCAACAATTAAGCGTTGCTGCTGCCGGAAGGGCAGACATCCATGTGCCATATTCAAGATTAGTATGTATAGAAAACACCACAAATAAAGGTGGTGGTGCTTGCTGGAACTTTGAGGAACTAATAAACATTAAGCAAGTATGTACAACAAACAATTTATCGTATCATTTAGATGGTGCTAGGTTGTTTAATGCATTGGTAGCAAAAAAAGAAACGTCTGTTCAATATGGAGAAATCTTTGACACCATTTCTATTTGTTTATCAAAAGGCTTAGGCGCTCCTGTAGGTTCTATTCTTCTTGGAAGTAAAGAACATATTGAGAAAGCTTTGAGGATTAGAAAATTATTTGGAGGAGCAATGCGACAAGTAGGCTTTTTAGCTGCTGCTGGAATTTATGCCTTAGACAATCATATCGATAGATTAGAAGAAGATCATGCAAGAGCCAGACAAATAGAACGTTTATTAACTAGCTTGCCTTATGTGAAAAAAGTAGAACCTGTTGAAACAAATATTATTATTTTTTATGTGAATGATCATTTAAATTCAGATGATTTTATTTTAAAAATGGCAAAGAAAGATATTTTATTAACCCCAATGGGCGATGGTAAAATTAGAATAGTTACTCATTTAGACTTTACTGATGCTATGTTAGATAAATTATTAGATGAATTAAAATTATTTCAATTTTAACTCTTCTAAGCTTTTATAATTTTTAGTTAGTTTTTTCAATAAAACCCCATAAAGTAATTGATAAAACAACCAAAAAATAAAGACCAAAATTGTGGTCGCAACCGTCATAAGTATGATAAATATAATTGATTTTTTCATGCTAAAATCGGCATAATCAGATCTTAAAGAGCCAATCGACACCATGATAGAAGCAAAAACCAAGTAGGAAAGATTAAAAATCACATAATTTCTAACAGTTTTCCTAGTTTTAAGGATCCTTTTCATTAAAACCTTTGTGTTATCAATGACAGAAATCTCTCTATAATTTTTATAAAACATGATTAGGAAATATAAAATGACGAAAATCGCAATAATTTGACTCATGTAAAATATGTTAGTCATTCCAAATTTCATAATCATTTCCTTTTGAGTCGGATCTTCAAAAAATAAATAAAACGAATTCATAATAATAAATTCTAAAATTCCAATAATAAAAATCCATTTAACAATAGAAATAGATGTTGCTTGCGTCATCTGATAAATTTCTAACGCAGACATTTTATTTTTCTCTTCAGGTTGGTTTTTCCACGCTTTCTTATAGTCTTTTAAATCCATAAAATTTCTATTTACGATTTTAATATTTTCTTTAATTTATCTTTAGCTCTATTCATTTTTACTCTTGCATTTACCTCTGTAATCCCTAATGTTTTTGATATTTCTCTATAGGGTTTATCCTCTAGGTATAGAAATATTAAAGCCTTATCAATATCATTCAATTTCCTTATTGCTTTGTATAAAATTTCTAATTGGATGTCTTTAGAATCATCATAATCGACAGATGCTATCTTATAACTAACATTATTAAAGTCTTGAGTTTTAATTTGTCGAGTTGACTTTCTATATAGAGAAATAGCTGTATTTAGAGCGACTCTATACATCCATGTACTAAATTTTGCCTCCCCTCTAAATTTGGAGTAGTTTTTCCAAATTTGAATGGTTATTTCTTGAAACAAATCATTGTGCTGATCTTGATTATTTGTATATAATCTACAAATTTTATGAACAATATTTTGATTTTTTTCAAAATCGTCCAAGAATTTATTTTCTAATTGTTTTTGCACGTTCAGTCAATTTCACCTATAGGAATGAAATTAAGTAAAAAAGTTACATTTACATTGATAAAATTTTATATTTATCTTTGCATTTTGTAATTACCTGCTTTGAATACCATTAAGAAAGACTTCAGTATTAGAGATCTTGAAAATATTTCAGGAATAAAAGCTCATACAATTCGTATCTGGGAGAAACGATATAACCTGTTGATCCCTGAGAGAACAGAAACTAATATTAGATACTATACACATAAGAATTTACAGAAACTCCTGAATATTGTTTTATTAAACAACCATCAGTATAAAATTTCTAAAATTGCTGCGATGACAGATGAAGAAATTATTTTAGAATCAAGAATGGTGGCTTTTGATAAAGCAGTCAATGATGAAGCGATTAATTCTTTTAAATTATCAATGTTTCAGTTTGATAAAATATTATTTAACAAAACATTTAGTGCGTTACTTCAAAAAAAAACATTTAAAGAAGTTTTTAAAGAAGTTCTCATTCCTTTTTTAGAGCATATTGGTTTATTATGGCAAACAGAAACGTTACTCCCTGCTCATGAACATTTTATTTCGAACTTAATTTCTCAAAAAGTTCAAATTCAGACAGAAAAACTTCAATATAATATTGAAGTTTCTGATAAAACATATGTCTTATTTTTACCTGAAAATGAAATTCATGAACTAGGCTTATTATATCTTAATTATGAATTGGTTTTACGAGGTAATCATACCATTTATTTGGGTCAAAATTTACCCTTAAATAATTTAAATTATTTTTTTGATAGTACTAGTCATATTTGCTTTATAACCTCTATGACTGTTCAACCTTATGAGGATAAATTAGAAGATTATTTTCTCGAAATAGACACCCTTTTAAATAAACGAGATCATTCTTTAATTGCCATTGGGAAAAAAGCAATGAACTTTAAAGATTACAAATTTAATTCTCATATTTCAGTATTTCCAACGGTTTCAGAATTGTTAAAAGAATTATAATATTTCTTCGTTTCATTAACTTATTTGTTCAACTTATAATTATATTTGATTAAACAAATTATAATGCAAAAAAATATTTTCATAATAGGATCAGGATTTTCATCATTAGCAGCTTCTTGTTATCTATCAAAAATAGGATACAATGTAACCGTCTTAGAAAAAAATGATACTGTTGGTGGACGAGCAAGGCAATACAAAAAAGACGGCTTTACATTTGATATTGGACCCTCGTGGTATTGGATGCCAGATGTTTTTGAACGTTTTTTTGCAGATTTTGGGAGAAAGCCTTCTGATTATTATGAGCTAGAAAAATTAGATCCTGGCTATAAAGTATACTTTGGAAAAAATGATTCATTATCTGTTTCAGCAGATATCGATGCTATCTATGCCATGTTTGAAAAGGAAGAAAAGGGGAGTGCTAAATATTTAAAAACTTTTCTGGATTCTGCAAGTGAGAATTATGATACGGCAATCAAAGATTTGGTGTACAAACCTGGGGTATCTCCGTTAGAACTAATAACTCCAACAACCATTTCACGGGTATCACAATTTTTTTCCACTGTTAGTTCAACGGTTAGAAAAAAAATTAAAAGTTCTAGACTGATAAAAATTCTAGAATTTCCAGTTTTATTTTTAGGAGCTAAGCCTAGCGATACTCCAGCATTTTATAATTTTATGAACTATGCTGATTTTGGCTTAGGTACCTGGCATCCAAAAGGAGGAATGTACAGTGTTGTTCAAGGAATGAAAAAATTAGCAGAAGAATTAGGAGTTGTTTTTCAAGTTAATAGTACCGTTGATAAAATAAATGTTAATCATGGAAAAATATCAGGACTTATAGTAAATGGAGATACAATCCCTGCCGATTTTATTTTAAGTGGTGCCGATTATCATCATACGGAAACTTTATTGGATCAACAATACAGACAATACTCAGAATCTTATTGGTCTAAAAAAACATTTGCTCCTTCATCATTATTATTTTATGTTGGCTTTGATAAAAAAATCAAAAATGTGAATCACCATACATTATTTTTTGATACAGATTTTGATGCTCATGCAGTTGAAATTTATGACGACCCAAAATGGCCTACAGCTCCTTTGTTTTATGCAAATTTTACTTCACTAACAGATTCAAATTCTGCTCCAGAAGGGAAAGAAAATGGATTCTTTTTAATCCCACTGGCACCAGACTTAGAAGATACAGAAACCCTAAGAGATAAATACTTTGATCTTATTATGGATCGATTTGAAGAAATAACTAACCAAAAAGTTAAAAATAATGTTATATTTAAAAAAAGTTTTTGTGTAAACGATTTTAAGGAAGCGTATAATTCTTATAAAGGAAATGCATACGGGATGGCAAATACCCTGTTGCAAACCGCCTTTCTAAGACCAAAATTAAAAAGTAAAAAAGTAAAAAATTTATATTTCACAGGTCAGTTAACTGTTCCAGGACCTGGTGTTCCTCCATCTTTGATCTCAGGAAAAATTGTTTCTGAGTTAATAAATAAAGCGACATTATAAATGAAACAACTGTTTGACCAAATTAGTTATGACACTAGCGAATTAGTTACCAAAAGGTACAGTACATCTTTTTCAATGGCTGTAAAAATGCTATCGCCCTCGATAAGATCAGCGATCTATAATATTTATGGCTTTGTGCGTTTTGCCGATGAGATTGTTGATACTTTTCACGATTACAAAAAAGAAGCACTACTCGATAATTTTGAGCAACAATATTATATGGCTATAGAAAATGGAATTAGTTTAAATCCTATTTTAAACTCTTTTCAAGCGACCGTTAAAAAATATAATATTTCAGATGATCTTATTACTGCTTTTCTTAAAAGTATGCGATCAGATTTGTCGAAATCAACTTACAAAACAGAAGAAGAATACAAAGAATACATCTATGGATCTGCCGATGTGGTTGGTCTTATGTGTTTAAAAGTTTTTGTAGATGGCGATAAGCAAAGATACAATGAGCTAAAAGAAGCGGCAATGCGATTGGGATCTGCTTTTCAAAAAGTTAATTTTTTAAGAGACCTAAAAGATGATTTTGAATTATTAAATCGTTCTTATTTCCCTGGGGTTAACCTTTCCTCGTTAGATTCTAAATCTAAAGAAATGATTATTCAAGAAATAGAAGATGATTTTGAATTTGCCTATGTACATGGGATTTTAAAATTGCCTGTAGAAGCAAAATTTGGTGTCTATATGGCGTATCGATATTACAGAAGACTATTAAAAAAATTAAGTAATGTTCCGTCATCTCAAATAATAGAAACTAGAGTAAGAATTTCTGACCCAATGAAAATAAATTTATTGGCTAGAAGCTATGTTAAATATAAATTAAATATGATTTAATGTTTCTACAGATTTTAACAATACTCGTCACTTTTGTTTTAATGGAAGCAGTCACATGGTGTACTCATAAATATGTAATGCACGGTTTTTTATGGTATCTCCATGAAGATCATCATCAGCCTAAATATAAAAACCTATTTGAAAAAAACGATTTATTTTTTATCATTTTTGCCTTACCAAGTTCAATTTCTATCTATATTGGATTAGAACGTCAGTTGTATTTTATTGCTGCAATTGGATTTGGAATTATGTTTTATGGTATTGCTTATTTTCTTGTCCACGACGTTCTAATTCATCAAAGATTTAAATGGTTTAAGCACACCAAAAATCGATATCTTTTAGGCTTACGAAAAGCCCATAAAATTCATCACAAAAAATTAGTAAAAAACGAAGGTGAATGTTTTGGAATGTTATACGTTCCGTATAAGTATTTCCAACAATTTAAAAAGTAGGTTTATTGAAGAATAAAATCCAAAAAAAAGCAATAGTTATCGGTGCTGGAATTGCTGGATTATCTGCAGCTATTCGTCTTCAAAATGCTGGAATTCAGGTTTCTGTTTTCGAAATGAATGCTCAGCCAGGAGGGAAATTAAATGAGTTTACTAAGAATGGATATCGTTTTGATATGGGACCTTCTTTATTTACAATGCCTCAATTTGTAGAGGAGTTATTTACACTCTCAAAAAAAAACATTGCCGATTACTTTTCATACAAAAAAAAAGACATTACATGTCATTATTTTTTTAGCGATGGTACAACCTTTGAAGCGGCTTCTGATAGTGAAATATTTGCTACGAAAGCTAGTACAACCTTTGATGTCGAAAAAAGAGATATTATTAACTATTTTAAAAAAAGCAAAAATAAATACGATTTAACATCCTCATTATTTTTAGAAAAATCACTACATAAAGTTTCTACATATTTGTCTAAAGATACTATAAGAGCCATATTTAATATTAGGAGCTTACAGATCAATACGAACTTACACGATTATAATTCTACGATTTTTAAAGACCCCAAATTAGTTCAGTTATTTGACAGATATGCCACTTATAATGGTTCATCACCTTATCTAACCCCAGGAATTATGTCTATGATTCCTCATTTAGAACAACATTATGGAACTTTTTCACCCATAGGTGGGATGTATTCTATCACAACAAGTATTTATCAATTAGCGATTGAGTTGGGTGTTGAATTTAATTTTAATTCAAAAGTTGAAAAAATACATGTTAAAGATCGAAAAGCCATAGGGATTGTATCTGATAATAAAGACTATTTTGCAGAGTATATAATTTCAAATAGTGATGTTGTTCCCACCTATAGAACGTTATTAAAAGATCAAAAATCCCCTGAAAAAATCTTAGGTCAACCAAGGTCTAGTTCAGCATTAATTTTTTATTGGGGTATTTCAAAAGAATTTCCAAGTTTAGACTTACACAATATCTTTTTTTCAAAGGATTATAAAAAAGAATTTGATTTTATTTTTGATAAAAAACAAGTATATCACGATCCTACAGTGTATGTGAATATCACTTCAAAAGAAAATGAAATGGACGCTCCTAAAGGATGTGAAAATTGGTTTGTGATGATCAATGTTCCTTCAAATACCAATCAAGATTGGGACGATATTATTAACAAAGCAAGAGATCAAGTAATAAATAAACTATCGAATTCTCTTTCTGTACCTCTAAAAGAGTATATCGAATTTGAAACCATCCTAGACCCTAGAACCATAGAAAGTACAACACTATCTTATCAAGGTGCATTATATGGCGCTTCAAGTAATAATAAATTTTCAGCTTTTCTACGACACCCTAATTTTAATAAAACCCTCTCAAATCTTTATTTTTGTGGTGGAAGTGTTCATCCAGGAGGAGGGATTCCTCTTTGTTTACTCTCTGGTAAGATTGTTTCGGAATTAATTTTAAAAGACTATGATGACAAAAAATAAAATAGCCATTTCAATTTTTATAATTTGGCTTTTTAATATTTCTGGTATTTTGGGAATTTTGTCCTCTCAATCGGAATGGTTTTTAAAATTAACACCGCTAAATTTATTAATGTATGTGGTTCTTATTATCTGGAATGTAGATAAGATTACTAGCAAGTTTTTTTTAGCATTTTCCGTTCCTTTTTTTCTGGGGTACCTCACTGAGTATTTGGGAGTTAATTTTGGATTAATTTTTGGAAACTATGCCTATGGTGATAATTTAGGGTTTAAAATCGGAGGTGTCCCCTTAATGATTTGTGTAAACTGGGCGGTTTTAACATTTATTACTGCTGACTTGAGTTCATTATTTATTAAAAATATTTTTTTACGATCCTTGGCTGGAGGGATGCTCATGATGGTCTTGGATGTTTTCATTGAAGTTTCTGCCCCAAGATTCGATTTTTGGCAGTTTGAAAACAACCATATACCTCTAAAAAACTATTTAGCT
The DNA here is from genome assembly GCA_042091515.1 of Flavobacterium sp. GTDB lineage: Bacteria > Bacteroidota > Bacteroidia > Flavobacteriales > Flavobacteriaceae > Polaribacter. The sequence continues at coordinate 68,551 of JBELHH010000003.1, read as the reverse complement.
TGGTTTGTAATTGGTAGTCTTGCTCATTATTTATGCCACCGAATTTCAATGAAAACAAATAAGATTATTTCAATTCATATATTTGTAGCCATTACAATTTTCTTTGTCACTTTTTTATTATTCTAAATGCAGGAATACGATTATATTATTTCAGGATCAGGGGCTTCAGGGCTTATGCTAGCATACAGAATGGCGAATGATGCTTACTTTGATAATTCTTCAATTTTAATTATTGACAAAGAGAAAAAAGATACCAATGATAGAACCTGGTGCTTTTGGGAAAATGATGCTGGAGAATGGGATCAGATAGTTTGTAAAACTTGGAATCGTGTGTTGTTTGATAGCCACTCTTTTAAAGATGAAATAGCCCTTACTTCCTATACCTATAAAATGATTCGTAGCGCTGATTTTTATCAGAAATTATGGAGCGTTGTTACCCGAAAGAAAAATATTTATATTGTTCAAGATACTGTTGTAACCTTGAAAAATAAAGAAGATAAAGTTGTTGTTTATACAACCAATAACGAATTTGAAACACTTAAATTAATAAATAGTATCGATTTTGATAAAACCTATTCTAAACAATCAAAGTTTCCTGTTCTATTGCAACACTTCCGTGGATGGTTTATAGAAACAGAAGAAGATATTTTTGATGACGGGGTGGCTACTTTTATGGATTTTACCGTAAAACAGCACCATAATACTAGATTTATGTATGTGTTGCCACTAACACCTAAGAAAGCATTATTTGAATACACTCTCTTTTCTGACTCAGTATTATCAAAAGAAGAATATGAACAAGAAATAGAGAACTATTTAGAAAAAAAATCAATCAGAAATTATAAAATCACTGAAAAAGAACAAGGTATTATCCCTATGACATCATATAAATTTTGGACTCACAATTCAAAAAATATCTTAAATATTGGTACTATAGGGGGGTGGACAAAAGCCAGTACTGGGTTTACATTTAAAAACACCACTAAAAAAACAGTTGAAGTAATTGATTTTTTAAAAACCCAAAACGATTTTACAAATTTTAGAAAAAAGACACGGTTTTGGTGGTACGATTTATTGCTATTAGATGTGCTATCGAAACACAACCAGATTGGATCAAAAATATTTTCAAAATTATTTCAAAGAAACTCTGTTAAAAAAGTATTTGCCTTTTTAGACGAAGAAACAAGTTTTATTGAAGACCTAAGAATTATGCTTTCAATGCCGCCACTAAGATTCATAGTTGCTTTATTTAAAAGAATATTTCATATTTATTAACAGAATAATTTTTAAAAACAATTCATCCTTAATTTGATACAACTCGGTATTTATTTGTAACTCAAAGTAAAATATAGTTTCATATTTGTCTTATAATTTTAAAAGTGAGTTAAATTACTTTGGTAAATGAATCAATATTTATGAATATTTTAATTACTATAATTTCAGCAGTCACTCTGTATATTGGAAATTTAATTGCCCCCAATACCTATATTATGGAAACATCAAACCCTACGATAGTGTCTAATCAATCAAATAATAAGGCTAATATTGAAAATATTTATGTAGATGAGTGTCAGACCATTTATCTTCAGGATACTACCAATAAAACAGAACTTCAAGAGAATAGGCTCTCAACAGAAAATTATGGAGTTTCAATACAATTCGACACATCGGGTTTCTTATTAGATAAAAACCTTGATATTGTAGTATGTTTGAATAAAGAGTCTGGAAGGCTTATTAACTTTTTTTACATTTAAAATTATAACTACCGAAGGATATTTCTATGATGAAATCGACCAATGACATTTTTGTAATGAAGAACATTAAAAAGGGATTTACTACGTGTTTAAAAATAACAATAGCCCTTACGATGATTTTTACCCTACTATATCAACAATTTTCATTAAACGGTATTGGTACTACACTTTTATCATCGGCATTATTTTCTTTTGGGCTTGGGTTTGGTAATATATTACTTAATAACTATTTAACCTCTAAATGGGATTGGATATACCATACTAACAAACGAGTTGCTTTAGGCATCATAGGAACAATTTTATATACCATTCCAGTTGTTTTAGGAATCAACTATTTTAGTTGGATTATAATAAACGGAGAAGACCCTACAAGTTTTTTTAAGGGCAGTAACCTCTTTATTCATTTCTTCTATATCACAATCTCTTTAGGAATATCTACGTTCCTACATGCAAAAAGTTTTATGACTAATTGGAAATCTGCTCTTACACAAGAAAGTACACGGCAGGAGATAGTTGCTAAAACAGAAACAGCTAAGTTTGAATCTCTAAAAAGTCAAATAGACCCTCATTTTCTTTTTAATAGTTTAAATGTATTAACATCGTTAATAGGCGAAAACCCCACTCAAGCAGAAAAATTCACTACCAAATTATCCAAAGTTTATAGATATGTTTTAGAGCAGAGAAATAAAGATCTTATTCCACTAACAGAAGAAATTAATTTTGCAAAAACATATATGGAGTTGCTAGGAATGAGGTTTGAAGATGCTGTTCAATTTGATATTCCAGAAACGGTTACCAATGAGAATTTAAAAATTGTACCACTGTCACTTCAACTATTGTTAGAAAATGCATTAAAACACAATGTGGTATCGTCTGCAAAGCCATTATGTATTAATATATATGAGCAAGACAACTACTTGGTTATCGAAAATAATATTAACCCAAAAGAAGCCATAGGAAAAAGCACAAGAGTAGGGCTTAGCAATATAGCAGACCGTTATGGTTTAATTACTAATAAAAAAGTGATTGTAGAAAATAATAACAAACTATTTAAAGTGAGTTTACCTCTCTTAATAAACATGAATCAAAGTATGTACTCAGAAAATTTAGAAAACAGCAAATACGTTCGCGCAGTTGAGCGGGTAGAAAAATTAAAAGAATTTTATCAAAATTTAGCATCATATTTAGTAATTATTCCTTTCTTAATTTTCATTAACCTCTATTTTACTCCAAGATTTCAATGGTTTTGGTTTCCAATGATAGGGTGGGGAATTGGAATAATCTTCCATTGGTTAGAGGCCAATAACTACAATATTTTTCTAGGAAAAAATTGGGAAGAAAAAAAGATTAAAGAAATCATGGATGATGATTACAATCCGAAATTTTAATTTTATGAAAGAACAAGACAGTCAACAAGAAAAATATTTGAAAGCTCAAAAGAAAGTAAAATCCATTCGCGGTTTTTACACTCATATATTCTCAAGTTTTATCATCATCCCTTTAAATATATTTATAAATATAACATTTGTTCCTCAGTTTCATTGGTTTTGGTTTTTTATAGCCGCTTGGATTTTAGGACTATTTCTTCATTGGTTTTTTGTATTTAAAGCCTCTAATCTAATTTTTAGTAAAAAATGGGAACAAAAGAAAATTCAAGAATACATCCACAAATCATAATTAAAAAATAAAGAACATGAATAACGATTATTTAAAAGAACAACGATATATAAAAGCTCAAAAAAGAGTCAAGGACATTCGAGGTTTTTACTCCCATTTATCGGTATATATTGTCATTAATATTTTTATTAGTGGAATTATTTTATATGGTTTTTCCTATAATGATAATTTTAAAATATCTAATTCTATTACACATTTTAGTGTCTATTCTACATGGCTTTTTTGGGGGATAGGATTATTTTTTCACTGGTTTGGTGTTTTTGGATTTAAAAATATTTTAGGAAAATCATGGGAGGAAAAGAAAATTAAAGAATTGATGAGGCAAGAAGACCAAAGGAGTACTCTTTTTTTTAAAAAAACAGAACATGGAAATAGACAATAAAGATATTAACAGAAAATATCTTCGCGCAAAAAAACGCGTAGAAAAATTAAGAAAATATTACAGCCACCTTACCGTTTATATCATTGTTAATACAGTCCTAAGTGCTTATAAAATTATATTCGATTTAAGAGGGGGTGACACCTTACAAGAAGCTATCTTTGACGGTAATAATTTTTCTCTCTGGTTTTGGTGGGGAATCGGTATAGCCTTTCATACCTATAATGTATTTGCCTCAAACTTTCTTTTTATGACTAAAAATTGGGAAGACAAAAAAATTAAAGAATATATGAATGAGAAATAAGATAAATAGATGGATATAATTATTATTGAAGACGAAAAACCTGCGGCAAGAAGATTGAGTCGAATGCTTAGTGAAATTGGAATCAAGGCAAAGACTATGCTTCATTCTGTAGAAGAATCATTAAACTGGTTTCAGCATCACAAGCATCCAGACCTAATTTTTTTAGACATTCAACTCTCCGATGGTTTATCTTTTGAAATATTTGAAGAAGTTAAAGTAAATAGTGCCATTATTTTTACCACTGCTTACGATGAATATGCATTAAAAGCATTTAAGTTAAATAGTATTGATTATTTACTCAAACCCATTGATGAGGACGAATTAAAAACGGCAGTTACTAAATTTAAAAACCAGTATCCAAAAGAATCGAGCCTTCAGGTAGATATCAATGAAATTCGTGAACTCTTAATTAATCCCATTGATAGAAAGTATAAAAAGAGACTTTCAATTAAAATAGGTCAACATATAAAAATCATTCACATCGATGAAATTGAATGTTTTTACAGTGAAAATAAGGCCACCTATGTCTATACAAGCTCTCATAGAAGTTACCTTATAGATCATTCTCTAGATCATTGGCAAGATCAAATAGACCCAACTTCCTTTTTTAGAGTTAATAGAACGTTTATGATCCATATAAATGCCATTAAAGACATTATTTCTTATACTAATAGTCGTCTAAAATTAAAACTCCAAGCGTTTAATAATACCGAAATTATTGTAAGTAGAGAGCGTGTTAAAAATTTTAAAGAATGGATTGATAGATAATCTTATTTATTAATTTATACATCGATTCTTTTTATATATTTACTTAATTATTTGTACGCAAGTAACAATTTTATCATTTATTCGTTTTACTAATGGATTTTCAAGAAAAATAATGAAGAAATACACGATTAACCTTCTCGCCTTATTAGTATTGTTATTAATAGTAAGCTGTTCTGACAGTGAAAAATTTTCTATTCAAAAAGGAAAAGTAGGATATTTGACTCCTAAAACAACCATAAAAGAACTCTCAAAAATTTTTAGTCAAGATTCTATCGTATCTAATTTAAGCGAAGGAGCCCTCGGAGATAACTATTTTCAAGATGATGATGAGTACTTAATTTATGATCAAGAGGGAAAGCATTTACTTACCATTATTCCAAAAGATCAATTAGATTCTACCTCTACGATTAAAAGTGTTGAAATTTTTGATGATCGGTTTAAAACACCTTCAGGTTTAAACATAAAGACCACATTTTCAGATATCCGATTAAATAATACGATCGATAAAATTGAATCGTCTTTTTCATCAGCCACTTTATTCTTAGACCAATTAAATGTTACCATCGCCATCGATAAAGAAGAATTAGGCTTACAGGCATTTAGCAACCAGAAAGTTGCGTTAGAGCAAATTCCAGATTTGGCTAAAATGAAAACCTTTATTGTGTGGTTTAATTAATGTCTAAAAAATTTATCATACAAAACAATCCATTTATTGTCCCTACAGAAGATGGAAAACTCATTGAAGAACATTTTGGGAAGGCAACCGATGGTAATTCTAAAATAAGCATTGCTCATATGAATGCCCCTCCTGGATGGAAAGAGCCGTTTCAAACACCAGAATTTGATGAATATACCTATATCATCAAAGGGAAAAAGCAATTTATAATAGCGGGAGAAACTATTGTGTTGGAAGCAGGGCAATCGATAAAAATTCAAAAACATACTCGAGTGCAGTACTCCAATCCTTTTGAAGAAGCGTGTGATTATATCTCAATATGCAAACCTGCCTTTTCTTTAGAACTAGTTCATCGAGAGGATCTGTAATTTTTTCTGTTTCCGATAAGGAATAGGAGTAGAGGTTCCTGTTTGTTTACTTCTTTCTCTTACAAGCCAATAAGGTGTTTTTTAATAGCATAGCAATGGTCATTGGTCCAACGCCTCCTGGCACAGGGGTAATATAGGATGATTTTTTAGAAACCTCATCAAAGGCCACATCCCCTAATAAGCGATATCCATTTTTTTTGGTTGCGTCTTCAACACGGGTAATTCCAACATCAATTACGGTTACCTCGTCTTTTACCATATCTGCTGTTAAAAATTCTGGAATCCCCAATGCAGCAATTATAATATCAGCTTGAAGGGTACTCTCTTTTAAATTTTTTGTTCTACTATGTGTGATGGTTACCGTAGCATTACCTACTTTTCTTTTTTGAGAGAGCAAAATACTCATAGGGCTTCCTACAATATGACTCCGTCCAATAACAACAACGTGTTTTCCGGAAGTCTCTACTTGATATCGTTCTAATAATTCTAATATTCCAAAAGGAGTTGCAGAGATAAAAGTAGGTAAGTTTAACGCCATTTTCCCAACATTTGTGGGATGAAATCCATCGACGTCTTTGTCGGGATCAATGGTCATAATAACTTTCTGTTCGTCTATGTGTTTAGGGAGTGGTAATTGAACAATAAAACCATCGATGGCTTCATTAGCGTTTAACTCATTAATTTTATAAAGCAATTCATTTTCCGATGTTTCTAGAGGAAGTTCGATCAGGGTAGAGTTAAAACCAACACGGTTACAGGCTTTTACTTTAGCACCTACATAGGTTCTACTGGCACCATCGTTTCCAACAATAATGGCTGCTAGATGAGGTGTTTTTTTACCTTTTTCTTTCAACTTTGCTACTTCAACAGCAATTTCGTCTTTAATATCTGAGGATGTTTTCTTACCGTCAAGTAAAATCATTCATTGAGTATTTTGAGTATTAGTAATGAGAATTTATTTTCTGATTGCGAACTATTATCGCATTCCTTTCATCATTTGCATCATCTTTTTACCGCCGCCGCCTTGCATCATTTTCATCATTTTACTCATTTGATTAAATTGTTTCATGAGTTGATTTACCTCTTGTATAGAGGTACCAGATCCATTGGCAATTCTTTTCTTTCTACTTGCATTAATGGCAGTAGGAGTGCTTCTTTCTAGGGGAGTCATTGAATGAATAATAGCCTCTATGCCTTTAAATGCATCGTCGTCAATATCTACGTCTTTCATCGCTTTACCTGCACCAGGAATCATTCCTACAAGATCTTTCATACTTCCCATTTTTTTAATTTGTTGAATTTGGGATAAGAAATCATCAAAACCAAATTGATTTTTGGCAATCTTTTTTTGAAGCTTTCTAGCTTCTTGTTCATCGTATTGTTCTTGCGCTCTTTCTACCAGTGAGATTACATCTCCCATTCCCAAAATACGATCGGCCATACGATCCGGATAGAATACATCTAAGGCATCCATTTTTTCTCCAGTACCAATAAACTTTATCGGCTTATCGACTACAGATTTAATTGTTAAGGCCGCACCACCACGAGTATCTCCATCTAATTTGGTAAGAATAACTCCATCAAAATTTAAAACATCATTAAAGGTTTTTGCCGTATTTACCGCATCTTGCCCAGTCATAGAATCGACCACAAACAAAGTTTCTTGGGGAGCAACGGCTTTATGGATGTTCGAAATCTCGTTCATCATGGCTTCATCAATCGCCAAACGCCCTGCCGTATCTATTATAACACTATTTTTACCCGTTGCTTTTGCATGCTTGATTGCATTTACTGAGATCTCAACAGGATTTTTATTTTCTGGCTCTGCATAGACTTCAACACCTATCTGTTCTCCTACGACTTTTAATTGGTTGATGGCAGCTGGTCGATATACATCACAAGCCACCAATAAAACATTTTTAGATTTTTTGGTAGTTAGGTAGTTGGCCAATTTACCAGAAAATGTGGTTTTACCAGAACCTTGCAGTCCAGACATTAAAATTACAGTAGGATTTCCGCTTAAATTAACGCCAACTACCTCACCGCCCATTAAGGACGTAAGTTCATCCTTTACAATTTTAACCATCAACTGGCTAGGGTTTAGCGTGGTTAACACATCTTGACCCAAGGCTTTTTCTTGGACTCTTTTTGTAAAGTTTTTTGCAATCTTAAAGCTTACATCGGCATCCAACAGTGCTCTTCTTACTTCTTTTAAGGTTTCTGCGACATTAACCTCTGTTATTTTACCATGACCTTTTAAGGTATGTAGGGCTTTATCTAATTTTTCACTTAAATTATTAAACATAGGATTCGATTACATTTTTTTGCAAAGTACAAATATAGAGAATACACTCATTTTACTCAAGTAAAAGACCACTAAATCTTTCGTCACAATAAGATAAAACCCACAAATATTTATTTATATGACGCCTCTCATTAACTTTAAGCATCCATTTTTATTTTTTTTAGAGTGAGTTTATTTATCCATGTATACCCGATGAGTTTGTTTGATAGAAAATTTGAACTAACTTTGAAAAGATTTTATATGATTGACTTTAGTTAAAAAAATCTTCCTTAAATTTTTTTATCTTATTTCGCTCAACGAATTTCAAAAACTATAATTGTGAGTTTATGAAGAAAAATATTACCATCAAGGAGTTGTCTAAAATTTTAGAAGTTTCAATATCGACTGTGTCAAAAGCATTAAATGATAGTTATGAAATAAGTGATAGTACCAAACAACGAATTAAGGCTGCCGCAAAACTTCACAATTATAAGCCAAACAAACTGGCTGTAAACCTAAAATCTGGGAAAACAAATACCATTGGAGTTGTATTGCCTAGCATTAAAAATTTCTTTTTGGCAAGAATATTACGAGGGATCGAGAATGTTATCGCGACCACCCAATATAATATCATTATCAGCATAACAAATGAATCGTACGAAAAAGAATTACAATCGATTCAGACCCTCTCTAATGGGCTTGTAGATGCCATTATTATCGCTGTTTCTGAAGAAACTCAAATTAAAAAAGAGTTTTCTCATTTAAGCAGCTTAGAAGGCGATATTCCTCTTTTGATGTTAGATCGTATAGTAAACTCTATTAATTGCGATAAGGTACTCGTAGACGATTACAATGCTGTTTTTAATGCGGTTAATGAGTTAATTTTTGAGGGTAGAAATAAGATTGCTTTGGTTTCTTCTATCTATAATTCTAATGTGGGTAAATTAAGAAAACAAGGGTATGAGGATGCTGTAAGAGAAAAACAAGATTCTCTCCTTATTGAGGGGTCCGAAAAAGAGATCGAATCAAGACTACGCTCACTCATAGAGGATAATAAGATTGATGCTGTAATGGCCTTAGATCAAGAATCTTCTTTAGCCGCTTTCCGAATAGGAAAACAAAAAGGAGTTTTAAATAATGGGGAGGTTTCAATTATTGGCTATGCCAGTACTATTATTTCTGAACATTTAACCCCTAAATTAACCACCATCGACCAACACGGGAAAAGAGTAGGGGTAACGGCTGCAAAACTCTTACTAAAACGACTGAATAACCCCAAAATACGTTTAGAGTCAATTGTTATCAATTCTACCGTACAAAAAAGATAATTGAACGAAGGGAAGGGCTCGTCAGTAAAAAACTCAAAATTACTACTCTGTAGGGAGTTTTTACCAATCGGGTGAGTAGACGTTGGAGTTCCAATCCTACTTCCTAGGGGAGACCTAAGGAAGCTAAAACAGTATTTTACAGCTCTTTTTTAAATAATAGGGCAGCCCCATTAATACAATGTCGTTGCCCAGTAGTGTTTGAGGGGCCATCGTTAAATGAGTGTCCTAAATGTCCTCCACAGGTGGCACATTTTAATTCGGTTCTGGCATAGCCAATTTTATAGTCTACATCCAATGCTACATTGTTGGTAATGGCACGATCAAAAGAAGGCCATCCGGTTCCAGAATTATATTTATATTCTGAGCTATAAAGAGGGGTTTTGCAAGCTGCACAGGTATAGATTCCTTTTTCTTTGTTTTCGTTTAACGGGCTTGTAAAAGGCCTTTCGGTACCAGACTCTCTTAATACATAATACTGAAGGGGTGTAAGTTCCGCTTTCCATTGGGCATCTGTTTTAGTAACTGGGTATATTTTCTGCGTCTTCTTATCAGATTCTTGAGCAGTCCCCGAACAGCTTACTGTAATAATGATACTGATAACTAGTACTAATTTTTTCATGTGTTTTGGTTAATGTAATCGATACTTCGATTGATTATATGTTGATTTCTTAAAATTTTCGTATGCCCTAATCCACTAGTAATTAATAAGCTTCCCTTGTACAAGTTTAGTCGTATTCTATAGGCACAACTTACAGGAACATCGCCATCATTCATGTCATGAACAATAAGAACTGGAATGTTAATTTTTTTTGCAACATGACTGCTGGAAAAATCATCTGCGTATAGCTGCCATTTTTTTTCTAATCCTGCTTGAATCTTGTTGGCTGTTTTACCTTTTAATAATAAATTTTTTGAAAAATTGGCAATAATATCCGATACTTTATCTCCAGAGCCAATAGCAACAAAGGTTTTAATATCTAAAAATCGTGATACAGCATTGTATAATGCCATCGCCCCAAAAGAATGCCCAATGGCTGCCTCAAAAGGACCATATGTTTTATCGATCTCTTTGATTGATGATAAAAAATCTGTTAAAGTAGTGGTCTTTCCAGAGGAGGAGCCGTGCGCAGGACCATCAAAAGAAATTACCATATATCCTTCTTCTAATAATCGATCTGCAAAAGCAAATAATTGGGTACTTCTCCCACACCACCCATGGACTAATAAGACCTTCTTTTTAGAATATCCATAGGATAAAATTTCTATCTCTTTTTGAATATCAGAAATAAACAATCGCTTTTTTTGAGCACTTTTAAGCATGTACTGTTCGCGTTTTGGCGTGGGGTAGCCAATTGGGGTTACAAATAACTTACGTCCTAATGCTGCCGCTAGATGACTCGATAGTGTATCGAGTGTTTTTGTGAAAAAAGTTACAGCTTTTGGGATTGCCAAACTTGGTGCTAGGGTATTGCTATGTTTTAATAGATTCAACAAATGAATTATAATTGAGAGTACAAAAATAATAAATCGCCTTTGGTTATTAGGATAGATTGCTATAAAAATGAGCATACATTTTTTTAGCGATTGATGCCTTTCATAAAAAAGAGCCTCCGTTAGTAGATTAATTTTATCTATCTTGCAATTATTAATGTCAAAAAGAAATTGAAAAAGGACTGATACTAATAAAAACACGATAAACTAAATCGAATGTTACAAAAAGGAGATAAAAAACTAATTAATGCTTGGGCCTTTTACGACTGGGCAAACTCAGTATATTCTTTGGTGATTGGTACGGCTATCTTTCCGCTCTACTATTCTAATATTACCGAAGGGGCTACTGTTTCTTTTTTGGGGATCTCCTGGGATCATCCAGATACTTTATATAGCTATGCACTTTCTTTTTCATTTTTAGTAGTGGCTTTTATGTCTCCTATTTTATCGGCTATTGCAGATTACACGGGTAATAAAAAGCGATTTCTTCAAATTTTTTGTTCCTTAGGATCTGTATCGGTCATGTCTTTGTATTTTTTTGATGGAGTGGATACTGTTTGGATTGGAATCCTATTTACAATATTAGCAAGTATTGGCTTTTGGTCTAGTATTGTTTTCTATAACGCTTATCTTCCAGAAGTAGCTTATCCAGAAGATCAAGATCAGGTGAGTGCGAAGGGGTTTATGTTTGGATATGCAGGCTCTGTTATTTTATTACTTATTAATCTAGGGATGATCTTATCTCCAGAATTATTAGGAATGACTGCCGGAACAGCTTCGCAAATCTCATTTGTGATGGTTGGCTTGTGGTGGATTGGTTTTGCGCAAGTAACCTTTCGAAGTTTACCCAATAATGTGTTTCATAAGAAACCCAAAAAAGATTATATATGGAAAGGGTTTAAGGAATTGAAAATTGTCTTAAAAGAGTTACAAAACCATCCAACACTCAAACGTTTCTTAATAGCTTTTTTCTTACTAAGTATCGGCGTTCAAACAATTATTTTATTGGCAACAATTTTTGGCTCTACAGAATTAGGTCTCGGAACGATTAGCCTTATTGTAACGGTTTTATTGATTCAAATAATAGCTATTTTTGGGGCGTGGTTTTTTTCTAGATTATCTAAAAAATATGGAAACTTTGCCGCTTTAAAAATTACAGTACTCATCTGGATTTTAGTTTGTTTAGGGGCTTTTACCTTGCACAAAGATCTACCCAATGTAGGCTTGTATTTTTATGGCTTGGGTGGGGTTCTTGGAATGGTTCTAGGAGCTGTTCAGTCTCTCACACGCTCTACGTACTCTAAATTACTGCCCGATACAGAAGACCATGCTACTTATTTTAGTTTTTATGATGTGACAGAAAAGATCGCAATTGTTCTAGGGACTTTTGTATATGGGTTGCTGTATTCATTAACCGACTCGATGCAATGGAGTGTGTTGTGTTTGGCTATTTTCTTTATACTTTCATTGTGTATCTTACATTCTTTAAAAGAAACTAAGTTTGTAAAATAAGCACTTCTTTTAGTAATAAAAAAAAGACTGTCTTTCCAGACAGCCTTTTTTTGTAGATAGGTACTTGTTGTATTATTCTACCGTAATTGGAAAGGTTTCTGAAATATCTGTTTCTCCACCAGCATTGGTAATATCTCCATCACTTACACCAGGTTCAAGTTTTTCTGGCTCATGAATAAGCGTAATTGTAATATTTCCAGTTCCTGCAGCAGATGTGGTGAGCACAAACTCAATCCCTACAGGATTTCCATTAGAATCTTGATCGTCATATCCTACTGTTGCAATATTATTGGTTGTTGAGAAAAAAAACTGGTGCTCTAGTGCTTCTTCTTCAACCTCTTCTGTAATATCTTCTGCTGGAGTTTCCGTTTCATTTAAAAGTTCCATCATTCCTAAATAGGTTGAATTAGCATCTAATGAACCAGAGACAGTTATTACGGGAGGATTTGGTCCATCACCATCTAAATCTTGAGATTTTAATACTACTTGAGTTCCTCCTCCAACTGGAGTTAACGTGGCCGTTATTGTAGTAATTACTTCTTCTTCATTTATAGGTTCTGGATTATTATCATTACAGGAAATACATATAATTGTTGCTATAAATAAGATACTTAAAATTTTAATTGTTTTCATTTTTGTTAGTATTTGAATTTTAATTGAATTGTAAAATTTCTTCCGATTTCATCAGCAAAATATCGTAATCGGTTTAAATTTTCTCTGTAAGTAGTATTGAATATATTATTGATTGTAAAAGCTATATTAATATTGTTTTCCTTCGATATTTTCATTTCAACATCACTTCTAAGATGAAGGATATGGTAGGCAGGTGGGGGAGTACTGATATCTACGAGCAAAAAAGAATCGGTTCTAGGAATATACGCTTCAAAATTATTGTTTGGGAACTCATTTTGTCTAAAGACCCATTCACTTTGTAGTTCGGCACTAAAGTTAGCCCATTTTTTATTTGAGTATCGAACTAAGTTCATCGTCTTAAATGCTGGAATATCGATTAATGCTCTATTAGAACTTACATCTTTTCCTTTTATAAAAGACGATTTGTTCTGAAGGATTAATTGATTGGTTACTGGATGACGAAGGTCTACATCTAACCCAAACAATGCCGCATTAATTTGTTTGTATTCCCAAACAGGAAAAGCACCTCTATTGGTAGTTTCTACTCCACTAGGCTCTAGGTATATAAAATTGCTGATATGATTAAAAAATCCTTCTACAATCAGACTTGTTTTCTCGCCTTTATAGGTATATGTTCCAGCGATTCTGTTGGAGGTTTCTTTTTTAATACGTAAATCTCCTAGTTCTATCCGTGCTGCAGAATGGTGTAAACCATCACTAAATAATTCTGAGGCATTAGGTGCTCTGTTAGACACTCCATAATTAAAAAGAATCACAGTGTTGTCATTGATATCTAAGGTTACACCTGTAGAGGCAGAAAAGCTATGAAAATCAAAAATTGGATTCACCAATAATTGAGTGCCAAGATCTTGTGTAATGATTTCTGAAAAATCAAGATCATAGCCTCTTTCTAACCATCGCGAAGTCTGATAAAATTTCTTAGCATTAATTTGATTAAAATCATAACGAACTCCAACATCAACAGATACTCGATCACTTGGGTTGAAATTGGTAATGGTAAAAAAACCAAGATCAAATTTTTGATAATCAGGAATTAGACGTCGTACCCCAGTAGCTGGATTTGCATAGTTATTTTGATAGCCAGCTAAGACTCCTAGTTTATAGTTAGTAACCGAATTAGAATCAAATTTTAAGGTTGATTTAAATGTATGACTTTGTAACTGTAGATCTATCGCAGCAATATCACGATCATCGCCTCTTCGGATATCAAATTCAAATCGATGATTGTTTTGATAATCATATTGAATATCTAACCTACCCAATTCTTTAAAACGTTTATAAAACGTTCCTTTAAAAATTTGATGGGCTACTTCTTGTTTAGGAGCATTAATATCATAACTAAAAGAATCGATAATCGATGGAACATCCGCATTTATAGCTATTACCAAATTTTCTACATTCCCAATATGAGAGGATCTTAAAATAGCAATTTCATTCTTTAGATAGCTGTAGTATAACTCATAACCAACGTCAAATCTTTTTTTTCCTGTAAAAAGAGAAAAAGCTGTTGATTGAATGCCTGTATTGGTTAAAATATATCTTGGTGTATTAAAGTCACCTAAACGTTTGTAAGAAGCCTGTCCGCTAATATACCAGCCATTTTTAAATGTGTTGGTTAGGGAACTACTAAATCCGATTCCTCTAGAATTGCTTTGACCATTAACAATAGAGTGTCCAAAAAGAGAATCTTTTGCAAAAACTCTTGTAGGATTCACAAAAATAACTCCGCCAATGGCATCTCCACCATATTCTAAAGCATTGGCTCCTTTAATTAGAGAAATACTTTCAGCCGAATTAATATCGATGTTAGGCGCATGTTCTATACCCCATTCTTGGTCTTGTAACCTCACATTATTTGTTAATACTAAAACTCTACTACTGTGCAATCCATTAATTACTGGTTTTACAATAGAGTTTCCTGTTTTAATAGCAGACACTCCCGGAATTTCTTTTATGGCATCTCCCAAACTCAGCGCACTATAACGTTCTAAGACATTGCTTTTTATAACGGTTTCTTGAGCAGTTTTTGTTTTTTTGTTCGCTTGAGATTTCACACTTACCTCCATTAGTTTTTCGATGTGATGTTCTAATAAAATTTCTAAAAATGACTTTTTATTGAGGTCAACAGAAATTTCCTTAGTATCACAAGAGACATGAGAAATCGTTGCTTTAAATAATGATGAACAAATATTTTGAAGAACAAATTTCCCTTGAAGATCGGACACTGCATACACCTCTGAGCCTTTTACTTTAATGAAGGCGCCTTCGATAGGAGTTCCATCATGGAAATCTTTGATGATCCCTTGAAATGTTAGAGTACAATGTTGGCTTTGTATTACGAAGCTATTACATAATAACAAGAAAGCCAAATAATATTTTTTGGACATTTGGTTGATTTTTAACTTTTATAAAGATGTTAGGAAAAGTTAAAAATAGGGGGGGGCTCTTAGCGAAAAAGATAGTTGCTGATGATTAAAAAGAAATTGATACTTGTTATTATTTTTTAAATGAAGGAAAGTGAGAGATGAAGAAAGTCTATCATTCACTAGAATGGCAAACGTTTTTGCCTGCAAATGACAAAGCTCACATGAAAGTTCATCTTGATGGACATGTTTTTCAATTTCTGACCTACAGATAGTTTCCTCATGTTCTTCAAATGCATGAACCAGTTGAACACTAGCAGGAAATAGTAGTAGGGAAGCTAGTAATAAGATGCTATGTTTTCTTAGTGTCTTTATGGTTTCTTTTTTTTACGTATTTTCATATTTAATAGTTCCACAGCTAATGAAAATATAATGGCAAAATACAAATAACCTTTTGGAATTACCCCCATAGACTTGTTAAAAATTTTCAATTCTGATAAATGAGCGCCTTCGGCAATCAACATAAAACCAATTAATATTAAAAAAGAAAGTGCTAACATCTGAATCGTTGGGTTTTTATTTACAAAGGTACTAACAGCATTGGCAAAAATCATCATGATGACCATAGAGATAATCACAGCACACACCATAATTGTTAATGCACCATCAACACCGTTTGTCATTCCTACAGCGGTTAATATAGAATCAAAAGAAAAAACAAGATCAATTGCTATAATTTGGATGATGATATTCGAAAATGTACTTGTTTTTTTTGAGGTATTTGTATTTTCTTCTTGTTGATCTTTTTCTACCTTATGATGTATTTCTTTGGTACTTTTGTAGAGAAGAAACAATCCTCCCAGAAAAAGAATAATGCTTTGTCCTGTAACTCCTACAGTAAGCCAAGTAGAATCTATTGACCAAAATGGTTCTTTTAATGCAATGATATATGAAACACTAAAAAGTAATAAAATACGAGTAATCATGGCTAAAGCCAATCCTAAAAAGGTGGCTTTTTTTTGTAGCTCTTTTGGTAATTTATTCGCTGAAATAGAAATAAAAATAATATTGTCTATTCCTAAAATAATTTCAAGAAATGTTAAAGTAATCAGAGCAATCCATGTATCGATGTTTAAAAATAATTCCATAGGATTACTTTATTTTATAGACGGTTCCTTTTTGTTTAAATTCAGAAAATCCAATTTTTGCTGTAAAATTATATGTTGTGTCTGTTATCTTAGTGATTTGAACAAATATAGGGTCTTTATCTAACTCGTTTTTTGGAGATTTCATTGTTAAGGTATAGAAAAAATTATTTTTCCATTTGATGTAGAGGGTGTCAATTTTTTTTGTTTCTCTTTGAAATACACCCGAATCTGTAGATATTTCTGCATACTTAGTATATTCCTCTATCTGAAGACTGTCGATTCTTGTGACTATAGTTTTGCTATATCCTTTTCCAGCAGGAATTTCAAAAACCCCCAATTTAAATCGATCCGCACTGCCAATATTTTCTTTTTCGCAAGAAGAAAATAAGAGGAGTATTAGAATTGTTAGGGTCGTTGTATGGAGTAAGGAATATATTTTCATTAGATACCAGTATAATTAGAGGGTGTTATTGCTTTTAATTCTGATTTTATTTGTTCAGAAATTTTTAAGGATTCAATAAAGTTGGCCATAGAACTTTGTGTAATTTTTTCGTTAGTTCGAGTTAGCCCTTTCAATGCTTCGTATGGGTTAGGATAGCCTTCTCTACGTAAAATAGTTTGGATTGCTTCTGCAACAACAGCCCAATTATTTTCTAGATCCTCATTAAATTTTTCTTGATTTAATAATAATTTATTAAGTCCTTTTAAGGTAGAAGCAAAAGCAATTAATGTATGACCAAAAGGAACTCCTACATTTCTTAACACAGTACTATCGGTAAGATCTCGCTGCATTCTAGACACAGGTAGCTTCCTAGATAAATGTTCGAAAATGGCATTGGCAATCCCTAAGTTACCTTCAGAATTTTCAAAATCTATCGGGTTTACTTTGTGTGGCATTGCAGAGGAGCCTATTTCTCCTTTTTTAATTTTTTGTTTAAAATAATCCATGGCTACATAGGTCCATATATCTCTGTCTAGATCTATTAAAATGGTATTTATTCTTTTTAAACCATCAAATAAAGAGGCCATATGATCGTAATGCTCGATTTGTGTGGTTGGAAAAGAATGATGTAAGCCTAGGGTCTGATTTACAAAATTTGATCCAAATTCTTTCCAATCAGTATCTGGATAAGCAACCTTATGAGCATTATAATTTCCTGTTGCTCCTCCAAATTTTGCAGCATTTGGAATGCTTGTTAAAAATTTTAATTGCTCTTCGAGTCGTATAACAAATACCTTTATTTCTTTTCCTAATCGAGTAGGAGAGGCTGGCTGACCATGTGTTCTTGCCAACATCGATATATCTTCCCATTCTAAAGAGAGCTCTTTGAGTCTAGTTAATACTGTTGAAAACTCAACTAAATAAACATCGTTTATCGCTTCTTTTATCGATAAAGGAATTGCTGTATTATTGATGTCTTGCGACGTTAAACCGAAATGTATAAACTCTTTATATTTTTCGAGTCCTAGTCTATCAAATTTTTCTTTAATAAAGTATTCAACTGCTTTTACATCATGATTTGTAACTTTTTCAATTTCTTTGATCTTTTCGGCATCTTGTGTAGAGAAATTTTGATAAATTTCCTTTAATTTTGGATAAAAAGAAGCATTAAAATCTGATAGTTGCGGTAAGGGTATTTCACACAAAGCAATGAAATATTCAATCTCTATTAAAACTCTATATTTTATGAGTGCTTCTTCAGAAAAATATGCAGCTAGTTTTTCTATTTTACCTCGGTACCGACCATCAATAGGGGAGATGGCATTTAATTGTTTAATATCCATGATTAGTGTTGTCGTCTAAAGAGCAAAAGTACTCAATTACTTAGATTTTATAGTTCTTTTTTATGTTTTTCTATAGCCAATAAAATATGCCTTCCCCTAGCTTTACAGCCTTTACTTTGATGAATAATTTTAGTACTAATTAAATGAGATAATTCAGGGTGAATCCAATCTCTAGTCAATCCGAATAAGAAAAGGGTATTCATGGTGTAGGCTTTTACAGCAATTTTCTGGGGGGTTATTAACCAATCAAACCCTGTTTCTATAATTTTTTCAATATGATATTCTTTTAATGTTTTTTTTACTAAAGTCTCTTTTTTGTGAGTGTATGCTTTTGCTAAATGTTCACAAATTTTTGCACAAGGCCTCAAAGCACTGTCAAATTGTAATCCTTTAATTTCGTTAGTAAATGTATCTAAATAAGGAAGAATAAGATCGAGATTGTCATGGGTGCAAATCCATTCCAAGATCCATGCTGCTCTAATCGATATCTTATCGTTTACCATAAATGTTAGATCTACTAATGGGGTCATTAAATCAATATTTTCAGAAACTAGAGATGCAACTCTCTGACGGTTATCTCTCTTAGCATTCTCAATATTTTTAATCTCTTGTATTAATTTTTTTTTATTCATTTTTTTCAATGAAATATGTATATTTACTAAACAAATTACAACATGATGTTACCCTTTTATAGACTCATTATCCTTTCCTTTTTTTTGCCTTTTAGCAGTGGAATAACTTCTATTAATGCTCAAAAAATAAATCAGTTTACCAAAGATAATAAACGGACTGGACTATGGAAAAAATATTATTCAAATAAAAGAATTCGTTATGAGGGGACTTTTGAGAATGGAAAAGAAGTAGGGACTTTTAAATATTATGAGATCACTACCTCTAAGTATCCAAGCATTATTAAGGAGTTTTCTGTAACTTCGGATTCTGCAAAAGTGAGCTATTTTAATAAAGACGGTACATTACGAACGATAGGGACTATGATTGGCAAAAGTAGAGTTGGTAAATGGATCTATTATTTTCCTAATGGAAATTTATTTTCCGAAGAAATATATGAAAATGGAAAATTAGAAGGTGACCTAAAAAATTATTATAAAGACGGAACACTTTTAGAAATAACTCACTATTCTAATGGAAAAAAAAATGGAGTCTCTAAAAAATATTCAGAGGAAGGGATTTTGATAGAAGAGGTTAATTATCTTAATAATGTATTACATGGTGAAGGGAAATATTTTGAATTAAATGGTGATTTAAAAGAAGAAGGTATCTATAAAAATGGACGAAAATTTGGCACATGGGAATTCTATATTGGAGGTAAAAAAGCAACCAAAAAAGAAATTAAAAACACCCAAAAATTCAATAAAAGTCAGAGTAAAAATAACGAGAAAGAATAGTTTTTTATTCAAGAACAGTCATATAGTATCAATTGATTTTTAATAATAATTAATATCTTCATAAGCAATTTTGTAATTTTGTATTCGAATTAGAAAAGAATATATGAAAAGAGTTATAATAGGTCTTTCTGGGGGAGTAGACAGTAGTGTTGCGGCGTATCTGCTAAAAGAGCAGGGGTATGAGGTGATCGGTCTTTTTATGAAAAATTGGCATGATGATTCTGTAACAATATCTAATGAATGTCCGTGGTTAGAAGATAGTAACGATGCTCTCATTGTTGCCGAAAAATTAGGAATTCCTTTTCAAGTTGTAGATCTAAGTGAACAATATAAAGATCGTATTGTTGATTATATGTTTAATGAGTATGAAAAGGGGAGAACTCCCAATCCAGATATTCTGTGCAATCGCGAAATTAAGTTCGATGTCTTTATGGATATTGCAATGAATTTAGGAGCAGATTATGTTGCCACGGGTCATTATTGTAGAAAAGAATCAGCAGTCATTAACAATCAACATGTATATAAATTACTAGCAGGAAAAGATACTAATAAAGATCAATCGTACTTTTTGTGTCAACTATCTCAAAAACAATTAGCAAAAGCGCTATTTCCCATTGGGGAATTAACGAAGCCAGCAGTTAGAGAAATTGCAAAAAAAGTAGGCTTAATTACTGCAGGTAAAAAAGATTCTCAAGGATTGTGTTTTATTGGTAAGGTTCGCCTACCTGAATTTCTTCAACAGAAGTTAGAGGCTTCCCAAGGCGACATTATTCAAATAGATAAAGATTCAGTACTATATCGTAGAGAGATTCCCGTCTTGTTAACCAAAGAAGAAGAATTAAAGTTTTTTGCAACTAAGTATATTTATCAACAGAAAGATGGAAAAACTGTTGGGTCTCATCAAGGAGCTCACTTTTTCACCAAAGGTCAGAGGAAAGGATTGGCTGTTGGAGGAACAAAAGAGCCCTTATTTGTGATTGAAACTGATGTGGTTACTAACATCATTTATGTTGGTGAAGGAAAAAATCATCAAGGTTTATTTAGAAAGGTATTATTTGTTGCCCAGGAGGAAGAACATTGGGTTCGAGAAGACTTAGTATTAAAAGAACACCAAAGTATTGAAGTAGAGGCAAGAATTAGATACCGACAACCACTTGAAAAGGCAACTTTATATAAAGCAACTAATGGACTGTTTGTTGAGTTTCAGAATCTACAGTCTGCCATTCAAGAAGGACAATTTGTTGCCTGGTATCAAGGTGATGAACTCCTCGGTTCTGGAGTAATTTCATAATTTTATGACGAATTGTATTACACGTCTTTTTAATATAAAATACCCTATCATTCAAGGAGGAATGGTATGGGTTAGCGGTTGGAGGCTAGCCTCAGAAGTTTCAAATGCCGGTGGTTTAGGATTAATAGGGTCAGGATCTATGTACCCAGAAATACTTCAAGAGCATATACAAAAATGTAAGAAAGCAACTGATAAGCCTTTTGGAGTGAATGTACCGTTGCTATATCCTCAGATAGATGAATTGATGAATGTTATCCTAGAAGAGGAGGTAAAGATTGTATTTACCTCAGCAGGAAACCCATCTGTTTGGACTCCTATTTTAAAAGAAAAAGGGGTAACAGTCGTGCATGTTGTGAGTTCTGTAAGGTTTGCCTTAAAAGCGGTTTTAGCAGGAGTAGATGCCATTGTATGTGAAGGTTTTGAGGCTGGTGGACACAATGGGCGAGAAGAAACAACAACGTTTACTTTAATCCCGATGGTTAAAGAACACGTGAAAATTCCTGTGATTGCTGCAGGTGGTATTGGCAACGGAAGAGGTATGCTTGCTGCCATGGTATTAGGTGCCGATGGCGTACAAATAGGAAGTCGATTTGCAGCAACCAAAGAGTCTTCTGCGCATTTTAATTTTAAACAAACTATTCTAAAGGTAAAAGACGGTGACACCCAACTTACTCTTAAAGAATTGACACCAGTTCGTTTGGTGAAAAATAAATTCTTTAATGAGATTCAAAAACTTTATCAGCAACACCCTACCATATCTCAACTAAAAGAATTGTTGGGAAAAGCTAGAGCAAAAAAAGGAATGTTTGAGGGGGACTTAGATAATGGAGAATTAGAAATTGGACAAATTGCAGGGATTATTCATCAAATTAAACCAGCAAAAGAGATCATAGAAAATATTATAAAGGAACTAGAAGAAGTGAAAAGTGCAATTGTACGTTTAGATTTAAACTAATCTGCTTTATGGCAGTTACTTATACTAAAGTAAAAGAAATTTAATTATTTATTGTAATATAAAATAAATAGTGTAAATTTGCACCATAAATAATCACGTTGTCAATAATTAAATAGACAACAAAACAAAACAATATTATGAGTAAAGGTACCGTAAAATTTTTCAACGAATCTAAAGGATTTGGATTTATTATTGAAGAAGGAAACAACAGCGAACATTTTGTACATGTATCAGGTTTGATCGATGAAATCCGAGAAAATGACGAAGTAGAATTTGATTTACAAGATGGAAGAAAAGGATTGAACGCAGTAAACGTAAGAGTAATCTAATATATACTACCTCTTAAATTTTCAACAAAAAAACACTTATCGAAAAGATAAGTGTTTTTTTTTCTAGTGATTGATAGGTATTTTTATCTCGTACAATTTTCTACTTTTATTATTTAATCTGTTTTGCCTTAACCAAGGGTTCAGTAATTTTAGGTCTTTATAATTAATTTTATATCCCTTTGCAAAAGAAGCAATGTTGGTAATTACAGTATCTACTTTTACAATGCTTGTAGGAGTTAATGAATATAAATCTTCATCGTCATATTCAAAGCCATACTTTTTTGGATTTGAAATAATTTCTTTTAAAGCTGCAATTCTAAATATATAACGAGAAGTTTCAGTGTTGAGTAATAGATCGTAATAATCGCTAACCTGTTGTTTACTTAAATTTCTTTCAATTCTCGCGTTTCCTGCATTATAAGCTGCTGCAGCCAACGTCCAGCTTCCAAAACGGTTTTTAGATTTTTTTATATAATCGGCAGCTACTTTAGTGGCTTTTTCAAGGTTATATCGCTCATCGACATTATTATTTACTTCAAGCCCGTATTCTTTGGCAGACGACTTTAAAAATTGCCAGAAGCCAGAGGCGCCGGCAGGAGAAGAATTATTTTGTAAACCACTTTCTGCAACTGCTAAATATTTAAAATCATCTGGAATTCCATATTTTTCTAAAAGAGGCTCTATGATAGGGAAATATTTATGAGCTCTCTTGATGAGTAATAAACCATTCGATTGCCAATAGGTATTTACATGCAATTCACGATCCATTCGTTCTTTGATATCATTCCGTTCTATTGGGATTTTTTCTCCTGCAAATGTTAAATTGTTGGGAATTTTTAGCGCTTTAATACGGTATGTCTCTGCGGTATTTTTTACAGGTTTGTCTGTCTTGTAAATTGCATTAAAGAAACTAATGGATAGGATAGCAATTGATAAAACAGATAAAAAACGAATGATTTTTTGCATGAAGTTTTCTTAATTTAAATTTTAAAACATAAATTTAATGAATTGTTAAGACAACATCAAGTTAAATTCTTACAAATTATTTCAGAAATTAGTGTTGCTTTTTGTAAAATCATTATATGAGTTCCTTTTTCTATCAATATAAAATCTTTAAGATGTTTAGAAGGGAATACATGATCATTATTTCCATGAATATGAACATAGTTATTGGGAGGGGTTTTCTGTTGCCAGTGTAAGACATTATAGAGGGCCCATTTCATATAAGTTGCATCTTTAACAGATAAATACATCTCGTATAATTCGGCTCTTTTTTTTAAAAAGTCTCCAAGGAAGTATTTCTTATATTCATCTAAATTTTCAACAATTTTAAGAGGAAAAAGTTTGTATGCATTGGTCATTTGAATGAGTCTTAAACGAGTTGGTAATTCATAACAAGTTTTAACCGTGGAGATGAGAATAAGTTTATGAACGGGGATAATTTTGGCAATTTCTTGACTTAAAATCCCGCCAAAAGAAACTCCTAATAATACAGGCTTTTTATGCTTAATTTCTTTAGACATTCTATAGGCATAATTTTCTAACGTTTCGTCTACAGAAAGAGGGATTTTCCATTCTAAGTAATGAAGTTCAAATCTATTCTCAGGGAAAGAAATATTTTTAAATATTTTAGGATTTGCTCCTAAGCCAGGCATACAATACATATGTATTTTATCCATCTTACAAGATTATATTTCAACGAGAACGTCTTCGATAAAATTAAATCGAACCAATCCATCTTCATCAATTTGAGTTAAGATTACTTTGTGTAATGTATTTACCAATGATGGTTTCCAAGGGTTTTTTACTTTTACATAATTTTCTGTAAAACCGTGAATATAGCCTTCTTTATTCTCACTTTCAAATAAAACAGTTACTGTATTGCCTAATTGACTTTCATAGAAGGACCTTCTTTTTTTTACTGACAAACCACGAAGCATTTTACTTCTTTTTGCTCTAACTTTTTTAGGAACAACTCCTTCCATTAAAATAGCTTCTGTATTAGGCCTCTCTGAATACGTGAATACATGTAAATATGAGATATCTAATTCATTTAAATACGTATAGGTTTCAAAAAAATGTTCATCAGTCTCGCCTGGGAAACCAACAATTACATCAACTCCAATGCAGGCATTTGGCATTGATTCTTTAATCTTTTGAACTCGATTGGTATAGGTTTCTTTTTTATAACGACGCTTCATTTTTTTTAATAAATCATCACTACCACTTTGTAAGGGAATATGAAAATGAGGAACAAAATTATCGGACTTAGAAACAAATTCAATGGTTTCATCTTTCAATAAATTGGGTTCTATTGATGAAATTCTTAAACGATGAATGCCTTCAATAGTAGAAAGTTTTTTAACTAAATCTAAAAATGTATGCTGGTGTTTTTTATTTCCAAACTCACCTTTACCATAATCTCCAATATTTACGCCTGTTAAGACAATTTCTTTAATCCCTTTTTTAGAAATTTCTCTAGCATTTTTAAGAACGTTTTCTAACGTATCACTTCTCGAGATCCCCCTTGCTAATGGAATTGTACAGTAGGTACATTTGTAATCGCATCCATCTTGCACCTTTAAAAATGCTCGTGTTCTATCACCAATAGAATAGGAACCTACATAAAAATCAGCTTCAGAAATTTCACAAGAATGAACCTGACCATGTTGGTTTTTTGTAAGATCGTTAAGATAGCTTGTTACATTAAACTTTTCTGTTGCTCCTAAAACTAGATCAACTCCATCGATTGCTGCTAATTCTTCTGGCTTTAGTTGAGCATAACATCCTACAGCTATTAAAAAAGCATTGTCATTAATTTTTAAGGTGTTTTTTACAATGGTTTTAAATCGTTTATCAGCATTATCTGTAACAGAGCATGTATTAATGACATAGATATCTGCTTTTTCAGTAAAATCTACTCGCTCAAAACCTTCACTCGTAAAGCTACGAGCAATTGTAGAGGTTTCAGAAAAATTAAGTTTGCATCCTAAAGTATAAAATGCTACTTTTTTATCTGTATTCATTCTTGTACATTTATAGCCATACAAAGTTACAATAATTCTAAGAAGAGAGATGAAAGATCAACTCATTTTTGAAACAGAACGATTATTAATTAGATATTTGAAATACAGTGACTTAAATTCTTTTCATACATTGCAAAGTAACCCAAAAGTAATGCAATATGTTGATGGTGAAGTGAAATCTTTAGACGCTCATAGAAACGAATTAACCAAATTAATTAATTTGTATAGCCAAAAAAAAAATGATTATTGGATTTATGCTATAGTAAGAAAATTTGATGCTAGTTTTGTTGGAACCTTAGCTTTTGTCAAAGATGAGAATAATGATGATGAAATTGGAATTAGGTTTTTAGAAGAATATTGGCGAAAAGGATATGGATCTGAGGTTTGTAGAGAACTCATATTTGTTGCTAAGAAAAATAATATAAAGAAATTAGTTGCTTATGTTTTTGATCAAAACATTCATTCTGTTAAAATTCTTACCCATTTAAACTTTACAATAGTGTCAAAAAAAATAGATCCTGTATCTCAACGTAAAGAAACTAAATACGAATTAATTTTATGATAGTAACCCATTTAACACCACCTTATTACGCAGTGATTTTTACAACTCTTTTGTCTACATCTGAATCTGGGTATATAGAAACTTCTAAAAGAATGCAGGATTTAGCTGCTAAACAAAATGGGTTCCTGGGAATTGAATCTTCAAGAGATGATCTTGGAATTACCGTTTCCTATTGGAAAAATAAAGAAGCAATTCTAGAATGGAAAAATAATTTAGAACATCTACAAGCTAGAAAAAAAGGTAGAGAAGAGTGGTACCAACAATATCAATTAAGAATCTGTAAAGTAGAGAGAGAATATGGATTTAAGAAATAAATTTTTTTATTTAGGGATACTATTGTTGATACTATCATGCGATAAACAGCAATCACTTTTTGATAATTCTCACGTTTTTAGATATAATGAATATTCTAATATTACTTCATTAGACCCAGCATATGCAAAAGATCAACGAAATATATGGGCTGTAAACCAATTGTATAATGGCTTAGTACAATTAGATGATAGTTTACATATTAATCCAAGTATTGCAGAACGTTGGCATATTTCTGATGATGGGAGGATGTATACTTTTTTCTTAAGGAAAGACGTATATTTTCATAAGCATTCTCTTTTTGGATCAGACTCTACAAGAAGGGTTGTGGCTGATGACTTTATGTATAGTTTTGGGCGCTTATTAGATAATAAAATAGCCTCACCTGGTAAGTGGGTTCTTCAAAATGTTGAAAATTTTTCTGTCGTCGATGATCATGTCTTTCAAATTAAACTAAAAAGACCCTTTCCTCCATTTTTGGGCTTGTTAGCTATGAAATATTGTTCGGTTGTTTCTGAAGAAGCGATCACTTATTTTGGAGATAAGTACCGTCAGAATCCAATCGGAACAGGACCTTTTCAGTTTAAATTATGGGTTGAAAATACAAAATTAGTACTCAGAAAAAATACAATCTATTTTGAAAAAGATCATCAAGGAAATTCTTTGCCCTATCTGGAAGCAGTAGCCATCTCATTTTTACCTGATAAACAAAGTGAATTTTTACAATTTATACAAGGAAATTTAGACTTTATGAAGAGTTTAGATGCCTCCTATAAAGACGAAATTATCACAGCGGAAGGCATGTTGCAAAAGAAATATACGGAGACTGTTCAAATGAAAACGGGTCCTTATTTAAATACCGAATATTTAGGTATTTATTTAGGGAGTGATAAGCAATATGTGCATCATAAATCGCTTAGAAAAGCAATTAATTATGGTTTTGATAGAAGAAAAATGATTCGTTACTTAAGGAACGGTATAGGGATCCCTGCTACCAATGGTTTTATTCCATTAGGATTGCCTTCTTTTAATCATCAAAAAGGATATCATTATAATCCAGAAAAAGCAAGATTGTTTCTCGATGAATTTAAACTTGAAACAGGAATTAACAATCCAACAATTACCATTACAACCAATAGTAATTATTTAGACTTATGTGAATTTATTCAAAGTGAATTAAATAATATTGGACTGAATGTTACTATTGATGTGGTTCCTCCTTCAGCATTACGACAAGGTAAAGCAACAGGTAAGTTTTCAATTTTTAGAGCTAGTTGGATTGCAGATTATCCGGATGCAGAAAATTACCTTTCATTATTTTACAGTAAAAATATGACTCCTAACGGTCCTAATTATACACATTTTAAAAATGAGGTATTTGATCAGCTTTATGAGGAATCGATTTCTTTATTAAACATAAAGCATAGAGATAAAAATTATCAAAAAATGGATAGTATTATAATTAGTGAAGCTCCTATAATTCCCTTGTATTACGATCAGGTGATACGGTTTTCACAAAAAAATATTCGAGGTTTGGGTATCAATCCGATCGATATGTTAGATTTAAGAAGTGTTAGAAAAGTTAAATAGAACACTAAAAATTAATGATTTAATCCTCTATTCACTAAAAAAATTGTTGACCGAAGAATAATTTTTCTTATTGGCGGTTTTTTATTCCAATGCTTGATGTAACTTTATTCTAGCTAAAATAGGGAAGTGGTCTGAATAAGAGACATCAAAAGTTTTAAAATTATTAATTTCAAAATTGTTGTCTGGTAAAATAAAATCTATTCGTAATGGATACCTGTAATTAAACGTCTTTCCTAAGCCTTTTCCAGCCACTTTAAATGCATCTTGCTTATTTTTAGAAAGCTCTCTATAAACCCAAGAAAATGCAGTATTGTTAAAGTCGCCACAAATAATTTCTTTTCCTGTCCATTTTTCTTGGTGTTTTAAAAATTGGGATACCTGTATTGCTTGTTTTTGAAAAGATATTTTCATTCGATCAACTAATTTATCAGAATTTTTTTCACCGAAATTTTCTTTGTTAGGGTTTATTTTGAGAGATTCTAGATGAATATTATAGATCCTAATGGTATCTTTGTCTTTAATAATGTCTGCAAAAATGATATTGTTAGCGCTGTTTTTTAGATCTAATGACCCTTGATTAATAATTTTAAAATTAGAATAGATAGCTAGACCAAACTTATGAATCTTAGATTTTGTTTTCACATAACGATACGGGTATAAGTTGTTAAGTTGATCGTTTTCATAAAACTCTTGAATGGTTAAAATATCAGGCTTTATATCTTTGATAAATTTGAAGGATTTTTCTCTGATTGAATCTTTAGAGGTCCAATTATAATGGTTAAATAATCGAACATTATAACTCATAACTTTTATATCGTCATTGAAGAATACCTTTTTTTCTTTCAACTTATAAAAACTATTGAAATATCCTAGACCTAAGAATATAATGATTGTTGATATCAAAAAATATTTCTTTAATCTAAGGATCCAATACACTCCAAAAAATATATTTATTACAAAAAGAAACGGAAATGTTAAACTAAGAACAGTAAATTCTGGACTTATTTTGGGAGAAATAAAAGGTATCAGATAAGAAAATAACAAAAAAATTGCTATGATTGAATTGATAAACACCTGTATTTTTATCCAAAATCCCGCTTTTCTCATAGTTATTTAATGCTCAAATCAACTTTTTTATAATTATTTAAGGTGAGGATATATTGTATTACTCAAAACAATACTGCTTTTATTTTCCTTGTTTAAAAAGAAATTCTTTTTCTTTTTTTGTTAAAGCATCATATCCCGATTTACTAATTTTATCTAGAATAGCATCTATTTTTACTTGATTGTTAGCGGTAGTTTTTTTATGTGCTGTTTTGTTTTTTGTTTTGTAAGTAGTTTTTAATGGATTCTTTTTTGTGATAAAAAGGGTGTTAAGCCAACCAAAAAGATTTATTTTTTTATTACTTGCTTGCGATACATAGAAATACCCAAAGAATGCACCTCCAAGATGGGCTATATGTCCCCCACCATTTCCTCCAGCTAATGAAATTAAATCAAATAAAATAAAAATTCCTGCTAAATGCCAGACCTTCACATACCCAATAAAACGTAATTGTAATTGATAATTTGGGATATAAGTTGCGATTCCAATAACAATGGATGTGATTCCAGCAGAGGCACCAACCAAAGTGTGTGTTTTCCCTTCAAATAAGGGAAAATAACTATAGCTTATTAGGTAGGCTGCCCCACCAAATATTGTTCCTAATAAATAAAAATTAAGCAATTGCTTTTGTGTAAAATATTCTAAAAATAACCTACCAAAATAGAATAATACAATACTATTAAATAGAATATGTAAAAAACCATTGTGTAAAAAACCATAACTAACTATGGTCCATGGTTTTGTAATAAACGTATCAAAAGAGGAAGACAATGAAAACCATTGGTACATAAAACTTACTTGTTTTTCATATAAGCCTGCAAAAGAATTAGAAATTAGGGTAACAATAAATATAGCAACGTTTATATAAATTAACTGTTCTACTATAGTTGCCATTTTGAATTTGGCTTGGATTTCTTTAAAAATACTCATTTATCTCCAGTGGTTAAATTGATTTTTTTTCCAGTATATAGCGATTAATCCTCCAGTAATTGCTCCTCCAACATGTGCAAAATGAGCAATGTTAACACCTAAAACAGAGGACCCTCCAAATATTCCTGATAGCGTTTCATAAGCTAGTAATATGGGAATAAAATATTTTGCTGCTATGGGAATAGGTAAAAATATTAAGGCCATTTTAGCATTAGGGAAATTTAATCCAAAAGCTGCTATTAAACCCATTATTGCTCCCGATGCTCCTACAGAGCTCGTATTGAAAATAGTGTAAAATTCCTCTAATTCTGTTTTCGTTAAGGTTATTTTGTTAACATACTCTCCATAACTACCCGTATTTAATATTGAATATATATTAGAATCAGTTAAACCACTATTTAACAATATTTGATAAAAATGATCAAATTGATAAAAATCGATAATCCAAGGCAGAAAAACAGCTCCTAGCCCAGAAGAAAAGTAAAAGAATAAAAATTTCTTTTTTCCCCAAATCTGTTCCAATGGTGATCCAAACATCCATAAGGCAAGCATATTTAATAATATATGTGGCAGAAATTTAGGGCTGTGCATAAACATATGAGTGATAATTTGCCAAAAATGAAACTCATTATTTTTAGGGAAATGCAATGCTAAAATATCATACAGTACCGGAACCATCATCATTCCAATAAAGAGAATGATATTAATGATGATTAAATGTTTTATTGTTTCTGAGATTCTTACCATACCTTATTTTGAGAATGATTGATCTATTTCGTTTAATGTCATCGTTTTAAAAGTAGCCTTTCCTGATGGAGAAATACTTGGATCTTTACACGAAAATAGTCTATTAACTAGATTTTCTTGTTCCTTTTGTGATAATAAATCACCAGTTTTAATCGCTAATGATTTTGAAAATGACATTGCCATGCTTTCAATCGGATTAAATTTAGCATCTGGAATATCTAAATTAATATTTTCTAAAAGCTCTTCTAAGATTTCTGAAATCTTACTTTCGATCACAGAGAGAGGCGTTCCTTTAATGGTTACAGATTCTTTTGTGAACTCTCCAAAATCAAAACCAACACTTTCTAAATCACTTTTAAGGGTGTAGATTATTTCTATATCATCAGATGAGAATGGTAAGGTTATTGGAAATA
Organism: Flavobacterium sp.; assembly: GCA_042091515.1. Lineage (GTDB taxonomy): Bacteria > Bacteroidota > Bacteroidia > Flavobacteriales > Flavobacteriaceae > Polaribacter. The sequence goes on along the minus strand of JBELHH010000003.1, from coordinate 37,394 downwards.
ATAATTGTTGACTGTGTACCTCTTTTAAATTCTTACTTTCTAAAAATTCTTCATACAAAATACGTTGGTGTGCTAAGGATTGATGTATTAATACAATTCCAGATTTTATAGAACTTAATAGATATTTTTTTTGTATTTGGATTGTTTTATTTGCTGGGTATTCGGTTTCTTGATTAAATAATGACACTTGTTTTTCAACATCATCTGTTGTTACATAGAGACTTTCCCAATTTGAAACCTCTTTTGATTTGAAGAACGAATGCGGAGCTTTTTCATCATTTTTAAAAGGATTAAACGACGGATCAATAGTAATTTTAGGAGTAGAAGAATTGGAATTCTTACTTGTATAATTATAAGGAGTATCCAATGAGGCGTCTCTGTTAAAATCTAGTATTGGAGCAATATTATATTGCCCTAAGCCGTGTTTAACAGAGGCTCTAAGAATTGCATAGATTGCTTTTTCATCTTCAAACTTTATTTCTGTTTTTGTTGGATGAATATTTATATCAATACTTTTTGTTGGAACCGTTAGGTATAAAAAATAAGACGGGTGACTACCTTGTTCTAGCAAGCCTTCAAAAGCAGCAACTACTGCATGATTTAGATAGGGACTCCTTACAAACCGGTTATTAACAAAAAAGAATTGTTCGCCTCTTTTTTTCTTAGAAAATATGGGTTTTGCAACAAAACCTGACATCGATATCATTTCAGTATCTTCGGAAATAGGGACTAATTTTTCATTCATTTTTGCACCAAAAACACTGATAATCCTTTTTCTTAAATTACTTTCTTTTAAATGATATATTTCATTTTCATTATGAATTAGGCGAAATGAAATTTCTGGATGAGTTAAAGATACACGTTGAAATTCATCAATTACATGCCTTGTTTCAACCGTATCTGATTTTAGAAAATTTCTTCGAGCTGGAATATTATAAAATAAATTTTTAACCGCAATATTAGTTCCCGTTGGTGTTGCTATTATTTCTTGATATGACAACTTACTTCCTTCAATTTTTATATGAGTTCCTAGTTCATGAGACGCTGTTTTTGTCTTCATTTCTACATGAGCGATTGCTGCTATTGACGCCAATGCTTCCCCTCTAAACCCTTTGGTATGCAATTGAAAAAGATCTTCTGCCGATCTTATTTTTGATGTTGCATGACGTTCAAATGATAATCTAGCATCGGTAGCACTCATTCCTTTACCATTATCAATTACTTGAATTAATGATTTCCCTGCATCTCTAAGAACCAATTTAATGTCTGTTGCCGAAGCATCAATAGAGTTTTCTAATAATTCCTTAACAACAGAAGCAGGTCTTTGAACTACTTCTCCTGCAGCAATTTGATTGGCTACGTGATCTGGTAAAAGTTGAATAATATCCGACATTATTTTTTTCTAAATATTGATAGATCAAAATCTAAAATAAACAATGAAATTATCACTAGTATAATAATGATATAGAGGATAATCTTATTTGAATTATTTTCTGAAGGTTCTAATTCAAACGTTTCGTTTTCAAATTCTATTTCTGGGTTGTTTCCTTTCAATTCTGAGACCGCATTGTATATCTTTCCCTTTAATCCTTTAGAATTTTCAGTGGTGCTTCTAAATTGATCAAACTTGTGTTTAATTTCATAGGGATTACCATCACCTTTATAATATCTAGGTTTGTAATCAAATTTTTTGTTTTTTCTTTTTATAATTCCCATATAAGTATATTGTAATTTAGTTAGTACCACAAATAGTAGACCAAACAATATATAGTAATTCAAAGTTAGTTAATAAAAAAGTAATGGTCAAGAAATGTTGATCAGATAGAATTTAAATTACTTTAAAGAGGCCATTTTTATGGCAGCAATAGCGCTTTCGATCCCTTTATTACCATATTTCCCACCAGATCTATCAATAGATTGTTGTTTGGTGTTATCGGTTAACACACAAAATATAATAGGAGTATTATGGTTCAAATTGAGATCTACAATTCCTTTAGTAACCCCATTACAAACAAAATCAAAATGTTTTGTTTCTCCTTGTATTACATTTCCAATGGCAATGATTGCGTCTACTGACTGGGTTTCTATCATTTTTTTACAACCGTATACTAATTCGAAGCTACCAGGCACGGTCCAAGAGATTATATTGTCTTTTTTTGCACCACAGTCTAGTAATGTTTGGAGAGCGCCTTTATGAAGGTTGTTTGTAATATCAGGATTCCACTCAGAAACAACAATCCCAAATCGAAAATCTTTCGAATTTGGGATTGTTGTTTTATCGTAGTTAGATAAATTTGTTGTAGCCATTGATACTATTGAGCGTATTTTGCGCTGTTAATGTATTTATCAATATCTTTAGCCTGTTCAGAAGAATAATATTTTTCTTTGATTTGATTAAATAAATTTTCAGCTTTTGAATACTTTCCTAAATCCATTGCGATTACTCCTGCTTTAAATAAAAACAAAGGAGATGTAAAACTATTTTCTTTTTCATTTGCAGCCATTTCATAATAACCCAATGCATCTTCTAATTGATTGATATCTGCAAAAGCATCTCCAATCGCTCCGATTGCGGTTGGACCTAACAATTCATCATCAGATGAAAACTTACTTAAATACTCGATTGCTTTTTGGTAGTCCTTCATTTTTAGATACGAAATACCTGCATAGTAATTTGCAATATTTCCAGCTTTTGTTCCACTGTATACTGAGGCAATGTCTAAAAATCCATATTTATTATCAGCTCCATCTAACCCTAATTGTAATAAAGAATCAACTTCATAATTGGATGCTGTCGAGGCATCATTAAAATATTTTCTTGGAAAAGACAACTCATTTGAAGCTTCTTCTTCTTGTGGTTCGATAATGTATTTATTATACCCTAAAAAACCTAAAATTAAAACAATTACAACCACTAAACTATAAAATAATGGTTTGCTGTTTTTTTCAATCCATTGTTCTGATCTAGAGGCAGTATCGTCTAACGTATTAAAAACTTCTGCAGTTGTACTATTTGTATCAATTGCTTGTTGTTCTTTCTGGTTTTTAGGTTTAAATCCTTTTTTCTTATATGTTGCCATATTTTCTTTAAAAATTAGTAGCGCAAAAATAGTTTTTTTAATTGGATTTTAAAACCAATATATCGTAAATTTTCAATAATTTGCATAAGCTTATCAGCGCCAAATTTTACGCATGTATTTAAAAAAACTAACTTTAGTAAATTTTAAAAATTTAGAATCAAAAACGTTTCACTTTGAACAAAAAATTAATTGTTTTGTAGGGCAAAACGGTGTTGGTAAAACAAATATTTTAGATGCAATCTATTACCTTTCTTTTACCAAAAGCTATTTCAACCCTGTCGCTGTTCAAAATATTCAACACAATAAAAATTTTTTTGTTATTGAAGGCGATTATTCTATTAATGAAAGACCTGAAAAGATTATTTGTAGTTTAAAAAAAGGTCAAAAAAAAGTCTTAAAACGCAATGGAAAGAGTTACGAAAAATTTTCTGATCATGTTGGTCAAGTACCTTTGGTCATTATATCTCCTTCTGATAGAGATTTAGTAACTAATGGGAGTGATGCAAGAAGGAAATTTATAGATGGAGTTATTTCTCAACAGGATAAAAATTATTTACAAGACCTTATTTCCTATAATAAAGTTTTAACACAACGAAATGCATTGCTAAAGTATTTTGCTGCTAATCGAACTTTTGATGCTAAGAATTTAGAAGTTTATGATGATCAATTGATTTCTTATGGAGATAATATTTATTCAAAAAGAAAAGAGTTTTTAAAAAGTTTTATTCCTATTTTTAATAAAAAACATAAAATAATATCGAATGCAAAGGAAACGGTAAATCTAATTTATAAAAGTCAGTTAAATTCTAATAATTTTAGAGATTTATTAAATAATAGTTTTCAAAAAGATAAGATATTACAGTTTACAACTACTGGATTGCATAAAGATGATTTAAGTTTTGTAATAGGAGATTATCCTATAAAGAAGTTTGGATCTCAAGGACAACAAAAATCATATTTAATTGCATTAAAATTTGCACAGTTTGAATTTATTAAACAGCAATCTAAGGTTACCCCTATTTTATTATTAGATGATATTTTTGACAAGTTGGATGAAGATAGAGTAAGTCAAATCATTGCCCTAGTTAATAATGAAGAGTTTGGTCAAATATTTATAACAGATACTCACTCAGATAGAACAGAGAATGTTATAAAAAAAAGTAATAAATCGTATCAAATATTTAAAATGTAATTTTATATTATTTAAATATTATTAATTGTAAAACTTACATAACTAGAGTTTATGGCAAAGAGAGAAAATGAGTCTGTTTCAATTAAAAATTTAATGCAATCTTTTATAAGAGACTCAAACCTATCGAAAGGTATTCAGAAAATTAATATAGAAGAAGCATGGAAAAAATTAATGGGACAAGGAGTTGTATCGTATACAGAATCTGTTCATTTACAGAAAAAAACACTCATTGTTAAATTATCATCTTCTACATTACGAGAGGAGTTAAGTTATGGAAAAGATAAAATTGTTAAAATGATCAATGAAGAAATGGGAGAAGAAGTTATTTCAAAAATAATGCTTGTTTAATTTATTTCACCATACATATTAGAAATTCATACTAAAAAACTCGTAATAAAATTACGAGTTTGTTTGTTAGAATAGAGATAATTTTAGAAAATTTCTCTACCAGAAAAATGAAAGTTTCCTTCTATTTGTGCATTTTCATTACTGTCAGAACCATGAACAGCATTTTCTCCCATAGAAGTTGCAAATAACTTTCTGATAGTACCCTCAGCTGCTTCTTCAGGATTTGTAGCTCCAATTAAGGTTCTAAAATCTTCAACTGCATTTTCTTTTTCTAGGATTGCTGCTATAATGGGGCCTCTTGTCATAAACTCAACCAATTCTCCATAAAACGGACGCTCGCTGTGAACAGCATAAAAAGTTTCTGCATCTGTCTTTGTCATCTGTGTTTTTTTCAATGCCACAATTCTAAATCCTGCCGAATTAATTTTTTCTAAGATTGCTCCTGTATGTCCGTTTTCGACACCATCAGGTTTTATCATCGTAAAAGTTCTATTAGTTGTCATTTGTTTTTTTATGTTTTAAATTGCCGCAAAAGTACATAATTTTTTAATTATATTGTATCTTCGCTCCTTATGATTTTGAAACGATTTAAAGAATTACACTCTTTTTTAGAAACTCCTAAAAACATTGTTGTTATTGGGCATAGGAACCCAGATGGCGATGCTATTGGTGCTACTTTGGCACTTAGTTCTTATCTTAAAAAGAAAGGACATCAAGCTACGGTTCTTGTTCCAAATGAATATCCAAATTTTTTACATTGGTTGCCTGGTTCAGAAAATATTTATCGATTTGATTGGCAAAACTCACAATCCCAAAGAGCTTTAAAAAAATCAGAAATTATCTTCTTACTCGATTTTAATGCCTTGCACAGAGTTGGCAGTGACATGCAAAAGACTCTTGAAGCTTACAAGAATGATTTTGTATTGATTGATCATCACCAACAACCAGATGAATTTCATTATATGTATTCAGATACAGAAATTTGTTCTACCTGCCAAATGGTCTATCATTTTATTGAAAAAATGGGAGATACTGCCCTAATCGATGCAGATATTGCAACCTGTTTGTATACGGGAATTATGACAGATACAGGATCATTTAGATTTAGATCTACCACAAGCATAACCCATCGAATCATCGCTGACTTGATAGATAAAGGTGCAGAAAATGATAAAATTCATAGTAATGTGTATGATTCTAATTCTTATGGACGTCTTCAGTTACTTGGAAATGCTTTGAATAACTTACATGTTTTACCTGAATTTAAAACTGCCTACATTACATTAACAGACGATGAAAAAAAATCTCATAATTTTGTCAAAGGGGATACGGAAGGTATTGTTAACTATGCATTATCGGTAAGCGGTGTCTATATGGCAGCAATATTTATAGAAGATAAAGAACAGGGAATTATTAAAATATCTTTTAGGTCTAAAGGTGATTTTTCTGTAAATAACTTTGCTAGACAATATTTTAATGGCGGGGGACATGATAATGCTGCTGGAGGAAAATCGCACCTAACGATGTCAGAAACAATTGATAAATTTATGAGTCTATTAGTAAAAAATAAATTACAATTAGTGAATTCTTATGAAGTATAGGTTTTTTATTCTAATTAGTATTTTTTTAGTTACCTCCTGTTATCAACAAGAGGCTAGAAGACCCATCTCTTCTAGTAAAACCCATGTGTTATCCTCTGCAATCGATTTACAAAAAAATATAAATAGTGCAGAGGAAGATTCCATTTTAAAATATATAAGAAAAGACAGCGTTCATCAATATAACCAGTCTCCTAACGGTTTTTGGTATCGATATATCACTAAAAATTTGACAGATACTATTACCCCTAAAAAAGGTAATTTAGTAGAGATTTCCTACAATCTTGTTGATTTAAAAAATCAAATTATTTACTCTAAGCAAGAGATTGGTATCAAAGAATATAATGTTGATCAAGAAGATATAATTCTGGGATTACAGAAAGGAATTAAAATGATGAAGCCTGGAGAAACTATAAAATTCATCTTCCCATCATTTAATGCCTATGGGGTTGTTGGAGATCAGAATAAAATAGGGATAAATAAAACCTTAATAAGTATAGTTACATTAATTAATATAAAATAAAAATAAAATGAAGAACAAATTTTTACAGATAGTACTCGTATTTTCTTTAGTTTTTACCGCATGTAATAATGAATATAAAAATTTTGAAGATGGTATTTATGCAGATATTGAAACAAACAAAGGAAAAATAATTGTTCAATTATTTCCTGAAAAAGTTCCGTTAACTGTTGCTAATTTTATCACTTTAGCAGAAGGAACAAATACTAAAATTTCCGATTCACTTAAAGGAAAAGAATACTACGATGGCTTAATATTTCATAGAGTTATTAAAGATTTTATGATTCAAGGAGGTGATCCACAAGGAACGGGTCAAGGAGGACCAGGATATAAATTTTATGATGAATTTGATCCTGAGTTAAAGCATGATGAAAAAGGTGTTTTATCTATGGCAAATTCGGGAATTAATACCAATGGAAGTCAGTTTTTTATTACTTATAAGGCTACACCATGGTTAGATGCTTATGGAGAAGATAATCAGCTAAAAGATTGTAGTAACCCCAGAGTAGGTTGCCATTCTATCTTCGGAAAGGTAGTAAGTAATTTAGATGTTTTAGATTCTATAGTAAAAGATGATATCATTGAAAAAATTTCAATTGTAAGAAAAGGATCTGCTGCAAAAGAATTTGATGCAGTAAAAGTTTTTGAAGAAGAGTTTTCTAAGGGTGAAGAAAAAGAAAAAGAGAGACGTATTCAAATGGAAAAACTTGAAAAACAAAGATTAGAGAAGTTTTCTAAAGATAAGGAGGTTTTTTATGAAAAAATGAATGTTAAGAATGCCAAAAAGCAAGAATCAGGTCTTCAAATTCTTACGTTAAAAAGAGGGAAAGGGAAAAAATTTAACTCTTCTAAATTGGCAACAATTAATTATACAATGTATTTAGCAGATGGTAAAAAAATTCAATCAACAGATGGAGCAAAACCCTTCGATTTTATTTTAGATCAAAAACCGTTAATTCCCGGTGTAAAAGAAGCAATTTTAAAAATGAGAGAAGGAGGTAAGGTACGATTGTTTATTCCTTATTATCTCGGTTATGGAGAGAATGGAGGAGGACCATTTCCAAAAAAAGCAGATTTAATTTTTGATTTAGAACTTGTTAAAGTAGCAAAGTAAATTGTTAGAGAAACTCCTAGAAATAGATACAGATTTACTCATTTTCTTAAATAATTTAGGGAGCGAACAATGGGATAGTTTTTGGTTTGGAATTACCAATCAATTTAACTGGTCTCCATTATTCGCTCTATTATTAGTTCTTATTTTTAAAAAATTTGGATGGAAAAATGGATCTCTATTACTTTTGTTTATTGTTGTTTTAGTTACTTTTTCAGATCAGTTTACAAATTTAATGAAGTATACTTTTCAACGTTCGCGGCCTTGTAATACGGAAGGTGTCGTAGAGCAGATACGATCATTTTCATATAAACCTAGGGGGTTTGGTTTTTATTCTGGACACGCTTCCTTATCAATGACATTTACAGTTTTTATGATTCTACTTCTCAAAAATCATTATAAATACATATTCTTTCTATTAATTTTCCCACTTCTTTTTGGTTACAGTAGAATTTATTTAGGAGTTCATTATCCACTAGATGTTATTGTGGGATATTTAACAGGGATATTCTATGGATTTATATTTTATAAAATACAGAGTAAATTACAATTATCTTCTAGGTATAAAATAACAGATTGATTTGTATGATTTTCGGATTAAAATTTCACTGATTTTTAATAGATGTTAGTCCAGGTTTTTCAGGTACTTTTTATCTACTGTTGAAACTCTTTAAGTGCGCTAACTTTTACCAGATCCATATTTTGTACGGTTTTAATTCCTATACCAACAGTTGTGAATTCATCAATCTCTTTTAAATCTTGAATTAAGGAACCATCGTATTCTAATGAAGTAATTATTTGGCTATCTGATTTTACTTTTGTTGTAGTTGTTTTTGTAGGAATGGTATAGATTTCATCTCCTTTTTTATTTTTAAAAACGAGTTCTATATAGATATTTTTTAACTCTATATCAAAATCATATGGGTTTTGTATGATTACATCGCAGAACCCTTTTGAAATGCTTTTCAATGTAATTTGATGATTATCAATAAAATTTATTGTTATTTCAAAAAGAGATTGATAGTTTTTTATAAAAGATATAAAGATGGAATCCTTTCCAGAACTTTTCATTTTGATTTGTGAGTATTCTTTAGAGATTTTTGTAAAATAGGCGATAGAATCGGAGGTAAATTCGGTATTGTCTGGAAAAAGTTCAAATTGATTTTTTCTACCTAAATAATTTCTTTGATAATGGGATTTTTCTTTGGTGTAAAACCAATAGATAGCAGTATTCTGGAAACTATTTATAAATAGTTTATCAGTATTTTTGGTTAGCTCTTTAACTTTTGTAGTCCATTCTTTATTACCATGAAATTCTAATTTGATTGGAATAACTCCTTCATTGGCAATAATAATTCTAGCAAAAATTATAATACTGATATTAACAACAGCTAAATACGTAAATTTTTTGATGTATTTTTTATGATCTACTAAGTAATTAAATGTTATCAGTATTAATGGTATCATTATAGGAGCAATCCATTGGGCTTGTACATGGCCTCTAAAAGATGCCATTAAAAAAAAAATGAAAAAGCCACTAATGATATAATTTAATCCTTTGTGAAATAGATCCTTGTTTTTAATTCCTTTAAAAAATGCTTTATAAATAGTTATACACGTAAACCCTATAATAGCAATAGCATTTACAAAATGCATGAGTGTATATTCAAATTTATAAGAAGCAACAGAAGCTCTTTCATATAAATGGTAGCGAATCGAGGGGAAGTCGTTAATAAACTGCCAGTGAAGATGTGGTATGTATAAAATTAAGGCGCCTAAACATACTAACCAAAGTTTATAATCTTTAATTAATTTACCATTAGAAATTACCAAAAATAGAACCATTAAGATTCCTTGATATTTGCTGTACATCATTCCTGTAATGGCTAACGTCAATAGAACATAACTGTAGGAGTTTTTCTTTTTTAAATATTTTTTATATGCCAATAAAAAGAGTGCACAAAAAACCAATAAAGGAGTATCTGGAGTCGTAATAAAACCATAAACATTTAATAATGCTGTAGAAAAAAAAAGTAGTAAAAATAACCACTTATAGGATTCTTTTCTAGGGTGATCTATCGTTTTCCAAACAATATAGGTAAGAATACTAAAGCTTATCGCAGAAAAAAACCTTACGCCTAATTCCTCTGTAAAAAAGAAATCACTTATATAAATCCATAAAGCAACCATAGGAGGGTGATCAAAAAAACCCCAAGCTAAATGTTGACTATATACCCAATAATATGCCTCATCTGCTAATAGTTCTGTAAATTTTCCTTGAATTAAATTAATGATAAAAATAATTAGAATCGTAGTAGGAATTAGAAATGTAAAATTTTTAGGCCTTGTCATTGAAAAGATTTAATAATTTTTGAGCTGAAGAAAATGGAGTAGTAACTGCATTTTTTAATAATTCAATTTCTTTATTCAGTGCATTTGAAATTTGATCATTTTTAAAAAATGAGTCGTATAAGTGTTGTTGTATAGTTGATTCTAACCAAAATTTATTTTGGCTATTTCTTTTAGAATTAAAAAATTGATTCTTTTTAGAGATTGTAATATATGCTTCGATCATCGAAGATATAGCCTCTATTCCTTTATTATGTAAAGCGCTAGCTGTTAGCACTTTTGGTTGCCATCCACTTTCTTTTGGTGGGTATAAATGCAAGGCTCTATTAAATTCTACTTTTGCGATTTTAGCATTTTCTATATTCTCCCCATCAGATTTGTTTATTACAATAGCATCTGCCATTTCAATAATCCCTCTTTTTATTCCTTGTAATTCATCTCCTGCTCCAGCAATTTTTAAGAGTAAAAAGAAATCAACCATAGAATGCACCATAGTTTCGCTTTGACCAACACCAACAGTTTCAATAATAATAGTATCAAAACCTGCTGCCTCACATAAAATGATGCTTTCTCTAGTTTTTTGGGCGACGCCTCCAAGTGAAGTTCCAGAAGGTGAAGGTCTAATAAAGGCATTTTTATCAGTTACTAGTTGTTCCATTCTAGTTTTATCTCCTAAAATACTTCCTTTATTGATAGAACTACTTGGATCTACAGCCAATACGGCCACTTTTTTACCTTTCCCAGTTAAAAATGAACCAAATGTTTCTATAAATGTGCTTTTACCAACCCCAGGTACTCCCGTAATACCAATCCTTATTGATTTGTTGCTAAATGGCAAACACTGCTCTAAAATCTCAGTAGCTTTCTCTTGATGTTTATGGTTAGTACTCTCAACCAACGTAATAGCTCTACTTAAATAGGCAATGTTACCCTCTAAAATTCCAGCTACATACTGATCGATCGTTGGACGTTTATTTCTATTTGATTGAATCTTTTTAGCAGAAGATTTACTAGTAGTCATAGGTTGGCTGATCCCTTCTTTATAAAATATTGCTGAAGTTTTCTTTTTTACCATAATAATAAAAAACAAATAATGTTTGTGTAAATTTAAAAAATAATAATGAAGCGAAATACATTCTGTTTAAAAACCTATCACTAACAGTCAAAGTAAAGATAATATGATAATATTTAATTTAAGAAAGTCATTAACTTCTGAGTGAATTCTATTTCTTTATTCTTTATAAAGTACCTATCTTTAGCGCGTTAAAATAACCTTTTGTATGGAACTCTATAAAGAGAATCAAATAAAAATATACAATTCACTTTCTAAAACAAAAGAACCTTTTATTCCCATTCATGAGGGTCGTATAGGGATGTATGTATGTGGTCCTACAGTCTACAGTAATGCTCATCTAGGAAATATTAGAACTTTTATGTTTTTTGATGTGATGTTTCGTTATTTTTTACATCTAGATTACAAAGTTAGATATGTAAGGAATATTACCGATGCAGGACATTTAGAAAATGATGCTGATGAAGGAGAAGATAGAATTTCTAAAAAAGCTCGTTTAGAGCAACTAGAACCTATGGAAGTCGTTCAACGGTATACGGTTGATTTTCATGATGTTTTAAAAAAATATAATTTTCTGCCACCAAGTATAGAGCCAACAGCTACAGGACATATTGTAGAACAAATTGAAATGATTAAAGAAATTATTGAGAAAGGTTTTGGATATGAAGTAAATGGTTCTGTATATTTTGATGTAGTTGCCTACAATGATAATAATCATTATGGTATATTATCTGGAAGAAAAATAGAAGATGCTATTCATAATACAAGAACTTTAGATGGTCAATCGGATAAAAAAAATCCACAAGATTTTGCCTTATGGAAAAAAGCAGATGAAAGGCATATTATGCGTTGGCCTTCTCCATGGTCTGATGGTTTTCCTGGCTGGCACCTAGAATGTTCTGTTATGAGTTCAAAATATTTAGGCGCTCATTTTGATATTCACGGTGGTGGAATGGATTTAAAGTTTCCTCATCACGAATGTGAAATAGCCCAATCTAAAACTTGTTCGGGAGGAGACCCTGTAAATTATTGGATGCATACAAATATGTTATTGCTAAATGGTCAAAAAATGGCGAAATCTACAGGAAATTTCATTTTACCTGATGAAATTATTACTGGTAATAATACAATTTTAAACAAAGCGTTTTCTGCAAGTGTTGTTCGTTTTTTTAATATGCAAGCAAACTACAGAAGCATCTTAGATTTTTCAAATGATGCTTTAGAAGCTTCAGAGAAAGGATATATAAAGTTAATGGAATCTCTAGCTATTATTGAAGAATTACCTATTCATGTAGTTTCTACAATAAATATTAATCAATGGAAACAGAGATGTTATAACGCAATGAATGATGATTTTAATACACCAGTATTAATTTCACACCTTTTTGAAGGAGTAAGGTTTATTCACCAAATTAAAGATGAAAAAGAAACTATTACAAAAGATGATTTAAAAACTCTTTCAGAGACTATGGATGCTTTTATTTTTGATGTTTTAGGACTATTAAATAATGTTAAAGAGAGTAGTTCTGAAAAAATATCAGGTGTGATAGAATTGTTGATTAAATTAAGAAAAGAAGCAAGAGATAATAAAAATTGGTCATTGTCAGATCAAATTAGAGACGAGCTGTTGTCGTTAGGAATTCAATTAAAAGATGGGCGAGAAGGGACTTCGTATGCAATCAAATAATATTAAATGATTTAATGACTTAAAAGATTCTATACTGCCAATACGTTGAACGTTAAACTTATTTTTACATACCCTTTTGTGATATTGGTTAAATTTTATCAAGTTGCCATATCACCTTATGTGCCTTCTACGTGTAGGTATTCACCAACGTGTTCGCATTATACCATAGAAGCTTTACAAAAAAGAGGATTGTTTGTTGGAGGTTGGTTATCTTTAAAGCGAATTTTTAGTTGTCATCCATGGGGTGGAAGTGGGTATGACCCTGTTCCAAAAAAAAATAATAATTAAACGTTCTGATAAATTTCAGACCATAATGAAATAATAAATATGAATATGTTAGCCATTACATGGGATCCATCATTAGGGATCGATTTAGGTTTTTTTACAATACGCTGGTACAGCTTAATGTTTGTTACTGCATTTGTGGTAGGTCTTCAATTAATGAAAAAAATTTATATAGAAGACAAGATTTCAATTGAAAAGTTAGATACACTTTTTATGTATACGTTTATTTCTATGCTTGTAGGGATGAGACTAGGAGAGGTGTTTTTTTATAGTTGGGGATATTACAAAAATAATCTTCTTGAAATAATTTTACCGTTTAAAAAAGTGGTTGGAGAAACTGCTATTTTTGGATTAATTGATGGTTGGAAATTCACAGGTTTTACAGGTTTTGCAAGTCATGGTGCTGCCATTGCAATTATTATAGCGATGTATTGGTATAGTAGAAAATATCTAAAGAAACCACTACTTTTTATATTAGACAGACTCGCCATTGTTTCTGCTTTAGGAGCTTGTTTTGTAAGGATTGGAAATTTTTTTAATTCAGAAATTTATGGAAAACCAACAGGGATAGATTTCGGTGTTATTTTTAAATCCTCCGATTCTTTATTGCTCCCAAGACATCCCACCCAATTATATGAAGCATTTAGCTACTTACTTTTGTTTGTTATTTTATGGAGATTGTATTGGAAAACTAATAATAAACAAAAATCTGGATTTTTGTTTGGTGTATTTATGATTGGTTTATGGTCTTCAAGACTTGTGATAGAGTTCTTTAAGGAGGCTCAAGTAGACGGCAGAGAAGACTGGATCTTTAACTCTTTAAATACAGGTCAAGCATTAAGTATTCCAATGATTTTTATTGGAATATGGTTAGTGTTTCGAAAATAAATACTTTTTAACGAATACTCGTTGGTAGTTGTGGAGAAAGTTTTTCCTTCAACTATTAGAGTTCATCAAATTAAACAGTATTTTTTATTACTAGCTTTTCATTTTTGCTTTAAATTTGCTAAATTTAGAATCCTCTTTTTTAGGCCAACTATTATTTGATGTATCTACATCGGCTGTTTCTAAATCTGGATCAATTATGATCTTTTTTATTTGTTTATCAGAATTAACGACTTTTGTAATCTCTGCGTCATTATATCTCCAAATTTGTGCAGGATATGTTTTTCTTGATGTAGTTCCGTCTTCATAAGTAAATTCTACAATTATTGGCATTACTAGCCCACCTGGCTTATTAAAAGTTATTTCATAAAAGAATTTTGAATCTGCTTTTTGTTCAGTTTCATCACTAAACAATAGACCTTTTGTTGTATCCTCTACAAACTCAACTTGACTTTCTTGTTGAGTCTCCGCATAGAATTTCTTCACATTTTTTATCCCAATATCTGTAACATCTGTAGTGTAAAACCACCCTCTCCAAAACCAATCTAAATCAACTCCAGAAGCATCTTCCATCGATCTAAAAAAATCTGCAGGAGTAGGATGTTTAAACATCCATCGCTTAGAATAGGTTTTAAATGCATAATCAAAGAGTTCTGGTCCCATAATTGTTTCTCTTAAAATCCAAAGTGCAGTAGCTGGTTTTCCATAGGCATTATTACCAAAACTGTAAACATTGTCACCTTTAGACATGATTGGAGCTATTTTAGATTGATCTCCACTCATATACCCAATAATGTTTTTTGGCAATCCTCTTCTTATAGGGAAGTTTTTATCATATGCAAGTTCTGCTAATATTTCTAGATATGAATTTAATCCTTCATCCATCCAGGTCCATTGTCTTTCATCCGAATTAACAATCATTGGAAAAAAATTATGACCTACTTCATGTATGGTTACTTTAATCATTCTATATTTTGTTCTGTCAGAATAGGTTCCGTCCGGATTAGGTCTTCCAGGATTAAAACATATTTGTGGATATTCCATTCCCATTTGACCATCAACAGATATGGCTTTATGATAGGGATAATCAAAAGTATACTTTGAATATGTTTTTAACGTTTGAGCGACTGCTTTTGTTGAATGATCTCCATACAATGGATTTGCTTCTTTAGAATATAAAGAGTAGGCCATCACCGTTTTGCCATTAATGTCTACAGCCATTCCATCCCATATGAATTTTCTTGAACTAGCAAAGGCATAATCTCTAACATTCTTTGCAATAAATTTCCATGTTTTAGTTTTATTTGATTTTTTCTTTTCTAATAATTCAGCTTCTTTTTGTGTATGAATAACAACAGGTTGATCAAAAGTTTCTTTGGCGATGGCTAATCTTTTTAATTGTTTTTTGGTAAGCACTTCTTTTTCGTTCATTAAAACCCCTGTAGCCCCTAACATATGGTCTGACGGTGTTGTAATATTTACTTCATAATCTCCAAATTCCAACGCAAATTCGCTTCTTCCCCAAAACTGATCATTTTGCCACCCTTCTACATTATCATACACACAGAGTCTGGGAAAAAACTGTGCGATCACATAATTATTATTTCCATCTTTTGGGAAATGTTCAAACCCAGATCTTCCTCGGTCTATTCTATGATTATTAATATTGTACCACCAAGAAATGTTAAATACAAACTTTTCACCAGATGCTAATGGCTCTGGTAAATTAATTCGCATTAGTGTTTGATTGATTGTGTAAGATAGATCACTACCATCTTCATTAGTTACAGACATTATATTATGACCACCATCAAATGGTTTATTAATAAAAGTTTTTTCAAACCTTTTTTTACTTGTTTTTTGTGGTATTTTCGTAGGGGTTATATCTGGAGTTTTAGAATCTGCTGCACGCATATTTTGATCTAATTGCAACCACAAATAAGCTAATTCATCTTTAGAGTTATTATGATAAGTGATTTGTTCACTTCCAGAAAGTCTTTCATTTTCGTCATCTAAGACGATATCCATTTTATAATCAACTTTTTGTTGAGTATAATTTACACCTGGAGCCCCAGAGGCAGTTCGTTGACTATTTGGAGTCGCTAATTGATCTTTAAGTTGTCTAAACTTATTTTGATTTGTATGTCCTTTTTGAGTCTTTTTACCATTCTCTTGTGCAGTTGTTGATAATGATATAAATACAAATGCAACTAGTATTGATGAAATTTTTTTCATAATGTCTGATAATTAATCTTTAATAAATTACAACTTAATAAAGGAATTATCATTAGTAATAAAAACTTTATTGGTCTTATGTCTTAATCTTTATCCTTTAATATTCTTTTTTTTGAATTGATCAAATTTAGAATTTATTTTTTTAGGCCAGCTATTGTTGGATGTATCTATATCGGCGGTTTCTAAATCAGGATCTATGGTGATTTTTTTAATTTCTTGCGAGGATTTAAATACTTTTGTTGTTTTCTTGTCATCAAATCTCCAAATTTGTGCTGGGTACGTAATTCGCTCTTTGCTACCATCCGCATACTCTAATTCAACAATAATTGGCATTACTAGTCCACCAGGCTTTTCAAAAGTTACTTGATAGAAATAGTTGGGTGCATTTTTTAAAGTAGCTTTCTCTTCCTCAGTCATTTTTTCTAGATGTTCTTTGATTACTGGAAAGTCTGTTGCTTTTTTAGCCTCTTGCGGAACCCCTTCTTTAGCCTCTTCAAAGAATACAAGCTTGCCTTCATAATCAGCAAGATTCATATTATATTTTTTGGCTAAATCTTTAGCGGCCTGTGTTGGCTGATCTGTTAAATAGAATCTTTTTACTTCTTTTATTCCAATATCATTATAGTCGGTTGTATAAAACCAACCTCTCCAAAACCAATCTAGATCCATAGCCGAAGCATCTTCCATTGTTCTAAAGAAATCAGCAGGAGTTGGATGTTTAAACATCCAACGCTGAGCATAGGTTCTAAAGGCATAATCAAAAAGTTCTGGTCCCATAATTGTTTGGCGTAACATGTAGAGACCAGCAGCTGGTTTTGTATATGCGTTAGGACCAAAGTTTTTTACATAATCGCCTTGTGACATAATAGGCGATAGATTATTTTGATCAATACTCATATAGCGGACAATGTCTTTAGGTAAGTTTCCTGTATAAAAATTAGGATCGTAATCTAGTTCAGCTAATATTTCAACAAATGAATTAATTCCTTCATCCATCCATGTCCATTGACGTTCATCAGAATTCACAATCATCGGAAAGAAATTATGACCAACCTCATGAGTAATTACACCAATCATTCCTCTTTTTGTTCTTTCCGAATAGGTACCGTCTGGATTTGGTCGTCCATAATTAAAACAAATCATTGGATACTCCATTCCCTGTCGATCTGCATGAACAGACACTGCTTTGCTATATGGATAATCAAAAGTCATTTTAGAGTATTCTTCTAATGTGTTGGCGACCACTCTTGTAGAATGTTCTTCCCATAAAGGATTTCCTTCTTTAGGATATAATGAAATAGCCATTACATTTTTACCATTTATATTTACAGCCATTGCATCCCAAATATATTTTCTTGATGATGCCCATGCAAAGTCGCGTACATTTTTAGCATTAAAATGCCACGTTTTAGTTTTTTTTGACCTACTTTTTTCTGCTAACTCAGCTTCTTCTTGGGTAACTATAAAAACTGGGTTGTCATAAGTAGATCTAGCCTTTTCTAATCGTTGCCGTTGTTTTTTAGTTAATACTTTCTTTTCATTTTGTAGCTCACCAGTAGCCTCTACTATATGATCTGCAGGAACTGTTAATTTAACATCGTAATCACCAAATTCTAACGCCCATTCGCTACGACCCCAAAACTGCATATTCTGCCATCCTTCTGTATTGTCATAAACGGCTAGCCTAGGAAAAAACTGAGCTATTGTATAATTCTTATTTCCATCAGGAAATAATTCAAATCCAGATCTTCCACCATCGGTAACGGAATTGTTAATTAGATAATTCCATTTAATACTAAACTCAAATATTCCACCCGGTGCCAGTGGTTTAGGTAAGTTTATTCTCATCATGGTTCTATTAATTGTATGAGAAAGAGTACTTCCATCTAAATTGTTAACTTCTTCAATTTTAAAACCAAAATCAGATGGTTTTTTTAAGTTATTTTTTGTGAATGTAACAGGACCATTAAATGCAGTATTTCCTAAGTTTTCTGGGTTTGCTAGTGGCGTCTTAGAATCTGGAGCTCTCATATTTTGATCTAACTGGAGCCATAAATATTCTAAATGATCTTTGGAGTTGTTCTTGTAAGTAATATTTTCATTCCCATAAATTTTATTAGTTTTTTCATCTAAAATGATTTCCATTACATAATCAACTTTCTGTTGTGTGTATTCATATCCAGGAGCACCAGAGGCTGTTCTTCGATTGTTTGGTGTGGGTAATAAATCTTTTAACTGTCTAAACTTATTTTGATCTGTTTGACTTTTTTGATTATTTTTCGGGGTATTTTGCCCTTGTATAGTAGTTGAAAAACACAAAAGGCAAATAACAAAGAAAGATACTTTATACATGATTAAAATTTTAATGAATTTTTAGTGAAATTAATGATTTAAACAGATAATTTATATTTAATATTAAAAATTTAACAAAGCTTTATTCTTTTTTTTATTCAAAATTTTACTTTGAGATATTTTATCAATTTTAACTTTTACAATATTCACTTGTTCTTCAAAGTATTTTAATAAAATACTGTTTGATATATTGATGGAAGTTGGGTTGGTGATGTTGTTGATTTCTAAATAAAAATAAACCAAATCACCATCATATTCCTTACCAATATAACTAAAGGGTACGTTTTTGTTATTTACTTTAAACGTTAGATTTTCATTTAAATATCGAATGAAATATTGATCATTATTTTTCAATTCGTCCTTGGAAGTAAGTTTTAAATCAATTGTATATTCATTGTTTAATGCATGTTCTATATCATCCATAAATACATTAATGATGACCTCTAATGTTTCTTGATTATTATTGTATTCTATTTGTGTTAAACTTAAGTAGTATTTATGAGCTGTGAGTGAGAGTGAAATAAATAATAAGCCAAGGATTATTTTTTTTGATAGCTGCATATAATAAAAAATGAAATAAAAACTTATTTTTTGTTTAACTTTATGAGTTCTAAATAACGAGCACTTTCTCTTTTTAACAAATCTATTAATTCTATCTTTCTATTCTGTTTAAATAAATTTTCTATACCAAGTGGATTACAATATTCTAAAAAATTGTAATAATCAATAGTAGGTATTTTTAAATCATTTTCAAAAAAAGGCTCACCAAATTCACTCAATAACATTTTGGGAAATTTTTTTTTAAATTCGATATCTTTTCTTAAGGCCCATAACTTTTGTGAATATTTAAAAGGAATGCTAACGACTGATCCTGCACCAGCAAAAATAGCAGTTGGATCTACATTATTAATTGGAGGTTTTACTTTTTGATCGATATAATCGCCATCGTAAATAACCTTCATATTTACACCTGATAAGTCCATGGTTCTTTTCAAAGCCTCTCCTTTTCTATCTTCGGGTGTTTTTTTAAGATCTATTGTTAAAAAACCATCTAAATCGTTTCTTTTTAACACTACCTCATCTAATTCATATGTATTATCGATCATAAAAACATCCAATACTTCAGATCTGTATATAAAGTTATTGATTACCCTATAAACAGTTAGGTGCTGTACTGAGGTAAACTGAAGTGTATCACCAATAGAAACAATAATTTTATAATCTCCAAAATCATTTGAAAAAGTTCCTTTATTTGTCTTTAAATTAATGATGTTCGCATTTTTTACTACCCCTGCAGAATCTTTTAGCTTTCCAAAAAGCCAAAAATTATCTTTTTGAGCTAATACATTATTGGTAATGATAATTAAAAATAAGAGCAAAAACTTTTTTTTCACAGAAACCTAGTTAGGATATATTTTATAAAAATACAATATGTAATTTAATTTTGTAGTTTTTTCATTTTAAATATTGTAAAAAATCAGCACTCATTTTCTCAATCAATGTGATTAATTCCAATATTTTATTTTGTTCATATAATTTTTTGAGATTAAATTTTTTACAATAATCAATAAAAGAATTAATTTTATTATGGGGTATTTTTAATTCAATAAAAAATTCCTCTCCAAGATCTTTTAAAATATTTTTATTCGAAAATGTATCAGAGGTAATTTTTAAAATCTTTTTTTTCTTTTTCTTTCCTTTAGCAAATGAAATGGAGCTTCCAACTCCTCTAAATGATTTTGTTGGATCTATATAATTAGAGGTCACTTCAGATAAATTATTTTGATTATTGATAGTTCTTTGTGTTGTTTTTTTTGCTTGGTCATTTATTAAATTATTCATGTTTTTACTAATTTTTACCATAGAATCTATTGGTACTTTTCTTCGATCTGATAGTAAATAGCCCGTTAAATTATTCTTTTTTAGAATAATTTCATCTAAAACATAGTTCTTCTTTTTAAGGAGAACATTCATTTTTTTTGAATATATAAATCGGTCTGATATTACTTTTTTTACCGGTAGATATTGAACTGATGTGAATTCTA
This sequence comes from Flavobacterium sp., assembly GCA_042091515.1. GTDB lineage: Bacteria > Bacteroidota > Bacteroidia > Flavobacteriales > Flavobacteriaceae > Polaribacter. The sequence continues at coordinate 16,635 of JBELHH010000003.1, read as the reverse complement.
GTGTATCACCTAAAGAGACAATGATCCTATATTGTCCATAATCATCAGAAAAGGTCCCTTTTTCAGTAGTTAAATTAACAATATGAACATCTTTAATTAGATTCACAGAATCTCTGAGCATTCCATGCAAATAAATTTTTTTTTTCTGAGCAACTAATTGATAAGAAATCAAGAAAAATAAAAAGTAAAATAGTTTCTTTTTCACGGGTACAGTTTTATGTTACATCTCTCAAGATAAGGGTCATATTTCATCGATGAATAAACGAAACACTAAAATTACAATAAAGTTTTTGTTTTTTTAATTGTTAATTTTAACTTCAGGAATTTATATATACTAACAAGGAATATATTAAATTGTTACCTTCCTTGTGCCTGTGAGATTTAGGATTGAAATTTACTATTTTAACTTTATTAATAAGGTATTTGTATTTGCAAGAAGACTATATATTTATGTATTTTTGAGATTATGAAAAAACTTTTAATTGCAAGTACATCTTCTATATATGGAAGTGATTTTTTAGTGTATTTAATGCCAACATTGAGTTCTTTTTTTGAAGGAATATCATCGATTTTATTTATACCATATGCTAGGCCCAGTGGTATTTCTTATGATCAATACACACAAAAAGCCTCTTTAGCTTTTAAGGATATTGGAATTGAAGTTAGAGGAATCCATGAGTTTGAGAACCCAATATATGCAGTTAAAAATTCTCAAGCAATTTTCACTGGAGGTGGAAATACTTTTGAATTGGTGAATCAACTATATAAAAATAATCTTATTACTATATTAAAAGAAGTTTTAAATGATGGGCTCCCTTATTTGGGAACTAGTGCAGGTAGTAATATTTGTGGGATTTCAATGATGAATACTAATGATATGCCCATTGTATATCCTCCTAGTTTTAAAACACTTGCATTGATTCCGTTTAATATTAATGCTCATTATCTTGATCCTGATGCAACTTCTAAACATATGGGAGAAACACGAGAAACTAGGATTAAAGAATTTCATCAGTATAACACAACTTCAGTTTTAGGGTTGAGAGAGGGGAGCTGGCTCGAAGTAGATCATGAAACGGTGATATTAAAAGGTTCAAAAGCTGCAAGGTGGTTTGAAAAAGATTGTACTCCCACTGAACTTTTAGTCAATTCAATAATAGTATAGAATTAATTTAATAAGATTTATAATCAACGATTTCTAATCCATAGCCAATCATTCCAACTCTTTTAGATTGTTTAGTGTTTGTCATCAATTTAAGTTTACTAATATTTAAATCGTGTAAAATTTGAGCTCCAATACCAAAATCTTTTTTATCCATAGCCATTGCTGGTGCTTTTAAGACTCCATTAGATTGATTTTCTTTAAGTATTTGCAAACGAGTTAATAAGTTTTGAGCTTGATTTTGTTGATTAATAAATAAAATAGCTCCTTTTTGATTTTCGTTAATCACTTTAAACATTTGGTCTAACTTTTTGTCTGCATTATTTGTTAGTGTTCCTAAAATATCATTATTTACTAAGGTAGAGTTTACTCTTGTTAAAACAGGCTCGTTTGGTTTCCAATGCCCTTTTGTTAAAGCAATATGAACTTGACCGTTTGTGGTCTGTTGATAGGCTCTTAATCTAAAGTCTCCAAACCTTGTTTGAATTGTATAATCTTCTTTTTTTTCAATTAATGAGTCGTGCTCCATTCTGTAAGCGACTAAATCTTCTATAGAAACAATTTTAAGATCAAATTTCTTAGCGACTTCAAATAATTGAGGTAGGCGTGCCATGGTTCCATCTTCATTCATAATTTCTACAATTATTCCTGCGGGTTTTAATCCTGCCAATCGAGCAAAATCTATAGCAGCTTCTGTGTGACCAGTTCTTCTTAAGACACCGCCTTCTTTTGCTTTTAGTGGGAAAATATGCCCAGGTCTAGCCAAATCAAATGATTTTGTAGTGGGATCTATCAATGCTTTTACAGTAGAAGATCTGTCTGAGGCAGAAATTCCTGTCGTAACCCCTTTTCCTCGTAAATCTACAGATACAGTAAAAGCTGTTTCCATAGGATCTGTATTATTATTGACCATCATTCCTAATTCTAATTCCTTGCAACGCTTTTCAGTTAATGGAGTACAAATTAATCCACGACCATGAGTGGCCATAAAATTAATAATTTCAGGGGACGTCATTTCAGCGGCAGCAACAAAATCACCTTCATTTTCTCTATTTTCGTCATCAACAACAATGATTACTTTTCCTTCCTTAATGTCTTGTATAGCGTCTTGAATAGAATCTAATTGTATGGTGTAATCACTTTTAATAGAAGTTTTCATTATATTTTTTTATTCGGAAGAGTTTTTTGTTTTTATAAACCTACGTATTGGATACAAAAATACATTAATATTAAACAATCCCATTCCTTTAGAAGCTCTTCTGGTTAAAAAAAAAGCAATTGGAATCATAATAATACTAGCTACCCAAGACCCAAAAATAGCAGAAATTGAACTTTCCTCTGCTAAATTTCGTCCAAAAGTATTAGTAAAAAAGTAAATAACATAGATACTTATGGCCAAAATCATAGGCAAACCAAATCCTCCTTTTCGTATGATAGAACCCAATGGAGCCCCGATAAAGAATAGGATAAGACAAGAAAGTGAAAAAGCAATCCTATTGTGATATTCTATGTCATATAGATTTACCTTTTTTCTTCTCCACTTTATATTTTTTGTATCGGATTTTAAGTTTTTTGTTGTGGTTTTTATTTTATTAATTGCTTCATTAAGAACAATTATCTTGTTTTTTAAATCAAAATTATCTAAGATTACAGGAGCAAGTTCAGTACCTTCTATGGAGTCATTCTTGGGAAATAATTCTTTACCATATAATTTAACGTAGTTAGTTTTTGCTTTAGAAACTAAGTATTCGTCATATGATATTTTCATAATAGGAATGGTATCTTTTAATTGACGTAAGCTGAGCATATTATAATTCTTTGTATATTTTTCTTCTTCTAAATCATCATCAGAAAATATGGAAATATCTATATTAAATGCATATTCTTTAAAATTTGCATTAGATGCCGGCATTCTATTTATATTTTTGATGGTTCTTTTTTTGGGTACATATTCTTCGTGATAATACCCATCATATAAAATTAAGGTCATATACTTACTTCCCTCTTCGGTAATAATTTTACCTCGTTCTGCTGTGATTACTTTTTTATTACCTTTCTTTGAAGAAAGATCGTAAATTAAAACATTCTTCAGTAAATTATTTTCCTCTCCATACTTCTCATCAAACTTAATCTGATAGTTCGGTATTTCTGTATTAAAACTCCCTGGTATTAAAGCGAGCGATGGAGTCTTCTTTTTTATATTTACAGTAAGATTTTTTTGTTTTAATGTAGCGTAAGGAAGAACATAGTTAAGTGTGAGAAAATTTAATATGCTAATTAGAAGTGTTAGAAAAATTAAAGGTCTCATAAATCTTAGTAAAGAAACCCCCGACGATTTAATAGCTGCAAACTCATAGTTTTCAGATAAATTTCCCAAAGCCATAATAGAGGATAATAAAATGGCAATTGGCAATGCTTGAGAGGACACAACCAATGCTGTGTAATAAAGAAACTTTAGGATGAATATAATTCCTATCCCTTTCCCTGCAATACTATCAAAAACTAACCATAATGCTTGCATTACCAAGACAAAAAGAATAATTAGAAAGGTAGCAAAAAATGGAACTAAAAAAGATTTTAAAATATAGCGATCTAAAATTTTCATTTAATCAATTAAATAACCTTGTTGTTCATATGTTTTTCTATCAAATAAAAAAAAATGATCTGGTAAGACCTGATTACTTTTAAATTGATTGATGGTTAGGGTAGTTTTCGTACTATTTTCACCAATTTGTATAAGTTGATAGATATGTTTAGTTCTTATATTTATTCCCAATCGTACTGTTACAATTTCAGAGGAGCTATCGATAGGTATTAATTCGATAAACTGAATTTTCTGATTATTAATAGTCTTTAAATCACTGAGGGAGTAATTATACCCTTCTTGATAAAAGGTTAATAATTTTGAAGGATAAATAAACCCTTCATCTTCTTCACTAATATCTTGGTCATTAATTGTAATTTCATCATCATCGTGGTTAATAACATATAGCTTTTCACCGTCATAGATAAAGGTATTCCCCAAATAATCTAACTTATACTTTTCTCCTTGTAAGGTAATTTTTCCAAGAATTGGAGTTTCATCATTTTCATTAATTCCTACGTCTTCGTTCACCAATGAGGTACTGAAGGCAAGTTGCATATTTTTGTATGCACTCATTGTAGTAGAGACTTCATCTAAAAGTTTTTTTGCTTCCTCTGTTTGCTGAGAATAAACTGTATTAACAAACAACAAAACAGTAATTAATACGATTACTTTTTTCATTTTATCCTTTTTTTTCATTTTCTAATAACTGTTCTAAGGCTATAAAATCAGCTACAAGAACTTGTCTTGCTTTGCTACCTTCAAAATGTCCAACGATTCCTGCGGCTTCTAATTGATCTATTAACCTTCCAGCTCTATTATACCCTAATTTTAATTTTCGTTGCAGTAAAGAAGCTGATCCTTGCTGGGCAGTGACAATAACCTCTGCGGCTTCTCTAAATAATTTATCTCTGTCAGCAATATCTATATCAATACTTGTGCCATTTTCATCATCTATATATTCTGGTAATAGGTGTGCTTCTGGGTAGGCTCTTTGTGAACCAATAAAATCTGTGATTTTTTCAACCTCTGGAGTATCTACAAAAGCACACTGAATTCTATTAATATCATTTCCAGCCGTATAAAGTAAATCTCCACGTCCTATTAATTGATCTGCTCCTCCGGCATCTAGAATAGTTCTAGAATCTATTTTAGAAGTAACTCTAAATGCTATTCTTGCTGGAAAATTAGCTTTAATAATTCCTGTTATTACATTTACGGATGGTCTTTGTGTTGCGACAATCAAATGAATTCCAATTGCTCTAGCTAACTGAGCAAGGCGTGCGATTGGTGTTTCTACTTCTTTACCAGCAGTCATAATTAAATCGGCAAATTCGTCAATTACTAAAACGATATATGGTAAAAATTGATGACCGTCATTAGGATTTAGTTTCCGAGCTTTAAATTTAGTATTATACTCTTTGATATTTCGAACCATAGCAGATTTAAGTAAATCATAACGATTATCCATTTCTATACACAATGAATTTAATGTATGAACAACTTTGGTTGTATCTGTGATGATGGCTTCATCTGTATCTGGTAATTTTGCTAAATAATGTCTTTCGATTTTATTAAATAATGTAAGTTCTACCTTTTTGGGATCTACTAGTATAAATTTTACTTCTGCAGGGTGTTTACGGTAGAGCAGCGAGGTAAGGACCGCATTCAACCCCACTGATTTTCCTTGTCCTGTTGCACCAGCCATTAATAAATGTGGCATTTTAGCTAAATCTACAACAAAGGTTTCATTTGAGATTGTTTTTCCTAAAGCAATGGGGAGCTCCATCGTTGATTCTTGGAATTTTTTTGAAGCAATTACAGAATGCATAGAAACGATGGTCGATTTTTTATTTGGAACTTCAATACCGATAGTTCCTTTTCCAGGGATTGGTGCGATAATACGTATACCCAAAGCCGACAATGAGAGTGCTATATCATCTTCTAAATTCTTAATTTTAGAAATTCTAATTCCAGCTTCAGGAACAATTTCATATAAAGTAATCGTAGGTCCTACTGTAGCTTTAATTTGAGCAATTCCAATTTTATAATTTTTTAGTGTTTCTACGATCTTATTTTTGTTTTGTTCTAACTCTTCAGGATCTATAGAAATACTTTCATTGTATTGTTTTAATAAGTTTAGCGTCGGAAATTTAAAACTCCCTAGTTCTAAAGTTGGATCAAACTCACCAAAATCCTTAAGGAGTTTTTTAGATAAATTTTCAGTAACATTTTCTTCTTCTTTTATTTCTTCAACATCAATTGCTACAGTTTCGTTTTCTGGTTTCGTAACTTTTAAGGTAGGTTCTATAGCATCTTTAATAGGATATTCTTTTATAGTATTAACATCAGAATGATTTTGAATTGTAGGCTGAAGGTTCTCCACCGATAGTTCAAATTCAGATTTTTCTTCGACTATTGTGTTGGAGAGTTCAGATAAAATTTCAGCTGAGTTCTTTTCACTAGTGATATTTTCTTTTTGTACCTCTTTGCTTGTCTCTTTTTTTCTACCTCTGAGTTTTTGAATGATTCCTTCTGGAGTTAATTTAAAGCGTAAGATTATATAAGCTAAAAAAAGAAATATCAAAATAATCCCTACGCCAGTTTTTCCTATAAATAATTGTAGATATTCATTAATTTCATAACCGATTACTCCAGATAGAAGCGATGATTTAGTTTCTAAAAAACCAATAAATACAGTGATCCAAAGCATTGATAATAGCCCCCAATTGTAGGAAATAATCAGTTTAGAAAGTTTTGTTTTAAATAACCAATACAACCCGGAAAGAAGCAGCAGATAAGGGATAATAAATGCCCCTAAACCCACACCGTTATGAATAAAAAAGTGACTAAGGTTAGCTCCAACTTTACCTAATAGATTGTTTCCATAAGCTGTTTTATTTGAAAATTCACCAATAATACTCTGATCTTCTTGCCAATTGAAGAAAAAGGAAATAAAGGCAGTAACAAGAAAAAGAGAAAATAAGATTAAAAATGATCCAATGACAGTTTGTGTTTGTCTACTTTTAAAAAAAACAATGATAGGAGAGGATCTCTTTATTTTTTTTTCTGAAGATTTATCATTTTTTTTTGCCATATAAATGGAAGACTTTTTAAAAAGTAAATATAGGTATTTACTCAGAAAAGAACCATTATTTTTGGGACGTAAATTATTGTAGCTATAATTAAAGAAATTATTGCAGCAATCCCTGATGCTCCAGCTGAGATATCTTTGATAAACCCTATTTTTTTATGATAATTTGGATGAACAAAATCTGCTAATTTCTCGACACCCGTATTTAATGACTCTGCCACAAGAACAAGTCCAATAACTAGCATTTGTATTAACCATTCTGTAGAATTAATCTCAAAATAAATCCCAACTAACGTAATTAAGAAAAATATAAATAATTGAATTTTTATACTACTTTCAGTGGTTATCAAAAACCAAATACCCCGTAAAGAAAACCGAATACTCTTAATACGTTCAACAAAAAAACTATCTTTTGGATTCTTCATAATTATGAAATAATTGTAACGATTGCATTTTTATAATTAGGTTCATTTGCTATTTCTGGTACCTGTTCTGAATAGGTTACGATTCCTTCATGATTAATTACGATAATAGCTCTAGCATGTAGGTTACTCAGTGCTCCACTTGTTATTTCTAGTCCATAATTTTTTCCAAAATTACCATCAGCAAAATCAGATAAAGTCACTACATTCTCTATTCCTTCTGCTCCACAAAAACGATTTTGAGCAAAGGGTAAATCTCTAGAGATACATAATACCGTAGTATTTTTTAATTCTACAGCTATTTTGTTGAATGCCCTTACAGAGGCAGCACATGTTCCTGTATCTAAACTAGGAAAAACGTTTAAAATTAATGTAGACCCTCTAAAATCCGAGATAGATTTTTTTGAAAGGTCCGTTGCTGTTAGTTTAAAATCAGGAGCTTTTGTTCCTTTTTTGGGTAATTCACCAATGGTAGAAACTGGATTTCCGTTAAGTGTTATTAATGCCATATCCTTCTAATTTTAAGATTCTCAAAATTACAATATTAATGCTATTATATTTGTTCCAATTTTGTTAATTATTACGTCGATTATTATAATATCTTCGTGGTTTATTTTTTAAATACTGATGAATATTTCTATTTATACAAAAGAGTTTCGATATAATTGGAAGCTAGCAGCACCAGTGATGCTTGGTATGTTAGGACACACTTTTGTTAGTTTTGTAGATAATATTATGGTGGGGCAATTAGGTACTGCAGAATTAGCAGCTGTTTCTTTGGGGAATAGCTTTATGTTTATCGCGATGTCTATTGGTATTGGTTTTTCTACCGCTATAACTCCTCTGATTGCTGAAGCCGATTCTTCTAATAATTTTTTAGGTGCAAAATCTACTTTTAAGCATGGCTTGTTTTTGTGTTCTTGTTTAGGAATTAGTTTGTTTTTGGTTCTCTTTTTCTCAAAATCATTGTTGCACAGCGATTTTTTAAATCAACCCAAAGAAGTTGTAAACCTTGCAACTCCTTATTTAGATTTAGTAGCCTTTTCATTAATTCCATTAATTGTTTTTCAAGCATTTAAACAATTTAGTGATGGTTTGTCTATGACCAAATATCCAATGTATGCGACACTTATTGCTAATATTGTGAACATGATACTTAATTACGTATTGATTTTCGGAAAATTTGGATTTCCATCAATGGGAATTGTTGGTGCTGCATATGGTACAGTAGTCTCTCGTTTTATTATGGTTGCCTATTTATGGTGGTTATTAGCAAATAAAGAACGTTCAAGAAAACTTGTTACCGATATAAAAATATTCATATTAGATCATCTGATGCTTAAAAAGATTATCAGATTAGGAGCACCCAGTGCCATGCAAATGTTTTTTGAGATCGCTATTTTCACTGCGGCGATATGGTTAAGCGGCTTATTAGGAAAAAATCCGCAAGCGGCAAATCAAATAGCATTAAACTTATCTTCTATGACGTTTATGATAGCCATGGGCTTAGGAGTTGCAGCAATGATTCGAGTAGGAAATCAAAAAGGCTTGTTAAACTTTGTAGAATTAAGAAGGATTTCATTTTCGATCTTTATGTTGGCAATTATTTTAGCAATTGGTTTTGCAATTATTTTCCTTATTTTTCGTTTTCAATTGCCAAAAATTTATGTAGATTTTGATGATTCGCTTAATCTTAACGATACTATGGAAGTAGTAGCGATAGCTGCAGAACTGCTACTGGCTGCCGCAATTTTTCAAATTAGTGATAGCATTCAGGTTGTTGTTTTAGGAGCTTTACGAGGGTTGCAAGACGTAGCAATACCAACCTTAATCACGTTTATTGCTTATTGGATTATAGGATTTCCGATAAGTTATTTTTTAGGAAAGAAAGAGATGTATGGAAGTTTTGGCATCTGGCTAGGTCTATTAGCCGGTTTATCATCTGCATCTGTTTTATTATACATTCGCTTTAATTATTTAACTTTAAAACTTATAAAATCTAAACCACATGGAGCTACCTAAATTTTTATTAGCTGATAATAGTCATTACCCGGAAGATATATTTGTCCTTCATACAGAATTTCCACGTTTTTTAATCAATTTAAAAGACGACCATATCGAATGGTTTGAGGATTTATCTGGAGAAAGAGAAGAAGATATCGCTTCGGAGATATCTAACCTTATTGAAGCTGCTTCATTATTTTATGATGAACAAATGGAGGAGATAGACTAACCCCCTTTTATTCTTTATCAGGATTCTATGTCGGTAACAAACGCTGAAAATACTTTCTTATGTAACGCAAGGTTTATTTCAGGAGACATTGAGACCCGAACAATATAATCTTTATCGATCTCTTTGGTGGTTCCTTGTGTTGAGGTGGCCGGGATAGTCCAATAGCACCCCTTTAACTGTCCGTAACTCACACAGAATTTACTTTCGTCAGGAATTTCAGTGATCATTTTATTGATTAAAGTAAGATTTAGAGCTCTTTTGTATGTCTCTTTTTCTTCCAGTGTATCTCCTTTGGTAGGTAGGTCTAATGAAAAAACAGAAGGAGTAAACCCTTGTGAAGCCAATGATGATGATACAAAATTTATATTTGCAGTAGGCAATATTTCTCTAATAAAAGTTACAAATGATAGTGTATTGGTATAGGCCCTATTTATTCGCTTCTGCATAGAAGGCAGTTGTTTAGCTAATATTTTATATTGTTGCTCGGTTGCTTCGTTATCACAAAGAGAAATATGGGTGCTTATTTTTTTTAACAAGCTTGTTGTTATTTTATTTCCTACGCAATATCCAGCCGTACACAGTCCACCACTCGGAAATTTAGAACCGCTTGTATAAGAAATGGTTCTCACCTTAGCGAGCATATTATCATCTCCTAAAAAGTGAACATTTGGACAAAATGTTTGGTCCAAAATAAATACAGGATCTATTGCAATATGTTTACTTGTAGTAAACCGTTTTTTTTCTAAAACACCTTTTAACTGTTTAAGATTTGGTACTTCTACTCTTGGGTTTGTTGGGATTTCTGCAATGATATAAGGAATCGCATCTTGCTTGGCAATTTTTTCGAGAATAGTGTCTATACTCGTCACCATATTATTGTTGCCATCTACAGGGAGGTCTACAACCTCTACATTTTTTACGCACGCCGCAACTCGTCTCGCTTGGTCATTGGTTCCTCCATAACAATTAGGAGGAACAATAAATTTAATATCCTTTCCTTGATGTTTTTCGTGAGCTTCATCTATCAATCCCATCATAATTGCATATTGCACAGAAAGTCCACTAGAACCCACGATGGGTTGAGTCTCTGTATTGCTAATATTTTTAATAGCATTCAACACATTTTTTTTATGGGATGTGACAATGCTTGTCTCTTTATTTATAGGAGATTTTTTTACTAAAGACTGTAATGCAGCAATACACTTTTCGGGTGTCATGGCAATGGTTTCTCTGCGTCTAACATGCTGTATTTCTGATATATAAGACTGGTTATGTTTACCGCATACAACCAATACACTTCCTAATGATGGATACATATTGACAAAAAAATCAATTTCGGTAGAACAATGGTTTGCACACAGCATATTTTCTTCAGAAATTACTAGAGTAGTCCCTTCAAACGGAAGAAGATTTGTTACATTATCAACTTCTTGTATTTTAAAATGATAGCCATACACACGCTTTATTACCTCTGGATTAAAGCAAGAAGGAATGCTTCCTGTGTGAAGAATACGTGTTTTTTTATGATCGATTCTATTTTTTCTCAGGATGGCTAAGATTGGGATCGTTTGTGATGAAAAACTAATTATATTTTCTGAAGGACAATTATGTAATGAAGCAATTCCCCATTCTAGGATACATGATAATGGGTGCCCTAACCGAATATAATCATAGGCTGTTGGAAGTGTGTTGAGAGCTGATATATCAGACGTATTGGCTTTATATAAACCATCAAATTTCTCTAAGAATTCAACTTTTGCTAATTTCTCATTATAAACATCAAGACGATGTGTTGTGGAAGATATCCAGCCAGTTGGCATATTTTTTAATACATTTTGAAGAAATGGTATCTTTTTTGTATCATTCATAAATTCAAAATTTTAAAAAGGTTATGTCTTTTAGTTTCCTTTTTTCTTTGTTATTACAGCCACACCCAAAAATGAGACTTTGTGGGAAGCACTTATTTTTTTGACTTTTCTACAAATTCTAATTTATCTATAGATGCTTCAGTAGTGAAGATTCCATAGTTGATAAAAACTTTTTTCTTTTCAATTTTTTCTATGGTCCCAATAGAATTTCCATCAATAAGTCGAACCCTATCATTAACCTTAAAGATATAATTAGATTTTGCTTTTGCTATTTTTTTGGCTTCTTCTTTTTTTACTTTTCTAACTTGAACCACCTTTTGTAGGACTTCTTTTTCTACTTTTTCTATGATTTCTAGCCGTTTCTTTTTAACAGCCTTCGCATTTTGTTTTTGAGTGTTGGTTTTTGGTTTTACAGGGTTTTTCTTTGCATGTTTTACTTTTTCTTCTGCTACCCATTTGTTAAACGACGCATTTAATTCTTTTTTATTGTTGGTTTGAAAGTATTTATTGAGCAGTTCATTTATTTTTCTCCCAAGCGATAGCATTTTCTGATTGTTATCATATAGTTCTTGAAACCCTACTAATTTCGATTGTATTTTTTCTTCTTTTTCCTGTATTTTATCTAGATATTTTTGTTCTTTAGACTTCTGTTTTTCTAGATTTTCGGAATTTTTTTGCAGGCGGTTTCTCTCTTTTTGCAATTTAGATATTGTCTTATCTAAACGGATTTTTTCTGTTTCTACCCGTTTTTTTGCCTTGTTAATTAAACTGAATGGAATTCCATTTTTTTGAGCGACCTCAAAAGTAAATGAACTCCCTGCTTGTCCGACATACAGCTTATACAATGGTTCAAGTGTCTTTTCATTAAATTGCATATTTGCATTGGTAACATGGTCTAATTCATTTGCCAAGACTTTTAGATTAGAATAGTGTGTGGTAATAATTCCAAAGGCTTTTTTATGATAAAACTCTTCTAAAAAAATTTCTGCCAGGGCGCCCCCTAATTCAGGATCACTACCGGTTCCAAACTCATCAATTAAAAATAAGGTTTTTTCACGGCATTTTTTTAAGAAATAACGCATGTTTTTTAATCGATAACTGTAGGTACTTAGCTGATTTTCTATCGATTGATTGTCGCCAATATCGGTTAGAACTGAGTCAAAAATAGTAGTTTCACTTCGTTCATCAACAGGTATTAAGATTCCACTTTGTAGCATAATTTGTAGCAGCCCGATTGTTTTTAAGGTAATACTTTTTCCACCTGCATTGGGGCCAGAGATAACAATAATTTGCTGTTCTTCATTCAACTCGATGGTTTGAGGGATTACTTCTAAATTAGCTTCTTTATTTTTTACCCATAGAATAGGGTGGTAGGCATTTTTAAAAAATAGTTTCTTTGTTGTTCCGATGGTTGGAAGTACTCCCTGAATCTCGTATGCATATTTAGCCTTTGATCCGATAACATCTAGATGGGTTAAGTATGCTAGATACGATTCTAAGACCTCCGAATAGGGTCTTATTTCTGTAGTTAATGCCCTAAGAATTTGAATTACTTCCTGTTTTTCTTCATATACCAGGTTTTGTAATTCTCTTTGGTAGGCTAGGGTTGCCTGTGGAGCGATATAAACAATTCCTCCAGACTTAGACGCACTTAATAGACTCCCTTTTACTTTTTTTCTGTGCATGGCCAAAACAGCCAATACCCGATGGTTATCGATAATCGATTCTTTGATATCGTCTAAATACCCTGCGCCCTTAGCACTTCGCAGGGCACTAGAAAAACTCTGTCCAATTTTTCCTTGAATGGTACTAATCTCTCTTCGGATCTTTCTTAGACTTGGAGAGGCACTATTTTCTATTTCTCCAAAAGGAGTAATTATTTTTTTTATTTGCTCAATTATCTGTGGTATGAATTCTATATGATGGCTCAGAAAAAATAGGGAAGGGTAGTAGGCTTGAAATTTTTTAAAATATTTTTTTTGTTCACCAATTGTTTCAGTGGTTGATTTAATTTTTAAAAAATTAGAAGGTTCTAAAAAACTATTCTCTACTGTTAGTCGTTTTATTTGTTCGTAAATATTATCAAAACCATGATTGGGAATTCTGTTTTCACTTTCAAAAGAGGACAGGTACTCATTGGTGTATGCCAGTTCTTCAAGCACTTTTTTAGAGGTGGCAAAAGGAACAATGTCTAGGAGGTGCTTTTTTCCAAGTTCTGAGATACTAAAGCTTGCAACCTGTTGTAAAACCGTTGTAAATTCTAGATCTTGTAATGCTTTTTCAGAAATATGTATGCTCAAACTCTTATCTTTGGAGAAGACAAAAATAATAAAGAATGAACGTTAAAATTGAGGAAAGTTGGAAAAAAATCTTAGCAGCAGAATTTGAGAAAGACTATTTTAAAGATTTAACTGAATTTTTGCGTGTCGAATATAACACACAACGTTGTTTTCCGAAGGCTAAAGACATTTTTGCAGCCTTTAATTATTGTTCTTTTGACGATGTAAAAGTGGTTATTATTGGACAAGACCCCTATCATGGTCATGGTCAGGCAAACGGATTGTGTTTTTCTGTTACCGACGGGGTGCCTCATCCTCCGTCTCTGAGTAATATCTTTAAGGAGCTGCAGGCAGATCTTGGTAAGGAAATTCCTATTTCTGGTGATCTGTCTCGATGGGCACAACAAGGCGTCCTCTTGTTAAATGCTACCTTAACGGTACGAGCCCATGAAGCTGGGAGCCATCAGAAAAAAGGCTGGGAAGAATTTACAGATGCAGTGATTCAGCAGCTCTCCGATAAAAAAGAACAGGTAGTTTTCTTGTTATGGGGCGGTTATGCAAAGAAAAAAGGAGCAAAAATAGAGGCGTCTAAGCATTGTGTATTGACTACAGGGCACCCCTCTCCCTTAAGTGCCAACCGAGGCTATTGGTTTGATAACCGCCATTTTTCAAAAACAAACACGTATTTGCAGACAAAAGGAAAGCCTGTTATAGGGTGGTGAGGAGAGCCTCTAAATATGTAAAAGGAGTTTAAAAAAGGGGTGTGATGAGTGGAGATGCTCACGAAAACTGGGTCTTTTCTATTATTCTCTCGTTTCTTTATATGTTTTTTTAGCAATAGAATCTACTTCGGTTCCAAATGCATATTCTACACATTTTCCAAATAAGGGAACTTTTCCTTTTAAATCTCCGTAATACGTATAAGGTTTTATCTTCTTCGAATAAACACCCCCTATTGAATCTGCTCTATTAGCTACTGCATGGAATAGAATTGCTACTTCAGTAGAATTTACATTATTATATCTAATCATTATTTTTCTAAATTCATTGTTTGTTTTTTCATTAATACAACCATAAAGAACCATTTTCTTATACGCCAAAATATATTCTTCTTTAGTATATGAATCATTATTTTTATTTTCTGATTTACAATTAAATAAAAAGATAAAACAAACTAAATAAATGTTTTTCAATCTAATTCCCATATTCTTATTGATTTTACACCGCCTATGACTCCTGTATATGCACCACCAATGCAAATACCATTAATAATTGCATCAACATGACCTGAATATCCAGCCTCATTTTGATTACTATTGATTATATCATGAAATAGTTAAATTTTTACTACATGTTATTGACCACATTTCCTCTTTTTTTTCTAAAAAATATATAGTTGAGAATCCATTCAATTTTCCAAATTTAACAGCCATCATAACAATAGCTTTATTATATTTTTTATTGAATGCAATTCTTGAAAATTTTAATAATATATTAAATTTCTCAAATCCCCCTCTAGGCATTTCTCTGTAATGAATTCTGTTAGGGATTATATAAGAATAAGCATTAGGATATATTTTTAAAACATCTATATTTAAGGTGTCTTTTAAGTTTTTAAAGGAAGTGTAAAGTTTCTTAAAACCTTTATCTAAACAATTATTTAAGTAATTATTTTTTATATGGGATACAAAAGAAGGTTCTAAAACAGTATCAATAGCTACAATAAGTTTCCCATTCTTTTTTATCAATTTTTGGAAAGATTGAATAGTATCTTTGTTTAGATTTCCCTTAAAAATGGAATCATTATATAAACTTAAATTTGGCGGAGGAACAGGAAATGAATAAAAAATCATTTTTTCTCTCACTGCATGATTATTTAATACTTCTATGACATCATAATTATGTTCTTTTTCTGTCTTATTAAAATTTTTTGAACAACCAGACAACATAATTATGCAAAATATAATGATAAACCTATTTTTCATACTTAGTTTTTTAATTACAATCTTGAGCAAAGCTAGATGAGCTCATTATATCATATTTCTTTGTTATTAATTCATTATATTGTGAGGGAGTCATTGTTTGTACATTTCCATTTGAATCAATATATTGATCATATTGATAATCTTCTTTTAGCCCTTCCCAACCAAAACCTAAATAATCTTCTAAGGGATATCTATGGTTGTCTAACTCTTTTATGGCTTGTGCTATAGGTATAATAAAATTATCTTGCATATATTGGTGTTGAGCTATGGCAGTTGAAAAATCATTACTATTTTGTGCTTTGTAAATATTATAATAATAGAATAAACTTTGGTTATTATTAGCACCTATCCCTTGATTAAATTGATGTACATATCTATAAATACTAGCATGAATTCCTTCATGTAATAATGTAGTCGCATAATCTAATTTATTAGAAGCCATTCCTAACATATTAATTGTAATATTACCACTTTCTAAATCTATAGGGTCTGTACAAGCTTCTTCTCCAGCTCCACCATTACAAACACCATTATTTGTAAAGGTCAAATTATAAAACCCTTCAGAAAATTCTCCAATGGTAGAATTATAAAGCTCAAGATTTTTTAACTTATCAAAAACACACTTCTCTTTATCAGAAAGTTCATTAATTATTTTTTTTACAAAATCCACTTCTCCGTTATTCATTAACGCATCTAAAGCCTCTTGTCCAAAATTTACAGCACCAAGGGTATCATTGCCGTCTAAATCTCTGTGAAGATCTAAATAGCTAATGATATCGGTAACGTTTTGGTTATTTTGAACATCATTAACCCAACTAATTTGATTTGGTTCTGAAATATAGAGCCTTCTTAGTAAATCTACTCTCATTCTTTCAATGCTGGGAATATTTACCCCAACCCCTCCTTCAGAGCCTGTTGAACATTCTGGGCAATCATCGCTTGTTGTTCTTTGCCTCATCATTGGTCATATATAGATACAACGAGTTTGTGTATGATTAGTGGCGTTTT
>JBELHH010000002.1:0-142113 GCA_042091515.1 Flavobacterium sp. | reverse complement strand
CAGTTACTGATATCTTGATTAAAAAGTATTGCACCGTTAAACATACTGGACATATCGGTCACATTACTCACATCCCAGTTACTGATATCTTGATTAAAAAGTATTGCACCGTTAAACATACTGGACATATTAGTCACATTACTCACATCCCAGTTACTGATATCTTGATTAAAATTAGTTACATTACTAAACATATTGGACATATTAGTCACATTACTCACATCCCACTTACTAATATCTCCTTGGATATCAGTAATATGAGGCGATCGACCAAGTCTCATCATCTCTTCTTCTCTCTCAGGATTATTTCCATACCAACATTGGCTTTCAAACTTGCCTTCTGGCATACATTTTATTTGAAATAAATTACTCATATCAGTTACCTTACTGGTATCCCATTGAGATATTGGACCATATATTTTCTCAGTTTGATATCTATCTTCAAATACCTTTATAAGTACTTGACGAATATTTTCTTGAGTTATTTTTTTTTGAGCATTTGTATTTACTACAAAAAAAACAAATAGCAGTGTAAAAATTAAATTTTTCATTATTTGTTAAGTTAAACGTTTGGTAATATGTTGATTATACAAATATAATTTTTTTTAAAGAAATAACCTATCATTTTGAATCTGTTGAAGAATAAGATAAAGAAATAGATATCAGGCGGTTTGATAAAAAAAATTACGGTTTGTAGTTGACAAACATATGAATCCAAAGAATTCTTGAAAGTCTCAAATTAATAGGAGCCAATACAATTAAACTCATAAAAACAGTCATAAAAGAGGTAAGAAGTGATAACTCTATTAGTACTTTCGAAATGATAAAGGCACCTATGCAAATAGCAACTGTTATTGCATAACTTACATACATAGCACCGTAAAAAAAAGAAGGTTCTAACATATATTTTAACTCACAAAAAGAACAATTTTTATGAATTTTAGTAATTTTAGAAGGATGAATCGTAAACGGGTATTTAAAAAAATCCCCTTTTTGGCAACGAGGACATTTACCATGAACAATACTATAAATTTTAGTTCCCTTATTTACCATGATCATCATTAATTAGATGAAGTAAAAATACTTAAAAAAGAGAGAATAAGCACTTCTAGCTAATACAAATAATTTTTTATAAGACAAAATACATATCTCTAGGAACATCACTATTGTATTCATTTTTTTACCTAGTTTTGTAGCATAAAAATTTGTAAAAATTCATGCTCAACGTACATAATTTAACCGTCTCTTTTATGGGAACAGATTTGTTTTCCGGAATTACTTTTAAATTAAATAAAGGAGACAGAATAGGATTGATAGGAAAAAATGGAGCAGGAAAATCTACCCTCTTAAAAGTATTGTCTAAAGATATCGAAAGTAGTGGTGGAACGATGGCTTTTGATAAGGATATTCAAATAGGGTTTTTACGTCAAGATATCGATTTTGTGGCAGGGAGAACCATTTTGGAAGAGGCCTATCAAGCGTTTGAAGAAATTAAAGAAATCGAAGGAACATTAGAACATATCAATGAACAACTAGCCACCAGAACAGATTATGAAAGTGAACAATATAGCCAATTAATTATTGATTTAACCGATCTAACAGAACGTTATGAATTGTTGGGAGGGTATAATTATCAAGGAGATACAGAGAAAATACTTCAAGGATTAGGGTTTCAAAGAGAAGATTTTGATAAACTTACTGACACCTTTTCTGGAGGTTGGAGAATGCGAATAGAGTTGGCAAAACTCTTGTTGCAAAATAATGATATCTTATTGTTAGATGAACCTACAAACCATTTAGATATAGAATCTATCATTTGGTTAGAAAATTTTCTTAGATCCTATGCAGGAGCCATTGTCTTGGTTTCTCATGATAAAATGTTTCTAGACAATGTAACAAATAGAACGATAGAGATTTCTCTAGGTCAGATCTATGACTATAAAAAACCCTATTCTCAATTTTTATTACTCAGAGCAGAAATTAAAGAAAAACAGTTACAAGCTCAAAAAAATCAAGAAAAAGAAATTAGACAAAAACAACTGTTAATCAATAAATTTAAAGCAAAAGCAAGTAAAGCCTCCATGGCGCAATCATTAATAAAGCAACTAGATAAGGTAGAACTTATTGAAGTTGATCAGGATGACAATGCTACCATGAATGTTCGATTTGCTATTTCCAAAGACCCCGGAAAGATTGTTGTAGAGGCAGAAAATATGAGTAAAAGTTATGGAGATAAAAAAGTACTCGAAAATGTAGATTTATTGATAGAGAGAAATAGTAGAATTGCATTTGTTGGTCAGAATGGACAAGGGAAATCTACTTTGGCAAAAATGATGGTGGGTGAAATTCCTTTTGAAGGCTATTTTAAACTAGGACATAATGTAGAGATTGGATATTTTGCTCAAAATCAATCAGAATATCTACCACCAGAAAAAACAGTTTTAGAAATTATGGAAGAGGCTGCCACAGATGGGAATAGAGTTAGAGTCAGAGACATGCTAGGATCTTTCTTATTTGGGGGAGATGCAGTAGATAAAAAAGCGAAAGTACTCTCTGGTGGAGAACGTAATAGGTTGGCATTGTGTAAGTTGTTATTATCCCCATTTAATGTTTTAATTATGGATGAGCCAACAAACCACTTAGATATAGCATCTAAAAATGTACTCAAAGAAGCCTTAAAAAAATTCAATGGAACATTAATTTTAGTCTCTCACGATCGAGATTTTTTACAAGGACTAACCTCTATGGTTTATGGGTTTAAAGACAAAGTTATTAAAGAATATCTAGGGGATATCGATTATTTTCTTGAGCAACACAAGATGGAAAATCTTCGGGAAGCAGAAAAGAGAACCATTATTAAAGTTGATAAAAGTATTTCAAAAAAAGAAAACAAACTATCTAGAGATCATGAAAAACAACTTCGAAAATTAAAAAATAAGTTAACCAAAATTGAAACTCAGATAGGAGATTTAGAATCAGAGATTTCAAAAATAGATATTGCACTAGTAGAAAATTACGATGAAACGTCCAGTACTCCTAATTTCTTTCAAAACTACAAATCAAAGAAAGCCCAATTAGAATCTTTAATGTCAGATTGGGAACGAGTAGAAGAAGAACTCACAAATTTTCCATAAGTGATTAATAACTATGACAAATGGACTTTAATTCTCAAATATCTTTTAAAAATCAACCTGTAGTACTATCAGAATTACAAGAAGGTACCACTCAGCTTTTTATAAAAAGAGAAGATCAAATTCATCCTTTTGTTTCTGGGAATAAGTTTCGAAAATTAAAATACAATCTACTAGAAGCCAAGGCTCAACAGAAAAAAACAATTCTTACATTTGGTGGTGCCTATTCAAATCATATTTTAGCAACAGCTGTTGCGGGTCAATTAGAACACTTTCATACAATCGGAATCATTCGTGGAGACGAATTAGGAAAAGACATATCTAAAACGCTTAAGACAAACTCTACACTCAGAAACGCTTTTAAACATGGAATGAAATTCGAATTTATTTCAAGAGAAGACTACAGAGATAAAATGTCCCCACACTTTTTATTGAGCTTGGCAGAGAAATATGGCGATTTTTATTGCATACCAGAAGGAGGAACGAATGAATTAGCAGTGAAGGGCTGTGAAGAGATTTTAACACCAGAAGACAGGGAGTTTGATTATATTTGTTCTTGTGTGGGTACTGGAGGAACCATTGCTGGAATTATTAATAAAGCGAAAAATCATCAAAAAATTTTGGGATTTCCAGCGTTAAAAGGTGATTTTTTAAAAAAAGAAATCCAACAATATTCCAACAGCCAAATAAATTGGGAGTTAGTCACTAACTATCATTTCGGCGGATACGGAAAGTATACTCAAGAATTGATTTATTTTATAAACCAATTTAAAAAAGAAACATCAATTCCTTTAGATCCTATTTATACAGGAAAAATGATGTACGGGATTGTAGACATGATTAAAAAAAATAAATTCCCCAAAAACAGTAAAGTACTTGTTATTCATACGGGGGGTATCCAAGGTATTGAGGGGTTTAATCAACGACTAAAAGAGAATCAAAACGAGTTTAAAATACGTTAAATGAAGAGTAAATTATGTAGTGTATTGTTTTTGGCATTGTTTTTTGCCAGTTGTAGCTCGAGTAAGAAAATAACGACCAAAAGACAAAAAAAAGAAACGCTTGTAGAAATTAAATTACCCTCTGTTAAACAAGCACAACATATAAAAAAATTAGAGAAAAGAAACACATCGTTAAATAAATACACACTTAAATACATTAAAAAATACGCCCCGTTAGCTGTCTTAGAAATGCATAAATATGAGATTCCAGCTAGTATAACACTAGCACAAGGCATTCTAGAATCTGGAAATGGAAGAAGCCAATTAGCTTCAAAATCGAATAATCATTTTGGGATAAAATGTCATACAGGTTGGCAAGGAGAAAGAGTCTATCATGATGATGATGAAAAAGGAGAATGCTTTAGAAAGTATAAATATGTTCTTACTTCCTATAAAGACCATTCAGAATTTTTAAGCGGAAGAAGACGTTATGCAGCCTTATTTAAGCTTCGGAAATCTGATTATAAAGGGTGGGCTAAAGGCTTAAAAAAAGCAGGATATGCTACGGATAAAAAATATCCTAAAAAACTAATTAAAATTATTGAAGACTATCGATTGTATGAATTTGATAAGGTGACCAAAAAAGAACTAAAAAGAACCAAAAGAGGACAAAATCCGGCCTCTCAAAAAAATAAATCTATTTTAAAAAAATCACCACATACATTCTACCAGGTAAAAAAAGGAGATACGTTGTATTCGATTGCAAAAAAATTTAATACTACGGTTGAATTGTTAAAACAAAAAAATAATTTAAGGAGTAATACTCTTTCTATAGATCAACGATTGATTGTAAAATAAGAACTCGTGAAAACAATATCTAGTCTCCACGAATTCAAACCAATACTATTCTAAAACCCACTCATTTACCATTGATAATTCTTTTTCAACGCTTGTTTTTTTATTGCTTTTATAATCACACTCTCTAGCGCATCTTTTTGTGATGATTCTCGTTTCTTTTTTGAGAGGTAGTCTCTTCTTTTTTTATCGAACTCGTTTATTTTTTCTTTAATGAGCATTCTCTCTTTCCTTAGAGCTTCAACATGTTTCTTTAAGGCATAATTAGACATTTTTCTCAATTCTTTAGGAAGGGTAGCACGTTTAATATTAGAATAATTTATTTCCTCATTCTCAGATTTATCAACCAAATCCCAAGAAGAGTTATTATAAAAACGTTTGCTCTTACTAATTGCTCTCCCTACACTCACCGACTCTGAAAGCGTGGTGGCATTTTTATCTTGCATGGCTTGTTTTTGATATTGATAAGCCCCATTATTTCCATAAAAAATATAGGTTTTATTAAGCTTTTTATTTAGAATAATAATATCATTATCAAAAGGAGTATTCACATAAATTACTTTTTTATTTTGATTGATTGTCATATAATCTCCACCCCCTAAACTGGCACCGTCTTTCCACATTCCAGAAATACCTTGTGCATAATTTCCGCAAAAAATGGTATTGATAATAACATCTTTTTCTTTAGCGTCTGCGATCGCCTCTTTATAATTAATTCTTCCTTGTGTAAAAGGTTCATTTCCAGCAATAAAAATTAATCGGAGATCATTGGCATTTTCTCCCCATTCGAGCTCTTTTAATGAAGAACGAATCACTTGACCACAAAATTCACTTCCTCCATTAGTTGTTAGCGAAAATAATTTTTCTGAGATTTCATCTAAGTCACTATTAAAGGGCAGTACCTGTCTTATAAAACCATCGGATGATTCTAGCTGATCATTTCCATATTCATAAAGAGCAATTTCTAAGGTTGGTTTTTGAATTCCATATTTAGCATAGGACAGTTCATTTACAATTTCCCAAAGTTGAGCTTTTGCCTGGTTAATTAATCCATCCATACTATTGCTTGTATCTAAAAGTAAGGCAACTTTAATCGTTTGTGTTTTTTTTGTATCAATAGAAGGGTTTGAAGCCAACGAAGTTAAACTAAGTCCTAAGAATAATAAGGTAATTCGGCGTAATATGTGAGTGTTCATATATCTTGTTTTTAATAAATTAGACGGTTGTTATTTATGGTAATGCATATACAATAGTAAGGCCAACTTTTTAAAAAAAAAACCAGTAATGAGTCAATACCCCATATCAATGAGTAAAGAACCACAATGACTACGTAAATGAGGAAATTTATTAAGGATACAGGTAGTTAATCGTAATTTCTCGTTTTTATGAACCATTTTTTGTCAGTATGTTTACAACAGAAACAAAAATGAATCTTGGTAGAACCTTATATGAAACAAAAAAAGAAACTCTTCTTAGTTGTGTTATTCCTAGTAACAGTGGTTGCCTCTTCTCAAGAGATGATTGAAAAGAATGCAACTAAATTTATATTAGAGGTTCAAGTAATAGACCAAGAAACCAACAAGTCAATTGAAAATGCAACAGTTTCTATTAATGGAATCCATTATGCCTATCGTTTTACAAAGGATCGTTATTTAGTAGAAGCAATGATTGGTCAACAATTAATTGTAGAGCATCCTGCTTTTAAAACGGTGTATTATATGATTACCACTAAAGACGATGTAACCATTAAAGTTAAAGGATTTAGTTCTTCAAAATATGTAAAAAAAACAACACCGTATCGTACTATAAAAAAGACCAATAATTTTTTTCTTCAAAACCTAGATTCAGCCACCTATTATAAAGATAAGAATATAGATAAAAGTATCTCCTATATAGAAAAGCTCTTAAAGCAAGAAAACTCAGCAGAGCAAGAAGCAGCAATTTATCAATTATTAGGAGCTATTTATATGCAATGGAATCAGTACGATTTAGCAATTTCTAGTTATAAAACATCCTTGCAAAGTAAGAACAAAGAAGCAATAAAATTACAAATAGCAAACGCTTTTTTTGCCTCAGCTAACGATGATCAAGCCTTGTCTTTTTTATTAAAAATTAAAATTCAGAAACTAGGGTTTTATGATAAAATATTAGTCTATGAACTACTAGGGGATGTCTATTTAAATAAAAAAGAATTTATTAAGGCCAGAACAGAATATAACAAAGGAATTGCAATTGCAGAGAAGAATTTAATTGTATCTAAAATAACCGATTTACAATCTAAATTGGCTAATTTATCAGCGGCTGAAGGAGATTTAACGCAAGCCAATACCCTATTTAATCTATCGTTAGATCTTGCCTCAAAAGAAAGTCCGTTTCGATCTTTAGAAGAAAAAGAAAAAGTAGCCAACTATTTTAATAAAACTCAGCAGTTTGATAAAGAGATCCATTTAAGAAAAAAAGCATTGCAAGAAACTAATAAGATCGAGCATGCAATTAGAAAATCAAAATCAAAATCAAAATCAAAAAAGAGGGATGACACCTTCGAGAATAAAAGACCTACGATGTCTCAAAAAAGCTTGGGTAAAGAAGTCTTTATAAAAAATAAAGATACGGTCGCTTTTCAGTCTTACGATCGAAGTGTTATTAATTCTCAGTCTATTAACTATAAAATTGGGAGAGCTTTGGTTGAAAAAGAATCCTATAAAAAAGCAATACCATTTTTAAAAAAGAGTATTAAAGATGCCGCTACTGAAAAAGATTTGGTAGTTAAAAAAGATGCAACCCGAAAATTATCAGAAGTATATGCAAATGTTGGCGAATATGATAAGGCATTACAAAGTTATCAAGAGTATGTGAGTTTGGTAGATAGCTTGTATGTTAGAAAAGAACAAGAAATAGCATTTACAAAAAGATTCTCTAAACGGATTTCAGAAAACCAGAATAGAATTGCCAGTTTAGAAAAAAACAAGGCTTTACATGATAGTAAAATAAGTCTAGCACTAAAAGATCAGCAGTTAGTTGAACAGCAAAATAAAACTCAGCAACTCGTTATTTATTCTTTATTGGGAGGGATGTTGCTCTTATTTGTACTCGCTATTACCTTATTCAAAAGTAATAAACAACAAAAATTGGCAAATAATTTATTGGCTTTAAAATCGATGCGGTCTCAAATGAACCCACATTTTATTTTTAATGCATTAAACTCTGTAAATAGTTTTATAGCTGTAAATGACGAAAGAAATGCCAATCGTTATTTATCAGAATTTTCTGTTTTAATGCGTTCTGTTTTAGAAAATTCAGATGAAGACTTTATTCCTTTTTCTAAAGAGATAGCTTTGTTAGAGTTGTATGTAAAATTAGAACACAACAGATTTAAAGAAAAATTCGATTACACAATCTCTGTAGATGAGTCAATTCAGGTAGACGATTTTTCTATTCCACCAATGTTATTGCAGCCCTATATAGAAAATGCCATTTGGCATGGTTTGCGATATAAGGAGACAAAAGGAACATTAGAGATTATGGTCACAAAGATCTCTTCAGACTCCATTTCGGTCCTTATTAAAGACAACGGGGTAGGAAGAAAAAAATCGAAGGAATTAAAAACAAAAAATCAACGTAAACAAAAATCGAAGGGGTTAAGCACCATCCAAAAAAGAATAGAGATTTTAAACAATATGTATCGAGATAGAATTAGCGTTCAGGTTTCTGATGTTAATAAAGATGGATCAGGAACAAAAGTGGTGTTAATTTTAAAGAAAAATTAAGGATGAAAATAAGCGCAATTATTGTAGAGGACGAGGCTATTAGCAGAGATATTTTAAGGTCATATATTGCTAAATATTGTCCAAATGTAGATTTGATAGGCGAAGCAAGTACCATTAATGAAGCCGCTGAGCTTATTGGAAATAATGAATTAGACCTAGTTTTTTTGGATGTAGAAATGCCATTTGGTAATGCTTTTGATCTGTTGGAAAAAATAGAGGATAGAAGGTTTGAAATAGTGTTTGTAACCGCTTATGATCATTATGCGATTGAGGCTTTAAATAATGATGCTTCCTATTATTTATTAAAACCAATTTCTATAGATGAATTAATAAAAGCAGTGAATATCGTTACAGAGATAAAAGAAAAAGAGAATGAACTACAAAATAAAATACGATTCCCTAAAGTATCATCAGTTTCTGGGAAGATTACCATCCCTCAACAAGATGGTTTTGAGGTAGTAGATGTAACCGAAATCATCTTTTGTAAAGCAGATGATAATTATACGGAAATTCACTTCGAAAACACTAAAAAATTAGTAAGTAAAACCCTAAAGCACTTTGAAGAGATATTAAAACCCTACAATTTTGTTAGAATTCATAAATCATATTTAGTAAATATTAGTGCCATTACAAAATATAAAAAAGGCAAAGGAGGAAGTGTTGTTGTATCTAATGGAAAAGAAATTTTAGTATCTTCTGCTAAAAAAGGAACCTTATTGTCATATTTCAAATAAATTAGTAAGATGAAAATTATACAACCTGTTAAAGGAAAATACCCACAGATTTCAGACGATTGTTACATTGCAGACAATGCAACAATTGTAGGAGAAGTTACCATTGGAAAAGAATGTAGTGTATGGTTCAATGCGGTTATTAGAGGAGATGTTCACTTTATAAAAATAGGCAATAGAGTAAATATTCAAGACGGAGCAGTGATCCATGCTACCTATCAAAAATCACCTACGACCATTGGAAATAATGTATCGATAGGACACAATGCGATTGTTCATGGCTGTACAATTCATAACAATGTACTCATAGGAATGGGGAGTATTGTCATGGACGATTGTGTGGTAGAAAGCAATTCTATTATTGCAGCCGGTGCAGTAGTTCCAAAAAATACTCGAGTAGAAAGTGGTAGTATATACGCAGGAGTTCCTGCCAAAAAAATAAAAGATGTTTCTCAAGAGATGATTTCTGGTGAGATAGATAGAATCGCCAATAATTATGTAACATATTCTAGTTGGTTTAAAGAATAAAAAGCAACATTATTTACTCTTAAAAGAGACTGTAAGGCGAGTGATTTTTTACTATTTTACATGTCATAATAAGTTTTATGTATACTTTTTTGGGTACCAAAACAGAAAAGGGTTAAATTTGGACTTCTTTTAATATCCTTGAATATGAAAAATATCCTGTTTTTATTTCTTTTGATCTCCTCGTTAGCGTTTGGGCAGAAAACACCAAAAGTAGACCTGTCTAATCCAAGAGCAACAGTTTATACTCATTTTTATTTTCTACAAAACTCCTCATATCAGCCAAAAAAATCTGCAAAAACTATTGATGGTTTAGATGAAAAAAAAGCAGAAGAGGTTGCTATTAAAATTAAGAGAATTTTAGATGGAAAAGGACTAAAAATCGATTTTAATACCATTTCAAACGATTCTATGTACACAGATAGTACATCCTTTTTAATACAGCAAAAATTTGTTTTATTTCCTGAAAGAATGCCGCTAATATCTGTCGAAAAGAAGGAAGATTCTTGGTATTATTCTTCTGAGACTATCGAAAATATAGATCAATTGTATGCAGAAATTTTCCCTTGGTACATTAATAAGATTCAGAATCTTGTTCCTGTTGCTGGCAATAGAATAATATTCGCTATCAAAGTATGGCAATATATTGCATTTATCATATTGATTTTATTGTCTATTTTGACATTTATAATTTCTAAACTATTGGCGTATGTATTTTTAAAACGAATACTCTATAAGTTCACCAAAAATAAAAATAGTGAGATTAATAGTACCTTAAAAAAATTAGCGCATCCAATTAGTTTACTTATTGCTGTTTGGTTAATTGATAAAACCCTACCATCTCTTCAATTAGGATTAGAAATTAATCGATGGTTGTTTTTAGCTGTCAATATCGTTTCCACAATTTTTTGGATCTATGTGTTTTTGAAGTTATCTCATGTGTTAACCTATTTATTATCAAAGTACACTGAAAAAACAAACAACAAATTAGACGATCAGTTAACACCAATATTAAGGAACTTTACGACCGTACTCATCATTATCGGTGGTGTTTTTAAACTGCTATTTTTATTTGGAGTCGATCCAACAACCATTTTAGCAGGTGCTTCTATCGGTGGATTAGCAGTTGCATTTGCCTCTCAAGATACCGTTAAAAACCTTATTGGAACGGTGATGATTTTTATCGATAAACCTTTTCATATTGGCGATTGGATTTCTGCAGGTGAAGTTGAAGGAACTGTAGAAGAAGTAGGGTTTAGATCTTCAAGAATTAGAGCTGTAGACACCACTATTTTTCAAATTCCAAATAGTACATTATCTGAAATAGTGATAAATAATAGTGGTTTACGATTATATAGACGTTATCAAACCCACCTTGGCTTGCGATACGATACTCCGCCAGAGTTAATAGAAGCTTTTGTAAAAGGAGTGAGAGAAATTATAAAGGCACATCCCGATACTAAATCAGATTCTTATAATGTA
Source organism: Flavobacterium sp. (assembly GCA_042091515.1). Lineage (GTDB taxonomy): Bacteria > Bacteroidota > Bacteroidia > Flavobacteriales > Flavobacteriaceae > Polaribacter. The sequence goes on along the minus strand of JBELHH010000002.1, from coordinate 130,681 downwards.
GAATTTACAGGATTTGGCGACTCTGCGCTGTTAATTTTAATGAATATGTATTTAAAAAGTTTAGCATGGTCTAAAGAACAGCAAACAAAACATCAGATTCATATGGCCATTGTAAAATTAGCAAAAGCCTTAGGAGTAGATTTTGCTTTCCCATCGACTACTGTCATGATTGAGCAGTTTCCAGATAAAAAAACCTTTGAAATTCAGTACGACGCTGACCCAAAAAGAATTGATGAGGTTATTGATAATGTTGTAGAGGATTTTAAAAAAAATAGTACAAAAGAATAAACGACTTGTGTTGTTTTATTTATTTTTTGGAGGCATTGGTCCGCGAAGGTGGATGATTAAGCCATTTAAAAAATTGCGTAACATCTGATCTCCACACTCCATATATTTTGGATGATCTTCTTTTCTAAAGAAGGCTCCTAGTTCGCTTTTACTAACCTTAAAATCTACTAGTTTACAGATATCTACAATATCATTATCACGGAGTTTGTGAGCAACGCGTAGTTTTTTAAAAATATCATTATTTGTTAATCCCATGCCATAAAGATAGCTCTTTAAATATTGGTTATTGTAATCCTTCTTTAGGCAACTACATTAAATATAGCCCAGGCATACAAGGCAAAACGAGCAAATCGAAATAATCCGAATAAAACCACCCCTTTAAAAGGATATTTAATCATTCCAGCAGCCATACATGTTATTGAAAACGGAACAGGTAATAAAGCACCAACAAGAATTAAAAAACCACCCCATTTACTAGTGTTTTTAAGATGTTTGGCCATTTTTAGTTCTAAGAAATTCTTAACAGGTTTAATGGTAAGAATGCTTTTACCAATAAAGTAAGATAAAATTCCACCAACATAAGACAAGAAAGCTAATATAGAAAGGTTGCCAATAGGCGAAGCTGTTTTTTTAGACCAGGCGATAAAAATTTCTGGAGGAATTAACCCCAAGAATGTTTCAGAAATAAAAAATGTGATGAGCACCCCAATTCGTGAGAATGTTTTTGTTAATAGCACCAATCCGTCATCGAGTGTAAAAACATACCTATTAAAAAAATAAAGACCAACAATAATAAAAATAATTGGGAGGATCGTTTTTTTTAAACTTTTCCATATAAAGGTATAAAACCCTGTATATTTATAATACTGGTGAAGTAGTTTTAACCTAGATTTTTTTTTAATTTTTGTTTTCACAGCTTCTGAAAAAAAATTATATACAAAAGTAAGCAGGAAATAACTCTCTTGGAATAGAAATTCAAATAATTAACTTTTCTTTATACTTTAGTGATCAAATAGAGAAGATGAATTTCACCAAATCAATTGAGAATATTTTTAAAAAATACCTACCATCACCCTTTACAATTGCCATTCTATTAACTTTTCTAACCATGGTTCTTGCATGGCTATTTACACAACCAAAAAATAAGAATAGCTTAGAATATGTTCTTGATATATTGCAGTTTTGGGAACAAGGAATTTGGTCTACTTCACTATTAGAATTTGCCTATCAGATGATGTTAATTTTAGTGTTAGGCCATGTGTTGGTTTTAAGCAAACCGGCAAGCAGAATAATTTTACACCTCACACAATATTGTAAGGATACAGCTACAAGCGCTGCAATTGTATCTTCTTTAACCATGCTTGTTGCTTTTTTTAATTGGGGCTTAGGGCTTGTTTTTGGAGCATTATTAGCAAGAAAAGTAGCAGAACATGCTCAAAAAAATAACATCCCATTGCAGTATCCAATTATTGGTGCAGCAGGTTATTCAGGACTGATGGTTTGGCATGGAGGAATTTCAGGATCAGCACCCATCAAAATTAATGAGAGTGGTCATATAGCAAGTATAATGACTACAAACTCTCCTCCCGAATTAATTGCTCAAATTCCAGAGGTCATAGACTACAGTCAGACTATATTTAGCCTTTCTAATATTCTTATCTTTTTAGCGGTAATGCTTTCAATCACTGGTTTGTTTTATGTGCTTGGAAGAAGATCTTCACCAACAAAAATAAGATTGCCCGAATATCAGATGAATAAAGAAGAAAGAGAAAAGGGGTCTCTAGACAGTTCAAAAACAGTAGCACTTATTTTTGGAATTCTCATCATTGCAGCGTTTTTATATCGATATTTTGAAGACATCAACGCGTTAAAAATTACCCCCAACCTAATTAATTTTTTAATGCTAGGATTGGGTATTATATTGCATGGAAGTGTTAAAAATTTTACCAATGCAGTAAGAGAATCTATTACTGATATTTCTGGAATTTTAATACAATTCCCTTTGTACTTTGGAATTATGGGAATTATGAGTCATAGCGGGATGGTAAGTCAGATATCTAATGTATTTACCTCCATTTCTACGGTAAACACCTTGCCTATTTTTACTTTTTTTAGTGCAGGGTTGGTCAATATTTTTGTGCCCAGTGGCGGCGGACAATGGGTTATTCAGGGGCCCATTATTATAGAATCGGCCTTGCAATTGGGGGTTCCGTTACCAAAGGCTGTTATGGCTTTAGCCTATGGAGATCAAGTAACCAATATGTTGCAACCCTTTTGGGCGTTGCCTCTTTTGGGTATCACAAAGTTACAAGCAAAAGAAATTTTACCCTATTCCTTACTTGCTATGCTTGTAGGGAGTGTTATTTATTGTATCGGACTGTTGTTATTTTAATCTCTTTTAGAAAATGATGTGGCTTTCAGAAAAAATAGAATTTCCGCCCTACGAAGCAACCTCTGTTGAGGGGATTATTGCCATTGGAGGCGATTTATCTCCAGAGCGATTGATATATGCATACACGAGAGGGATTTTCCCATGGTATTCTGAGCAATCTCCAATTTTATGGCATTGTCCGTTACAACGAATGGTGTTATTTCCGAAGGAATTAAAAATCTCCAAATCGATGAAGCAAGTTTTAAGGAAAGGAACCTTTACAATTACTGAAAACCAAGCTTTTGAAGAGGTGATCCATCAATGTAAGCATATCAACAGAAAATACGAAGGCGGAGAAGAAGGTACGTGGATTACTGATGAGATGAAACAAGCCTATATAGACCTTCACAAGGCTGGCAAGGCAAAATCTGTAGAAATATGGAAACTTCCCAACGAGAGTGATGGTAATGCCTCCACTAAAAAAGAATTGGTAGGAGGATTGTATGGCGTAGAAGTTGATGCTATCTTTTGTGGAGAAAGTATGTTTTCAAAAGTTTCTAATGCCTCCAAAGTTGCATTTATTCACTTAGTTCAATCTAATAAATACAAGCTTATAGATTGTCAGGTCTACACATCGCATTTAGCAAGCTTGGGCGCGAGAGAAATTGATCGAGCTCATTTTTTAAAAATGATTCTTACAAAGACAAGCGTAGATAAACGCTCCTAAAAAAGGAAGGATCTCCATCGTTAGAACATTATTTTTAGGAGGTAGTATGTTCATTTATAGGAAATTACTTCTATTTTAAAACCTATAATTTTATTTGTTAAAAAAACCATTTTTTTTTGGAAGTTTTTTTTTTTTTTCTAACTTTAAGGTAAATATTGTAAAATGAACCCCCAAAAATTGAGCAATTTCACCACATTTTATATCGGGCCATCAGCGCCTGACAGTCCCAATAGTCCCTTACTGCAATTTTTGGGTTGGCATACATTTTATGACTTTTTTACACTAAAAATTAAATTATTCATATTAAAAAAAATGTACTGTTATGAAAAAAATACTATTTGTTATTTGTTTAATGGGTTGTTACCCTCTGTTAGTAGGGCAAGAAAACACTCCCTCTACATTTACAACGGAATTACTTCCCAATAATCCAGACGTTGCCAATCTTGAAAAGTTTGGAGACATTCCTGTAAATCAATACAACGGAACGGCCAATATTACTGTGCCTATTTATCAGTTAGATTTTGAAGGACTTTCGATTCCTATTGCTGCAAAATACAATACTTCGGGCGTACAAGTTGCCCAAGAGGCTTCTTGGGTTGGCTTGGGTTGGAGTTTACAGGAAGGCTATAGCATTACCCGAGAAATTAACGTTTTAGAAATTGATAAATAAACCATTCACAGTTTCTAAAATTCAACTAAATATGAATGGTGTAACTTAAAATTATTTTATTATGAAATCATTAGATTTAAACCAGATGGAAACATTTGAAGGTGGAAGCTGTGGGAGTTCAGCTTTAGGGTTAGCAATTACTTTTGGAGGAGCATTTTTAGTTGCTACACCAATAGGTGCGGCTGTATTTGCAGCAGCATTTATTATAGGAAGTTATAATCTTTCACAAGCTTGTCAATAATGGAAGCACTTTTTAATAAGCGAAGAGCTATCCTTATGGTTATTATGTATGTAGCATTATTCCTCATAGGACATAATATTTATGAATTAGATAGTAATGCTATTTTAGAGAACCAGAGTTTTTTATCCCGATATGCAGGTATCATAGCAAACTCCCTATTGGCATTTGGGTGTTTTTGGGAATTATATTTAGCAAAGAAAGGAAAGAAGGCGTATTTGATTTAACAACTTTTGGCTCTGATGAAGCAATTAGAATCTTTAATAAAATAATGCAAACATTCTTTCATTCAAAGAACTATAAAGATGAAAACGGAGAAAATACGCCCGAATATGGAAATAGACTAATTGCATTAATTAGTGAATTTTTATTACAAATAAGGAAAGATTTGTATTCTAAAAAAACTAAATTAAAACGTTCTGAAATGTTAGAATTTATGATAACTGATATGGGAAAAACAAAAGATTTAATTAACAAAATGAACTTTAATAATACAAAAACGCTCACTATCTCAAGTAGGTATTTTTATATAAATCGACCCTTCACACTCATCCAAAGTATACATTCACTAACTTTAAGTTTTTATTGACAAGCTAAATTTATTTCTTAGAGGAAAATTAATCATCATGAAAAAAACACTATTATTAATCCTATTCATAATTGGTATTCAATTTTCCAATTCTCAAAATAAATATGAGAAACTATGGAAAGAAGTTGAGACATTAGAACTGGAAGGTAAATTCAAAAGTGCCAATGAAAACATAGATAAGATTTTAAGAAAGGCAAAACGATCTAATCAAAGTAACCAAATTGTAAAAGGGTTTATCTACAAATCCAAGTTTGCTTTACTGTTGCAAGAAGATGCACAACAAAAGATTATCGCAGAATTAGAAACTACAATCAACACCTCTAATTTTCCAACAGATGCACTTTTAGAATCTGTATACGCAAGTTACCTCAATCAATATTTACAAAAGAATCGTTATAAAATTCGTAAGCGGACAAAACTTGATTTTCCTTTAGTCTCCAATGAATTTAAAAAATGGGATATCAATACATTCATTATTCAAATTACACACCACTATGAAAAATCGCTTTCAAAATCGAAAGATTTAAAAAAGCAGTCTATCAAGGATTTTCAATCCATTTTAACGAATAGCAGAACATCACACCGTTTCCGACCTACTTTATATGACTTTCTTGCTCACCGAGCTTTGGAATTTTATGCACAAGATAAATGGTATGTAAAACGACCTAAAGACCGTTTTTACATTAATAATCCTGTTGTTTTTGAATCCACGAATGAATTTACAAAAGAACCTTTCTTTACAACAGATAGCATTCTATCTAATAGAAATGTATTAAGACTATACCAACAATTAGAACAATTTCATATAGATAAGGACATCATTGCATATATAGATGTTGTGCTTGCCCGATTACAATTTTCAAAAAAACAAGCCACCATTGAAAATAAAAAGGAACTCTATTTAAAAGCTTTAAAAGAATTATCGAGTCGTTACAGCAATCATGAAGCTTCTGCTTCAATTGATTACCAGATCGCCAATTCCTATTTTGAATCCAGCAAAAAGTACAATGCTAAAAATGACCCTGAACTAAAAGACTATCGAATCAAAACTTTAGGAATTTGTAATAGAGTTCTTGAAAAATATCCAAATTCCGATGGCGGACTTTTATGCACCATACTGAAAAACAAAATCGAAGAACAGACTATTGCTATTCAAACAGAACGCTATGTCATACCTGACAAACCCTTTTTAGCAAAAGTTACTTTTAAGAGTGTCGATAGTTTATATATGTCAGTATATAAAATCCCATTTGAACAATTTGAAAACCTATATTCATACAAAAAGGATAGCGTTGCTCTTGAAATCGTTAAAAAAAATGACCCTACTCTAAGTAGATTTTATAAACTCCAAGCTCAAAAGAATTTTTATAAATACACTACTGAAATTGACTTATCTAAACTTAATAAAGGACATTACCTAATCGTAGCATCCAATAAGTTAAAGGCAGAATCAGTGGATGATGTATTTAGCCATAGTGTGGTTACAGCTACTAAGCTTTCGATGATAAGTATTAATAAAGATAAGCGTTTAGTGACAAAATTGCTAGACAGAGAAAATGGAACTCCTGTCAAAAATGTTACAATCTCTGTTACCAATTCAAAAGGATTCAATCGTAATGGAACAACGAACGCTAAAGGTGAATTCTCTATAAAAAAAGATAAAAAATATCACAATAATCTTCGATTGATGGCTACCTATCAAGGGGATACACTAACCAATGACAATTACTATTTGCAAAGATTATATAAAAATGAAGATGAAGATGATGAACGCTTAGCCAAAATGTTCTTGTATCTGGATAGGAGCATTTATCGCCCAGGGCAGACCATGTATTTTAAAGGTCTTTTGGTTGAAAAGAAAAAAGGAGCTTCTAAAGTTGTTGCCAATACTTATGTATCCATTACTATATACGATGCCAATAATGAAGAACTTAAAGAATTAAGATTAAAGACTAACGAGTTTGGCTCTGTGAGTGGGGAATTTAAAATCCCAAGCAATGTACTAACAGGAGAATTCTCAATAGAAATGGATGAAGATTATGAATCTGATGATGAAACCTATTTCGATAGAATTGATGATTTTGAGTCTGTTGAAGTCTATTTTTCTGTAGAAGAATATAAGCGTCCAAAATTTGAAGTCACCTTTGATGCTGTGACTGAAAATTATAAAATAAATGACAGTATTAAAGTTTCAGGATTGGCAAAAGCATTTTTAGGAAATTCCATCTCTGATGCCAAAGTAACTTATTCTATTTCCAGAGAATTACAGCCTTACTGGAAAAACGGTTATTATGGTGGAAATTCACAAATCATAAAAACAGGAAATACAATTACGAACGGTAAAGGCGTTTTTGAAATTGATTTTATTGCAGTGCCAGACTCGCTCACCAATAAAACAACAAAACCTATATTTCTATATACAGTTAAAACGGATGTTACTGATACTAATGGCGAAACCAGAAGTGCTTCAAAAACCATCAAAGTGGGTTTTCATAACATACAATTAGATGTAACAACTTCTAATACTTGGGATGGAACTAAGCCACAAGAAGTAATCTTTGAAGCCAACAACCTCAACGATCAACCTATTTCAGCACAGGTGTCTTTTTCCATTTATAAATTACAAAGTCCTGAACGTTTACTTCGTAAAAAGCCTTGGGAAGTCGTAGAACTGCTATATCTATCCAAAGAAAAGTTTACCGAATTGTTTCCTCACGAAGTATATGACAGTAACGATTTAAAGAAACATTGGAAAAAAGGGAAACTCATATTTTCTGAAAAGAAAAAAATTACTGATGCTACAGCAGTAGCATTAAAAGATATTTCCAATTGGGAATCTGGGACGTATGTTCTGGAAGCAAAAGCAGTAGATATTTTTAAAGACACAGTTTCCGTTAAAAAACAGTTTGAAGTATTTCAATTGAGAGACCAAAAACTACCTAACAATAAACTCTTCACATATAAAATTTCTAATTCCAATTTTAAAGCTGATGGCTTTGTTGCTATTCAATTAAAGACATCTTGCGAGACACTTAATGTTAATGTTGAAGCTTTCTATAAAGGGAAGTCTGTATTAAAAGAGATTATAACTATTAAAAATGGAAGTTCACTTCTAAAAGTTCCTGTAAAACAATCCTATAAAAACAAACTGGATTTCAATTTGTTTTTTGTGAAGTACAATAGTCTGCATAGAGATCAATTTTCAGTAAACTTTCCCGAAGTTGATAATGAGTTGCAGATTGAAACATTAAGTTTTAGAAATAAATTAGTCCCTGATCAAAAGGAAACATGGAGTTTCAAAATCACGGATGTCAATACTAAAAATACCGAAGCTGAAGTATTAGCTTCTATGTATGATACTTCACTTGACCAATTCAAAGAACATAATTGGAAAACGGATATTGGCTTTAATACCTATAACTACTCCTACGCCCCAAGAGTTCGAAGTGATAACTTTTTTGGAACAACTACATTTGACCTCTTCAATTACCCTAAAAGCAGTCCCGTATTTTCATTTCTAAAGAACTATCACAAATTGCAATGGTTTGGGTTTAATTTTGGAGGGATTGATTATGACAATAAGTTATACCTATCATCATTGGCTACCAAAAAGAAAAATCCAAATTATATAGAGGGCAATATTAGTGGAATTATAACTGACGAAAGCGGATTACCACTTCCGGGTGTCAATGTCATTGTAAAAGGGACATCTACTGGAACAACTACAGATTTTGATGGCTTCTATTCCATTAATGCACCAGTTGGGTCTGAATTGGTCTTTAGCTACTTAGGATTTAGTAATATGATTGCATCTGTAACAAAATCTGGCACATATAATGTAGCTTTGGAAGAAGATTCAGCACATTTAGATGAAGTGGTTGTGATGGCTATGGGAATCAAAAGGGAGAAAAAAGCATTAGGATATTCGGTTTCTTTTGTAACTGCTAAAGATGTTTCTGTGGATATTTCCAGAAAACTAGAAGGTAAAGTGGCTGGAGTGAATATTACACAGACTAGTGGCGTTCCAGGAGCTGGTAATCAAATAGTCATTCGTGGGAATAGCAGTATTGCAAACAATAAACAGACATTATTCATCATTGATGGTGTTCCAATGGATTCAGCTGGTGCCCAACTTGCTTCCAATGATATTGAGGATATCTCTGTATTGAAAGGAGCTAGTGCGACCGCATTATATGGAGTAAGAGCAAAGAATGGCGTTGTTATCATCACTACAAAAAAAGGATTGAAATCACTTGCACAAGTGGAAGTACGAAGTGACTTGAAAGAAACAGCCTTTTTCTTTCCACACTTAAAGACCAATAAAAATGGGGAAGTTATTTTTAGTTTTGATTCTCCTCAAGCTTTGACTAAATGGAGACTCATGCTACTGGCTCATAATAAATCAGTTGAAGTTGGTGCATTAGAAAAAACGGCGGTTACTCAGAAAGATATTAATGTGATTCCTAATCCACCACGATTTTTGAGAGAAAAAGATACGATCTATCTAAGTACCAAAATCAGTAACCTTACAAAGGAAACACTATCTGGCACAGCATTATTGCAATTGTTTAACGGTGTAACATCAGAACCTATTTCCACTTCAATTATTCCATTAGAATCCAATCAAAATTTCACAATTCCTTCAAAAGGAAATACTTCGATGACTTGGAAAATGCAAATCCCTGAAGGCATTCCTGCCATCGAGTACAAAATTCTTGCAAAGTCAGGAACCCATAGCGATGGAGAAGCTAATATATTGCCTGTATTATCCAATAGAACTTTGGTTACGGAAGCCAAACCATTGTGGTTGCCAAAGGGAACAGCGAAAGAAGTTGTGTTTGAAAAATTAAAAACACCGACTTCAAATAGCTTAAAGAGCCATTCCTTTACATTGGAATATACATCCAACCCTGCTTGGTTGGCTATAAAGTCATTACCTTATCTTATTGAGTTTTCTTATGAATGTGCGGAACAAACCTTCTCAAGATTCTATGCTAATGCATTGGCAGAAGATATTCTTACTAAAAATCCTCAGATAGAAGATGTATTTAAAAGTTGGAAAGTCAACGAACAATTAGAATCATCTCTTGAGGCAAATGAATCTTTAAAGTCCGTTCTTATTTCTGAATCTCCTTGGGTTAGAGATTTAAAAAGTGATCAAGAAAATAAAGCAAGATTGGCTGAGTTATTTGATTCGCAAAAAGTACAAGAAGGACAACTACAGGCTGTCGCCATGCTAAAACAGTTACAATTACCTTCAGGAGGATTTCCTTGGTTTGCTGGAGGAAGGGAGAATACATTTATAACAAGACATATTGTTGCAGGAATTGGGCATTTACAAAAACTAAATATTAAAAGCGAAAATGATTATAAGCTAAAGCCTCTTTTAAAAAAGGCAATTACTTATTTGGATAATGAGTTTCTAGATGATCACAAAAATAGAATCAAGTATCAAAAGGATTCTACCGATGTAAACCTTAACCACAGTACTATTCATTATTTATATGCCAGAAATTTTTTCTTGAAAAGCCATCCATTATCTGAAAAGACAAACAAGATAGTTAATTTATATGTTGAAAAATGTAAATCCTCTTGGCTGACCCAATCACTCTATAATAAAGGGATGATAGCTCTTATTCTGGAAAGAAATGGATTTAAAAAGGAAGCCAATAACATTATTGAAGCTCTTGAAGAGCAAGCGATACAGAGTGATGAAAATGGCTGGTTCTGGAAAGAGAATACAAATAATTGGTATTGGTACAAATCACCAATAGAAACACAGGCTTTATTAATAGAAGCATTTACAGAAATTTCAAAGGATACTAAAAAAGTAGATAAATTAAAACAATGGCTGTTGAGGAACAAGCAAACCAATAGATGGAATACCACCAAAGCTACTACAGAAGCTATCTATGCATTATTGATGCAGAGTAATAACTGGCTTAGTGTGACAGATAATACTGTAATCAGGATTGGAGATGAAAAAATTAAAACTAAAAAATTAGAACCTGTTAAAAAAGAAGCTGGTACTGGTTATATAAAAGTGAATTGGAAAAGTAATGAAATTAACTCCAAGATGGCATCAATAAAAATTCAAAACAAAAGTGGCGTTACAGGATTTGGGGGTGTTTATTGGCAGTATTTTGAAGATTTAGATAAAATTATTTCTTCAAAAAATACGCCATTATCTATTAAAAAATCACTTTTTATAAAAAGTGTAGGAAATGGTGGTGAAAAGCTAACCCCCATAAAACTTGATACTCCAATTAAAATTGGAGACCTTATTACGGTTCGTATAGAAATTACCTCAAAAAATGATATGGAATTTGTTCATCTAAAGGATATGAGAGCTTCTGGGTTAGAACCAATTGATGTGCTTTCTATGTACAAATGGCAAGATGGTTTAGGATATTATCAAAGCACCAAAGATGTCGCAACGCATTTCTTCTTTGATGAACTACCAAAAGGCACATATATTTTTGAGTATGATTTTCGAGCCAATAATAGTGGAAACTTTTCCAATGGGATTACAACCATTCAAAGCATGTATGCTCCAGAGTTCTCTAGTAATTCAAAAGGGATTAGATTAAAGATAGAATAATCCTTATGTGACATTAAAAAACGCTCACTTAAAATTCTGTGAGTGTTTTTCATTAATCCTTTGAAGGTGTTTTTTATTCGTCTTTATAATAATGAGTTATTCCTCTGCTCTCAACGAGATATTTTTATGAATATGTTTCCCTAGTAAGGGAATTATATAAAAATGAGATAGTTACTGAGCTTGTCGAAGTAAAGTTATTATTAAGGTTAAATGAGTATTACTTATTTATGATTATAAATAGGTTGAAGGAATTAATTTTCCATCTACTTTGTTTACGTTCTTTGACTTACTGACATAATGAACACCCGATGCTTTGGTTAGACTTCTAATATTTCTTTGTTCTAAAGGTCTTCTGCTCATTGTAAAATAGATTAAAAAGAATCACGTGATTAATAACGTGATTAATCACGTGATTATTGCATCCACTAAAAAGGGTCGTGTCCTAAATGGGTGCTTATTGGAGTTAAACCCTACAAATATTTAAAAAACAGGTATTTATACCTATAAAAAAGAGCAAATTTTATGGTAACTTTATGCTACCAAAAGTCCCAACTATTTTAAAAACAACTAACAAACCATTCTTTAGGTTGCCTTAATATTGGGGTAATGGAAAAAGAAACGAAAATCCCTGATATATAAGTTGTGAGTAATGTCAAGCAATCATCTCGCAAAAAAACGAAATAAAAAATAAAATAAAACTAAACCGACCTTTTGCTTTTAGGTGTCGAAATCGAGGGAAACTTGAAAACTTGAACTAAAAACACCATAGCTAACAAGGTGGTGTCCTGAATGGATGCTTACTGTGTTTACTCATTTAAAATCATTATGACATATAATGCACACCCTCCAAGGAGTAGATAGTTTATAAAACATATAAAAGAACAAACCCTTTGAACATTATTTATGGAATTCTTAGTCGTATAAAAACTTTGTAACTTTACCACTTACAAACTTTGTTTTAATATGAACATACAAAATGCACAACAACAAGTAGACGATTGGATTCTAGAACATGGTGTTCGGTATTTTAATGAGCTAACCAATATGGCTCAGCTTACCGAAGAAGTGGGTGAGGTAGCAAGAATTATTGCCAGAAGGTATGGGGAGCAGTCCGAAAAAGAATCTGACAAAGGAAAAGAATTGGGGGAAGAATTGGCCGATGTAATGTTTGTTGTCTTCTGTTTGGCAAATCAAACAGGAGTAAACTTACAAGAAGCGTTTGAAAAAAAATTAGCCATAAAGACGCAACGCGACCACAACCGGCATCATCAAAATAAAAAACTAAGATAAATGGCATTATCCTCAAATATTAAAAGAGCTTTTTTTTGGAGAAACGTTTTAAAAATTGGAGCCATCTTTTTTGTCTCTGTTACTCTTATTTCTTTGTGTTTTAACAGCTTTTCAGATCTTATTGCTGGGAATTGGGGAGACATTACAGACCGCCATTTTAAGAATCAAAAATGGATTCGTTTTCTTTCAAGTAAATTAATTGCTGGTTTTGTTTATGGCGTTTATATGACCAATAAAAAAATGAAATAAACAGCACGTAAATATAAAAAAAGCGGCCAAAGGCCGCTTTTTTTATGCTAGTCTAATTGAATAAAGTCAATTTGACTTTCTTGTACCTTTTTATTTAAAGTGGTTACCTTTTTATTAAAGATCAGATAGAGTTTCGATAGCTCTTTATCAATTTCTTTAGTGATTTCATTTTTAAAATCAATCGCCTGCTTCGTAGGGGCATAACTTCCTATTCTGGTTAAAGAATTTAAATGCGCTAATTTATTATTTAAACGAATCGGGAAATTTAAAGGATCTTGGTTGCTTCTACTTTTTGTTTGGTATAAAGTTTCTTCAATCGTAGTCATTTCATCCACCAAACCATTCGCATAATCAATCAATTCTTGATACTTGTCTTTGTCTTTAATAGATTTTTTAAGTGAGTTTATTTGTGCTCTTACTTTTTTTACATTTTTTAACGCTTTGTGAATTTCAGTAACCTTTTTATTAATATCCATAATAAAGGTAAACTGATCGGTTGCATCTTGAAGAGAGGTTTCAGAAACAGGATTTTTTAAAATGGTAAAGTCTTGAGATGTAGAGGTTTCACCTACGGTTAGAGTCACTTTGTAATTTCCAGGGAGTGCCATGGGGCCGTTTAAAGAAGCCCACCACAGAATCATTCCTTTTACTTTTTCAGCTCCAGGATACATCATATCCCAATAAAAAATATTATGTCCTTTTTCAACATTTAATGCTGCTTCTTTGTTGTCTTTGTTGGGTTTAGTACTAAAGGTTTTTATTAGCATATCTTGCTCATCATAGATATTAATAGAAACCACTTCATTTGCGGCATCACCTTCAATATAATAGTTGATGGCCACACCACCGGGATGATTGGTACCGGCTGTTTTAGAAGTTCTTCCATTACCACCCCCCATTCTGTAACTGTCTTGAGGTTTAAATAAAATAACCTTTTCTTTCATGAGGCTTTTTGTAAGTTGATGAATAGGGGTTAGGTCATCAATCATCCAAAAAGACCTTCCTTGAGTTGCCGCAATCAAGTTATTGTTTTTAATGGCTAAGTCTGTAATAGGAACGATGGGTAAATTTAATTGAAACGTCTGCCAATCTACTCCGTCATTAAAAGAAATATACATGCCTCTCTCGGTGCCAGCATACAATAATCCTTTACGCTTAGGGTCGGCTCTCAACGCACGAGTAAAGTCTTCATTACCAATGCCGTTGGTAATTTTTTTCCAAGTAGCACCGTAGTTTTCTGTTTTGTAGATATAAGGAAGATAGTCTCCCGTTTTATACTTTGTTCCAACAATATAGGCACCCCCTTTTGTAAAAGGATCCACTTCAATACAATTGATCATCATCCATTCAGGCATTTTTTTAGGCGTTACATTGGTCCAGTTTTTACCTCCATCTCTAGTGACATGCACAAGCCCGTCATCCGAGCCTGTCCAGATGACACCATTTTCTTCTTTAGACTCACTCACCGCAAAAATAGTGGCATAATATTCTACTCCAGTATTGTCTTTGGTAATGGGTCCGCCGGAGGGTCCTAGTGTTGTTGGATCATTTCTTGTTAAATCTGGACTGATAATTTCCCAAGACTGACCTTCGTTGGTAGTCATATGCAAATGATTGGAGGCAGCATATAATTTATTTTTTTGATTTGGCGAGAACATAATGGGAAAATTCCATTGAAAACGATATTTAAAATCTTCTGCTCCATGACCCATCGGGTCATCTGGCCATACATTAATTGCTCTAGTTTCTCCTGTTTTGTGATTTTTTCTGGTTAGCAATCCTCCGTAACTCCCTCCATAAACAATATCGTTATCGGTTGGGTCGATCGCAATATGAGCGCTTTCTCCTCCAGCGGTAGATTCCCAATCAGATTCACCAATAAATCTTCCTTGAGTTCTATGGGCAATTCTCACAGTAGAATTATCTTGTTGTGCCCCATAGATTCTGTACGGAAAATGATTATCGGTAGTCACTCTATAAAATTGAGAAGTAGGTTGGTTCATATAGGTAGACCAATTTTCTCCAGCATCAAAAGAAACCTGTGCTCCACCATCATCTCCAATAATCATTCGTTGATTGTCTTCTGGAGCAATCCATAAATCATGGTGGTCACCATGGGGTGCATTAAACGTTTTATAGGTTTTTCCACCGTCGGTAGACTTGTGATATCGAACATTTAATACATAAAGAATATTTTCATCTTGTGTATCTGCATATAGTCTGGTATAATACCAAGCACGTTGACGTAATTTACGCTCATTATTAATTAATTTCCACGTCTTACCAGCATCTGTAGATTTGTAAACACCTCCTTTTTCATTTTCAATTAATGCCCAAACAATATCAGAATTTACAGGAGAAACCGTAACACCACTGATGCCCCAGAGACCTGTTGGTAATCCTTTATTGGAAGAAATATTAGTCCATGTTTCTCCTTCATCGGTACTTTTCCAGAGAGCAGAACCGTCTCCACCACTAGACAAGCTATACGGTGTTCTTCTAACATTCCAAGTGGTAGCATATAAAACTCTAGAATTGTTAGGGTCTATAATTAGATCAACAACACCAGCATCTTTATTTGCAAATAATTTCTTATTCCATGTAATTCCACCATCTGTCGATTTATAGACACCTCGATCCTCCGAAGATTTATACAGATCTCCCATTACTCCTGCATAAACAATCGATGGGTTTTTGGGATGGATACGAACTCTAGGAATATGTCGAGCATTTTTTAAGCCCATCTGTTTCCATGTTTTACCAGCATCTACAGACTTCCAAATCCCATCGCCTGAAGAGACATTTCCACGAACTGTTTTCTCTCCATTTCCTACATAAATAACATTATTGTCCCATTCGCTAACAGCCACAGAGCCTACAGATCCTCCAAAGAAACCATCGGAAATATTCTCCCAACTGTTTCCGGCATCTGTAGTTCTCCAAACACCCCCACCGGTAGCACCGAAATAAAATAAATTTGCCTTTCCAGCAACGCCTGTCACAGCGGCACTTCTTCCACCTCTATGTGGACCAATATTTCGCCATTTGGTGGCTTTATAATAATCTTCAGAATATTTGGTAGAAGTTTTTTGAGCGTTAACTTTGTAGTTTTCAGAAATAATAACACAAAGAAGGATAAAAAATATTTTTTTCATGGTTGGTTTGTTTTTGGAGCCTAAATTTAGTGATTTAAAATTAGAGATAATAATTTATGAATATGTATGTTAAAGGTATTGAAAAACAATTAATTACAAAAAATGTTTTTATCTCTGGCTCAAAGAGTGAATCAAATCGATTATTGATTTTACAGCAGTTATTCTCTGGAACAACCATAAGCAACCTATCAGATTCTGATGACACACATCACTTACAACTTGCTTTAACTTCGGAAGATTCTGATCTAAATATTGGCCATGCGGGAACGGCCATGCGATTTTTAACTGCTTTTTTTGCTGCAAAAGAGAATAGAACGGTTGTTTTATCTGGTTCAGAAAGAATGCATAATCGACCGATACAAATTCTAGTAGAGGCATTGAGAGATTTAGGTGCTGATATTTCCTATGTAGCAAAAGAAGGATATCCTCCATTAAAGATTATAGGAAAAAAATTAACTAAAAAGGAGGTGCAAATTGATGGAAATATTAGTAGTCAGTATATTTCTGCCTTATTATTAATTGCTCCTAGTTTACCGGAGGGACTCACCTTAGGACTAGTAGGGGAAATTACATCTATACCTTATATAAAAATGACCTTATCTTTATTAAATAGGGTAGGAATAGAGACCCTTTTTGAAGGGGATAGAATTCAAGTAAAATCATACAAAGACGAATCCAAAAAGACTTTAGTGGTAGAATCTGATTGGAGTTCTGCATCGTATTTTTATTCGATTATTGCTTTTAGTGAACTCGGATCAGAAATTAGATTGTCTTCCTACAAAAAAGAAAGCTTACAAGGAGATTCTATTTTGTCAACTATTTATGAGCATTTTGGTGTTAAAACAATTTTTGAAGACACCACAATTTTACTTAAAAAAATTACCCAACATAAGAGCAAACCGCTTTGCTTAGATTTAAACAAAGCACCAGATATTGCTCAAACAATTGCTGTTACATGTGCTGGGTTGGGGGTTTCTTGTGAGCTATCTGGCTTACATACCTTAAAAATTAAAGAGACAGATCGGCTAGAAGCACTACACACAGAGTTAACAAAGTTAGGTGCAGATATTTCTGTCACAAATGAAAGTTTAGCATTGAAAAGCAATGCCAATATAAAGCCAAATATTTCTATAGAAACCTATAATGACCATCGAATGGCCATGGCATTTGCTCCGCTAGGGATGAGAGTTCCGATAAAGATTTTAGAGGCTGATGTAGTGACCAAATCGTATCGTAATTTTTGGGAAGATCTTCGTCTAGTTGGATTCCAGCTGGTGTAGCGATCCCAACCCTTTTTTGGCGTAATATTATTAAATCAAACGCGTGTCTTTTAAGGGAATCTTGTCTAAATAAATAAATTAATTCGTTAAACACTTGACAACGCCTATTCACAGGTCGTATATTTGCCGCCATTCTCATAAAATCAACATCATAAAATTAACATATGAAATTATCGAATTTTAATTTTGAACTTCCAGAAGAATTATTAGCAGAGTATCCGGCGGAGCATAGAGACGAGTCTCGTCTAATGGTATTGAACCGGAAAGAGCAAACAATAGAACACAAGATGTTTAAAGATGTGATCGATTATTTTGATGAAGGGGATGTTTTGATGTTAAATAATACAAAAGTTTTTCCGGCAAGAATGTTTGGAAATAAAGAAAAAACAGGGGCTAGGATAGAAGTATTTTTGTTAAGAGAACTAAATGCCGAAAATAGATTATGGGATGTTTTAGTAGATCCTGCAAGAAAAATTAGAATAGGAAATAAATTATTTTTTGGAGAAGATGATAGTTTGGTTGCAGAGGTAATTGATAATACCACTTCTAGAGGACGAACTCTTCGTTTTTTGTTTGATGGTGAATATGAAAATTTTAGAGCCAAATTATTAGAGCTTGGACAAACTCCATTACCAAAGCATATTAAAAGAGAGGTAGAGACTTCTGATGAAGAGCGTTATCAAACAATTTTTGCTAAGAATGAAGGTGCTGTTGCAGCTCCTACTGCTGGACTGCATTTTTCTAAGCATTTATTGAAACGATTAGAAATTAAAGGAGTAGATTTTGCAGAAATGACACTGCATGTAGGCCTCGGAACATTTAGCCCAGTAGAAGTAGAAGATTTATCAAAACACAAAACCGATTCTGAGCAAATTATTATTCCACCTGCGAGTGCAAATCTTGTTAATGATGCGATCGAAAATAAAAGAAGAATTTGTGCCGTAGGAACTACTGTAATGAGAACGGTAGAATCTTCTGTATCTGCAAGTGCAAGATTAAACAACTATAAGGGTTGGACAAATAAATTTATTTTTCCACCCTATGAATTTAGTATTGCAAACTCTATGATTACCAATTTCCATTCGCCAAAATCTACATTAATGATGATGGCCGCAGCATTTGCTGGGTACGATTTTTTAATGGAAGCCTATAAAGTAGCTGTAAAGGAAGGGTATAAATTCCATACCTATGGAGATGCGATGTTAATCATTTAATGATACTAAAAAGAGATATTAAGAAGCCTCATAGTCATTCTATGAGGTTTTGTATTTTTGTACCTCAATACAAGTTACTAGACATAAATACACACAAGCACCACCAATGAAGCCCAAAAAGAAAGACATACGCGCCTTATCTAAAGAACAACTAAGGGAGTTTTTTGTAACGAACGGAGATAAAGCGTTTCGTGGGAATCAAGTCTATGAATGGCTCTGGAACAAATCATTACATACATTTAGTGAGATGACCAATATTTCTAAGGAAACTCGTGATATGTTGGAGGCTAATTTTGTGATTAATCACATTAAGGTAGACTCTATGCAGCGCAGTAATGATGGGACAATTAAAAATGGAATCCGGTTGCATGATGGATTTATTGTAGAATCTGTTTTAATTCCTACAGAAAAAAGAACAACAGCCTGTGTTTCAAGTCAAGTAGGGTGTAGTTTAGATTGTCGTTTTTGTGCGACCTCTCGACTAAAAAGAATGCGAAACTTACATCCCGACGAAATTTACGACCAAGTAGTTGCCATCGATAAACAAAGTCAGTTATACCATAATCACAAATTATCTAATATTGTTTTTATGGGAATGGGAGAACCCTTGATGAACTATACCAATGTAATGAAATCAATTGATAAAATTACATCGCCAGAAGGACTGGGAATGTCATCCAAAAGAATCACTGTATCGACTTCTGGAGTCCCAAAAATGATAAAAAAAATGGCGGACGATGGAGTCAAGTTTAACCTAGCTGTTTCTTTGCATTCAGCAATTGATGAAGTACGAACCACCATCATGCCTTTTAATGAAAATTTCCCGTTAAAAGATTTAGCAGAATCATTAATCTATTGGTATGAAAAAACAAATCGTCATGTAACCTATGAATATGTTGTTTGGAACGGAATCAATGATAAAAGAGACGATGTTAATGCATTAATTTCTTTTTGTAATCACATTCCTTGTAAAGTGAATTTAATAGAATACAACCCCATTGATGACGATGCATTTCAACAAGCAAGTTCAAAAGCAATCCAGATGTATATTTCAAGCCTAGAAATGCATAATATTACTGTAAATGTTCGTCGTTCTAGAGGAAAAGATATTGACGCTGCTTGTGGTCAATTAGCCAATAAATCATAAGACTTCGTTACCAGATATATTTTGTAAATTTGTTGTATTCATGAAGATTGTTGAGGACATAAAATACCCCATTCAAAAAGAGATGGAACTCTTTGAAGAAAAATTCAAAGATTCTATGATATCTAAAGTTCCGTTACTCAACAGAATCACCTATTATATTGTTCGGAGAAAAGGAAAACAAATGAGACCTATGTTTGTTTTTCTAGTGGCTAAAATGGTCTCTAATGGAGGTTTTGATTTACGAACATACCGTGGTGCCTCTATTGTAGAATTAATTCATACTGCTACGCTTGTTCATGACGATATTGTAGACGATAGCAATCGAAGAAGAGGTTTCTTTTCTATCAATGCATTATGGAAAAATAAAATTGCTGTTTTGGTGGGTGACTATCTATTATCTAAAGGATTGTTGTTGTCAATTGATAATGAAGATTTCGATTTGTTAAAACTGATCTCTAATGCTGTTCGAGAAATGAGCGAAGGGGAATTGCTACAAATAGAAAAGGCTAGAAAGTTAAATATCACAGAAGATGTTTATTATGAAATAATCCGTCAAAAAACAGCCTCTTTAATTGCTGCCTGTTGTGGGATAGGAGCAGCATCAGTAGGGGCCAATCAAGAAATAATAAGACAGATGAGAAAATTTGGTCAGTATATTGGAATGGCATTTCAAATAAAAGACGATTTGTTTGATTATTCTGAACAAAAAATAGGAAAACCAACGGGCATAGACATCAAAGAACAGAAGATGACATTGCCATTAATTTATACTTTGAACACTTGTACTCCGAAAGAAAAAGCTTGGATTATAAATTCTGTCAAGAAACACAATAAAGATAAAAAGCGGGTGAAAGAAGTAATTGCTTTTGTTAAAAAAAGTGGGGGTATTGAATATACTACTAAAAAAATGCAAGACTATAAATCGAAAGCGCTGGCAATTTTAGAGAACTTCCAAGATTCTGTTTATAAAACGTCTTTAATCAATATGATTGATTATGTGGTAGACAGAAAGATTTAGCGTTCTCTCTATGAATTATCAATTGATACTTGAAGCAGCTCTTCTATAAAGTTTCGTCGATTAGAAAGTCTTGGCACTTTGTGCTGTCCACCAAGTTTCCCTTTTTTCTTTAGCCATGAATAAAATAGGCCTTTTCTTACACTGTGAATTACCGGCATTGTTAGGGTCATATTATTATACCGCTTGGCTTCATAATCTGAGTTCATAGATTTTATTGCGTTGTCTAATAATTCTGTAAAATATTCTAGATTCTTTGGAGGTTTCGCAAACTCAATAACCCATTCGTGACTGCCTTGGTTATTGCCATCCATAAATATCGGTCCAACACTATAATCCGTGATTGTTGCTTTTGTTTTTTCACAGGCTAGTCTAAGCGCTTCCTCAGCATTCTCAATAATCAGTTCTTCTCCAAAGACATTAATATGATGCTTGGTTCTGCCTGTAATTCTTACTCGATATGGGTTTGTTGAGGTAAATTTTACGGTATCTCCAATTAAATATCTCCACAAGCCTCCATTGGTTGAAATAACAACGGCATATTGGGCTCCTTTTTTAACCTCCGATAAGGGAATCGCATTAGAGTTTTCTCCATCATATTCACTCATAGGAATAAATTCATAAAAAATCCCATAGTCTAACATCAATAATAAATCTAAAGAGCCATTAATGTCTTGAAGTGCAAAGAACCCTTCAGAGGCATTATAGGTTTCATAATATTTAAAATCTTTCTTAGGGATGAGTTTTTTATATTGTTCTCGGTAGGGGTTAAAGTTAACACCTCCATGAAAATAGACTTCTAAATTTGGCCATACCTCTAAAATATTTTTTTTACCTGTTTTCTCAATTACTTTATTTAATAAAACCAACATCCAAGAGGGAACTCCAACAAGGCTCGTTACATTTTGATCAATAGTTTCATTAATAATTGCTTCCATCTTTGTTTCCCATTCGCTCATTAAGGCTACTTCTTGACTAGGCGCTGAGCTAAAATCTGCCCAAAAGGGCATATTTTCAATAATAATGGCAGATAAATCTCCAAAATAAGAGTTGTTATCTTCGTAAATCGCAGAACTTCCACCAAGACGTAATCCTTTCCCTTTAAATAATTCTGTTTCTTCATTATTATTAATATAAAGGCATAACATATCTTTTCCTGCCTTCAGATGACAATTTTCAATTGCCTCGTCACTAACAGGAATAAATTTACTTTTTGAGTTGGTGGTTCCGCTAGATTTAGCAAACCATTTAATCTTCGTTGGCCAAAATAAGTTTTGTTCTCCTTTTCTACATCGTTCTATTAAAGGTTCCATACTTTCGTATTGTTGGATGGGAACCCTGTTGGCATAATCTTGATAGGTTTTAATTGTATTAAAATCATATTGCTTGCCAAATGCTGTATTTTTAGCAAATTGAATTAACCGCAGTAATAATTCTTCTTGAACATCGATTGGATATTTAATAAACAACTCCATTTGATGTTTTCTCTTTTTGAGAAACCATGAGATAATTGAATTAACAAACGAAATTGCCATATATAATTATAATTTTAGTAAATTCATTTTTATGTAAATTTGTTTAAGGCTTACAAATTTAAGCTAAAAATAGAAAAATATTTTAGATGATATACCAAGGGGTTTTAAAAAAAATGATGACTGAAAATAGTGAAACTATTCAATACTATTTAGAATTAGGGACTGATTTTTTAAATGTTAATCAGCTGTTAAACAAAAACATAAGCTTGTCTTTTGTAAAGTATGAATGTTTAAACTGTCATTTAGAAAAAGAAATTTATCGCCAAGGGTTTTGTAAATCTTGTTTTTTTGAAACTCCAAATGCAGGAGATTGGATTATGAGACCCGAATTAAGTACCGCGCATTTAGGAAAGGAAGATAGAGATTTAGCGTATGAAAAATCTGTTCAATTACAACCCCATATTGTATATCTTGCAAACGCTAGTAATGTAAAAGTTGGAGTTACTAGAAAACAACAGATCCCTACACGTTGGATAGATCAAGGCGCTCATGAAGCGATAGAAATTGTTGAAGTTCCTAATAGGTATTTAGCAGGGATCACCGAAGTAGCCTTAAAAGATCATGTGGCCGATAAAACGAACTGGAGAAAGATGTTAAAAAATGAGATAGAAGATGTAAATTTAAAAGAATGGCAGGAAAAATTAAGACAATATATTCCAGAGGAAGCAAAAGAATATTATATAGAAAATAATTCTGAAACAGAATTAAATTTCCCTGTCTATAAATACCCAGAGAAACCGAAAAGCTTACAGATTGTAAAACAAGGAACGTATACTGGAAAATTGGTTGGAATTAAAGGTCAGTATTTAATATTTGAAGATCAAATAGTTTTTAATATTAGAGGAAACGAGGGACTGGTTGTATGTGTAGAAATATAATCTTTTTTTTATCAATTAATGACTTTGTGAAGTTGATGTAATAATAAAAAACGAATGATAAATAATTCAAATTTTCTAAAAGTCGCTTTGGCGCAAATAGCACCTGTTTGGTTAAATAAAATGCTCACCATTCAGAAGATTGAAAACTCGATAAGAGAGGCATCAAAAGAACAAGCAGAGTTGATTATTTTTGGAGAAGCATTGTTGCCAGGATATCCTTTTTGGATTGGACTTACCAATGGAGCAATATGGAATTCTTCGGTTCAAAAGGAAATTCATGCACAGTATGTTCAGAACTCAATTACAATTGAAAAAGGAGAATTGAATAGTATTTGCAAACTGGCTAAAGAACATTCAATAGCTGTATATCTAGGAGTGATGGAACGTGCACAAAATAGAGGAGGACATAGTATTTATGCATCGTTGGTATATATCAATCAAGAAGGAGATATAAAATCGGTTCATCGCAAGCTTCAGCCAACCTATGATGAGCGTTTGACATGGGCTCCCGGTGACGGGCATGGTTTACAAGTACATCCACTAAAAGAGTTTACGGTGGGGGGATTAAATTGTTGGGAAAATTGGATGCCATTACCCAGGGCAGCTCTTTATGGTCAGGGAGAAAACTTACACATTGCAGTATGGCCAGGGAGTGATCACAATACCAAAGACATCACACGTTTTATAGCCAGAGAATCTCGTTCATATGTAATTTCTGTGTCTAGTCTGATGAAGAAATCAGATTTTCCAAAAGAGACGCCACATTTCGAAAAAATAGTGGAAAATGCACCAGCTATTTTAACAAATGGAGGGTCTTGTATTGCAGGTCCAGACGGAGAATGGATTTTAGAACCTATACTTCATAAAGAAGGTGTATTTTATGAAACTTTAGATTTCTCCCGAGTGCTGCAAGAACGTCAAAATTTTGATGTGGCAGGTCATTATTCCAGACCGGATGTTACCAAATTACATGTCAATAGAGAACGTCAGAGTACTGTTTCTTTTGATGAGTAAAGAGAAGTGGCTTTAATCACTTGATCTACTATTTTTTCAACCCCAAAATTAGTATTGCTATCTGTGATAAAACGAGCGGTTTTTTTAACCTCACTGTGTGCATTTTTCATTGCATAACTAAAATGGGCAACATTTAGCATTTCTAAATCATTTAAATAATCTCCAAAGACCATCGTTTGTTCTGGAGTGATGTACATCTTTTTTTGAAGATATTGAATGGCAGTGCCTTTATTAGAATTTTGCCCTGATAGGTCTAACCAGTTTTTGCCAGAGATTTTTAATAGAAAATCATAAGAAAATTTTTGAACATGAGGATAAATAAATTGTTCTGAAGACTCAGGATGATATATCGCAATTTTAAGAATAGATGTCGTGAGTGGGACACTTGTTAAATCGTTAACGATTTCATGGGAACGATAATATTCTTGAAACATAGTAATGAATTTTTGATCGTTTGATTCGATAAAAGCTTTTTCCTCACCACATAAAATGATATAGGCATTATCAATACGCCTTAAAGTAGGAATCAGTTTAATAACCTTTTGTGCATCTAAAACTTGTAAAAGAAGCGTTTGATCTTTTCTTTTAATAATCGCACCATTTTCTGCTACAATGGTAATTTTATCTTTTATCGGGCTGAGTTTTTGAGCAATACTTTCATATTGACGACCACTTGCTGCAACAAAATGAATTCCAAGTTTCTGAAGTTTATTGAACTGCTCAAAAAACAAATGACTAACTTCTTCTTTAGAATTGAGTAAGGTCCCATCCATATCAGAAACAACCATTTTTATTTTTGATAAATCCATTGAAATATTTTTCTTTTAAAAGTAAGTGAATTCTTTTAAAAAGAATCGCTGATGATGTTATTTAATTGAGAAGGAATTCTTTTTTAATTGAATTATTTCCCGCAATAGAAAACCATAAACCACAACGTATTCTAGGATCAATAACCATAGGTTCTCTTCCCAAGGACTGTTAGCATACGCTTGATAACTTAAAATAATTACTACACTCCATACAATAGGATATCGATAGTTGGTAAATACGCATAGCAATACAAGGGTTGCCAAATACCACGGATGAATAGTTGTTGAGGTGAAATAGTAAAAAGAGATCCCTAGTAGTAATGCAGTAATGAGTTGCTGTGGCTGTCTGTTTTTTCTGAAAAAAGAGATCATCAATAAAACAACAATAACAACAGCAGGGATAATTTTTCCAATAATGGCAATTTCGTTATACCCTCTAAAGAGCCTTCCAATTTCTCTTGCGATAAAATAAATACTGGCGTTGAATTCAAAATTACGAAACCATAACCCAATCGAATTTGAATAACTAGAGATAAGTTCTGACGATAAAAAGGGAACAAATAAAATAATATTAGTTAGAAGGATAATCCCACCAAAAAAAAGAAACCTCACCACCCCTTTTCTGAAATCTTGCTTTGTAAACCATTGATAAAATAAAGGCAGGAAGAGTAAAGGAATTAATTTAACAGAGACTGACACCCCTAGTAATAGTGCAGCCCAGATCCACTTTTTCTGAAATAATAAATACAAACTCCAAATCAAGAAAAAAAGCATCACAGATTCAAAGTGTAAATTACCTGTTAGTTCAATAATAACAAATGGATTTAAAGCGTATAAGAAGATATGATGAATGGGTAAATGTAGCTTTTCTAATATTTTTTTACCAAAATAAATAATTCCAATATCAGCTAAAATAATTTGTAAACGTAATATAACAACTGACCCCAAAATACTTGAGTTAGCAACAATAGCAGCGATTAAAAAATTTAACTGATTTACTGGTGGATAATTTGTAAAATGACTGCCGTTAAAACTTCCCATGCCTGCATACAACTCAGTCGCTTGCTCGATGGGTGAATTCCCTTGCTCAATAAATGTTTTGGGAAGAGAGATATAAGGATTTAATCCTTCTAAAATCATTCTTCCATCCCATATAAATCGATAAAAATCTTGTGATAAATTAGGGATGGCAACTACGAAAAGGAATCGAAATAAAATGGCTAACCCGGCCAAAAAATAAAAATTTAACTGGCTGTTTTTCACAAAGTAAAAAAAAGGAATAAATAAACTAAGATATAATGTACATAGGTATAAAAAATTAGTTCTTTCTAGGTGGTATGCAAAGAAAGAATACAACCCTATACTCAAAAGGACAGCTAAAATAGAGCGGCTTTTTTGACAGAAATTCATCAGGATTTAGAAAAAATAGATTTAGAAAAAACATATCCAAAACCAATGAAAAGCATTAGGTGAAAAGGGAAAAGTCCAAAATCACCCCCTTGGTTTCCTACCACAAAAGCACTGTAAAGACCAAATGCAAAGTACAGGGTTAGTATCCCTTCTATAATTACATGAACAGAGGGCTTTTTTCTGATATACTTATTACTTTTCCAGTGATCTTTTAGGGTTTTAATATTAAATTTTGGGGTTCTTATAAATTCACTTTTTTTACCCAGATGCCCCTCCAAAACTGCAATTGAATTGTGCAAAGAGAATCCCATTGCAATTGTAAAAAAAGTTATAAAAGCAACAATATATCGTAAGAAATTTTTAATCCCTTTCCCATAGCTTTTCTTATACATAAACCAATAACAAATGAAAAAGATAATCGTGCTTATAACAAAGAAACTCATTGCATAAAAATAAGGTCTTAAATGAGCATATTCGTTTTTAATATACAACATAGGAATACTTAAAATTGCCACGATGAAAATCATTAAAAACATAGAGCTATTTAACAAATGCAACAAACTATGAATTTTAGTTTTTATAGAGATATTTTTAGAAAAAAGAACCCGTTTTGCCATTTTTTGAAAATTCTCTGCTCCTCCTTTATTCCATCTAAATTGTTGAGATCTTGCAGCACTGATAATCACCGGTAATTCTGCAGGTGTTTTTACATGCTCTAAATACTTAAATTTCCAGTTTTTTAATTGAGCTCTATAGCTTAAGTCTAAGTCTTCGGTAAGAGTATCTCCTTCCCAATTACCTGCATCTAAAATACATTCTTTACGCCATATACCAGCTGTTCCATTAAAATTGATAAAATGCCCTTTACTATTCCTGCCTACTTGCTCTAGAGTAAAATGGGCATCTAAGGCAAAAGCTTGAATTTTAGTAAGCGTAGAGTAATTTCTATTAAGATGCCCCCAACGTGTTTGTACAACCCCTATTTTAGGGTTTTTAAAATAAGGAATAGTTTGCAACAACCAATCAGGTCCAGGTAAAAAATCGGCATCAAAAATGGCAATAAATTCACCATTAGCATTCACCAATCCTTCTTTTAAAGCTCCAGCTTTAAAGCCTTTTCGGTTGCTTCTTCTGAGATGTTGAATATTGATGCCTCTGTTCTGTAATTCATTAATTTTGTTTTTGGTGGCTATAATTGATTCATCGGTAGAATCATCTAAGACTTGAATTTCTAACTTTTCATTGGGATATTCTAATTGAGCAATATTGTCTAACAAACGTTCCATAACATACAACTCATTATAAACAGGGAGTTGTATTGTTACAAACGGAGTTTCTTCTGAATTTGTTAAATCAAATTGATGACTAGTCTCTTCTTTTTTATGAGCACTTACATAGTTAAATAGTAAGTTCAATTGTGCTAAAGCATAGATGAAAATAAGAATGAGTGCTAGCGAATAAATGACAATAATACTATAAATTAGAATCATTACTTAAAACTGTATTTAAAAATCCAACCTAAAATTTTTATACCAGCCATGATAGAGCCTTTTAGGGTTCCTGACACCTTAGAAACCCCAATCCTGTTTCTATACTTAACAGGAATTTCAACATAAGTGATTCCTTGTTTTAGAACTTTTAACTGCATTTCTACAGTCCATCCATACGTTTTATCTTGCATTTTTAATGCTAAAAGCTTTTCATATTTGATAGCTCTGAAGGGCCCTAAATCGGTAAAGGTTGCCTTAAAAAAAAGAGCCATTAGGAAAGTAGCGAGCCAATTTCCAAAAATCTGTTGCGGAGTCATGGAACCTAATTCTCTAAGTTTTTTAACTCTAGCACCGATTACAAAATCGATCTTCTTTGTTAGTATTGGGTTAATAATTTCGAGTAACTGTTCTGGGTAATCTGAATAATCTCCATCTAAAAAAACAATAATATCCGGACTGCCTTCTTGTTGAGCGATATAATCCATTCCTTTTAAACAAGCATATCCGTATCCTTTTCTTTTTTCAGTTAATACAGTAGCCCCTGCTTTCAAAGCGTTATTTTCGGTATTATCTGAGGAATTATTATTAACAACAATAATTTCATTCACTATTTTAGGGATGTCAGTGATCACCTTAGTTATGGAATCTTCTTCGTTAAACGCAGGGATGATTACTTTAATATTTTGTGTTACCATTTTTAATTGGGTCGCTTATTCTCTCTTTTAAAAGAAGAGACACTGGTCCATTCTTTGATTTTTTTATCGTTATGATATTTTGACGCTTTAATCAATTTATTTTTTTTATAAATTAGACAGTACCCGTTTTTTTGATTCTTATTTAATTGACATTTATGATTCACATTTCCAAAAGTATCGAAATATAACCACCATTTATGTTGTTGATCATTGTGATAGTGACCTTCTTTTTCTTTTGATCCGTCTTGTCGGTAAAAATACCAATATTTAATAGTGATATTGTTTTTAAAGTGACCTTCTTTTTTTTTATTTCCATTTGGATAATAAAAGATCCAGTATCCATGTTTTTTTGAGTCTTTAATCCATCCCTCTGCTTTTAAATTCCCATTATTAAAGTAATCCTTTTGATATTTTTTTTGACAAACTCCAACAGTATATATTAGAAGAAATGACAGGATTAGATTAAACTTTACACCCATTATTTTTTATTAATCAACTCAATTAAATCTATATTATTTCCTAACAATATCTCAGTAGGATTAATCCGTCCTTCTTCTGGACCATTTTCTAATTTTAAAACGCCCCTTGGACATACTGCCGAGCAAATACCGCAACCAACACAGCTAGAACGAACAATATTTTCTCCTTTTTGTGCATAAGCTCTAACATCGATTCCTTGCTCACAATAGGTAGAACAATTTCCACAAGAGATGCACTGCCCACCATTAGTAGTTATTCTAAACCTAGATTTAAATCGCTGAACGAGCCCGAGATATGCAGCTAGTGGACATCCAAAACGACACCATACTCTGTTTCCAAAAATGGGATAAAAACCAGTACCAATAACACCTGCAAACCAAGCTCCAATTAAAAAACTATAAGTGTCTTTGATCCACTGAGATTGTATTCCTAGTAAACTTTGTGTTCCTGAAAAATAACAATACAAGGTGACTATTGTCATAATTAAAGAAAATAATAATACTGAATGAATCAACCATCGCTCTAATTTCCATGCATTCAGACTTTTGTCAGCGTGTTGTCTGTAAGGGTCTCCTAATGTTTCGGCTAGCCCTCCACAACCACAAACCCAAGAGCAATACCATCTTTTTCCAAAGAAATACACCATCACTGGTACGATAATAAGTGTTAATACAATTCCCCAAACAAGAATAAACAACCCTATACTGCCACTATTTCTTAATTGATCTAAATTCCAATCAAAAAAGAAATCATAATCTAAAGGAAAAGCATTTTTGAAATCATAACCAGGCATATTTAAACTGGTCATTATTTCAGGAAGTAAGAATGCAAAAACAATCTGAAAAAATAGAACAGACGTTGTTCGTATAATTTGATATTTATTATGCCTGTATTTAATATACATTCGCACCCCCATAACAAGCATCACAACACAATATAAAAATCCATAAACAAACCATTGACTGGCTTCCCCGCCATTTAAAAATATACTAATAGGATCAAGAATATATGTCCAGTTGACTACATAATCAGGCATAAAGTACAAGACCAAGTAAAATGAAACCAAGTAAATTAATACCAACCAAGCAATTAAACCACGATTTGTACTCGACTCTAAATAAATGCCATTATTTTTTATTCCGGGTTTTCCCAGTATAATTAGATTTGGAAGAATAAAAAGTAAGGCTCCGATAATCCCTAAACCAAAGGTTAAAAACCATGTAATTCCTATATTTTCTTTGAGGATGCCATCGCCTGCTTTTTTGGCAAGTTCGTAACTGAAGGTATGTGGTTTTTCATAAATTTTAAATTGATATTGAGCTCCTTTTTTATCCCATTTTTTTTCGGCGTCATAGGTAGCAATTAAATGATCGTAATAATCATTTGATGCTTTAAAAGCAGAGCGAACACGCGTTGAGAATTCAAAAATATTGAGGTTTTTATCTGTCTGAGTAGCTTTTAAAAGTTCATCTTTGATTCGTTCATTTTTATACCCTTTTTGAGCGATGAAATTTTCTATTTCTAAAGGGGTTAGAGTAAAGGAACCGGTAAAAATAGTTGCTGTAAAAAGAGTGAGTCCGGTTAAAAAAATTATAAACCCCAGTTGTTGTAGTATTTTCATAAGTTTTAGGCTCTGGTGAATATTCGTTTCCAACTTTTTCTTTTTGATTGAATAGAAGTGTTGTTTTCTTGATTAAATTTTTTTATGATTTCTTTCTCATAAAGTGTATAAAATTCTGGATCAAAATTGGCATCACTTAAATATTGTAAGATATAATGGACATCTCTTTTCTCCGTGAGCCATTTGTCAAAAATCTCATGACGCATCCTTATTCCAAATGTATTAATTCCTAAGAAAAGATTTGAATCTTTATGGTAAGCAATAGTAATACACTTGTTGTCATCTTTGTGTTTCCAGTGAAAATGTTTTTCGTATTGAGGCCTTATGTTTTCATTAAAAACCCATCCATAAGTTTGATATTCTATATCAAAAAATTTTGCTGAATTAAACCAATGTCCTGGTGTGTATTTAATTTTATTTCCACAAATAGTTTGTGCTAAAGTTTCTCCCATCATTCTTCCAGTATACCAGACAGCTTCTATTGCTCTTCTATTGCCAATAGCTTCTCTTTGTTCTGCACAATCACCAATAGCATATATATCCTCAATGTTTGTTTCTAAAAAGCGATTTACTAATACTCCACGATTTGTTTCTATCATAGCGTTTTTTACAACATCTATATTTGGAGAAACACCAGCGGTTAACCCCACAATATCACATAAAATTTCTTCTCCTGTTTCTTCAACAATTACAGATTTCACATGGCCGCTTTTATCAGATTTTATTTCTTTTAAATTAGTATTTAATCGTAAATCGATATGATTATTTAGTATATGTCTGGTAATCATTTCGCTTTCTCCATTAGGCAAAACGCCACTCCAAAAACTTTTTTCACGAACTAAAAAAGTAACAGGAATATCTCTAGAATGCAACATTTCAGCCAGTTCTATACCTATCAACCCCCCTCCAACAATAATGGCTCTTTTACAGACAGTATTATTAGGGGCATGTTTTTCTAGGTTTTCTAAATCTTGCTTGTGGTACATTCCCATTACACCTTTTAACTCTTGTCCTGGCCAACCAAATTTGTTTGGTTTTGAGCCAGTTGCTAACACTAATTTATCATAAGAAAGGCTTTCTTTATTTGAAAAGATGAGTTCCTTTTTTGCAATGTCAATTTTAGTTACATATCCTTTTTTTAAATGAATGCGATTCTTCTCCCAGAACCAAGATTCGTAGGGCTGAGTATGTTCAAACTTCAAATGCCCCATGTATACATACATTAGTGCTGTACGTGAGAAGAAATAATCGGTTTCTGCTGAAACAATGGTAATTTCTTTAGCTGAATTTTTTCGAATATGTCTAGCAAGTGTAACTCCTGAAATACCATTTCCAATGATAACGATATGTTCCATATATTATTAATTGTTATCTAATCTGTCGAAGTTAATGAGAATTTCTTAAACAATAATTTAATTTAGAACAAGTATAAATAAAAT
This sequence comes from Flavobacterium sp., assembly GCA_042091515.1. GTDB lineage: Bacteria > Bacteroidota > Bacteroidia > Flavobacteriales > Flavobacteriaceae > Polaribacter. Next base: position 98,476 of record JBELHH010000002.1, on the reverse strand, counting down.
AGTTATGAAAGTTATCGAATTGAGATTCGACGAAACAAGTAGTCCCTGAAATTAATACGTACCTTAAAACTACATTATGAGAATATTTTTACTTCTTACGTTTGTTTTTATTAGTTTTAAAGGGTTTTCCCAGGATGATAGTGCGCTAGACACAAAAAGTGTTATTCTAACCTATACCCCTTCTAAACTTTTACATAAAGATCAATGGGATATTAAATGGTTTAATAACTTATACACAGAAACAGAAGATTTATTTGGGCCAAACGGTAGTAAAAGAATAAAACCAAGAGAAACATTTTTTACTTCAACAATAGATGTTTTTACAGGAGTTTCAGAAAATAGTTCTATTAATATAGGCTTATTACTAGAATTTAGATCTAATGTTATTGCAGGAAGAAAAGCGTTGGCCTCTTTGAGTTTTGGAAATGACGGGATTACTGAACGATCAGGATTTACATCGTTTGCTCCAGCAATTAAATTCAACCCACTAAAGGGCATCTCGAATTTCACTATCCAAACAGCATTTCATATTCCGCTGGTAAAAGAAGAAAGTAATCAGAACTCTATTTTCCTAGATCAAAAAGGGTTTATTTTTCAGAATCGATTTTTTTATGACCATACTTTCCTAAGTGGAGATTGGCAAATTTTTACAGAATTGAATACTGAGTTTAGCTTTGGAGATAAAAAGGAAAGCTTTGCAAATAACAGTCTTAATATATTACCGGGTGTTTTTTTAAGTTATTTTCCAAGTAATAAATTTACCGTATTGGTCTTGGCTCAGCACTCTCAACGATTTGATCTAGGGAATGATTTTACTCAAAACTTTACTGCTATAGGCAGTGGTGCAAAATATCAACTCACCAAAATTTTGAATATTGAGATGTTATATACAGATTTTATTAGAGGAAATAATACAGGGTTGGGAGAAACATTTAACATAGGCTTAAGAGCACTTTTTTAGCAAAAAAGTTACATTGAAGCCAATATGAAAATGACTAACTTTTTTTTGATGATTCTTTTTTTGTTGCTGTATGCTTGCCATTCAAAAGCACAAAAAATAAATGGAATTAGTTTTGTAGCTTCAAAAGACAGTATCACTAGTTTACAGATGGGTCCATTGTTAAAAACGAATGCTAATTATGTTGCTTTAATGCCTTTTGGTTTTATAAGAGAAGTATCATCACCTACAATACAATTTAATGTTAATAGGCAATGGTTTGGGGAAAGAAAAGAGGGTATTAAACAATATGCAAAAGTTATTCGTCATAGTGGCTTGAAAATTATGATTAAACCCCAAATTTGGGTCTGGAAAGGTGAGTTTACAGGCCATATTTTAATGGATACGGAAGATCAATGGAAAGCTCTTGAAGATTCGTATTCTTCATTTATTTTATTATACGCTAAAGTAGCGCAAGAGATAAATGCCGAATTATTTTGTTTGGGAACAGAATTAGAAAAATTTGTTATTAATAGACCTCATTTTTGGACATCTCTTATCAAAGAAGTTAAGAAAGTATATGGCGGAAAAATAACTTATGCTGCTAATTGGGATGAATATAAACGAATTCCTTTTTGGAATCAATTAGATTATATTGGCATTGATGCCTATTTTCCTCTTTCTGATTTAAAATCACCTTCAATTATTGATTTCGAGTTAGGGTGGCAAGGTCATAAGAATGAAATTAAAAAAGTACAAACTCAATTTCAGAAACCAATTCTATTTACTGAATTTGGATATAGGAGTATCGATTATACAGGTGAAAAACCTTGGGACTCTAAACGGGTGTCTGGACAGGTTAACTTAGAAGCTCAAAAAAATGGATTCCAAGCAATTTATAATCAGTTTTGGAATGAGGATTGGTTTGCTGGAGGGTTTTTATGGAAGTGGTTTTATAGACATGATGAAGTGGGTGGGTTAGAGAACAATAGATTTACTCCACAAAACAAACCTGTTGAACTTCTAATCCAGCAGTTATACAATGTAAATTAATTTAAAATATGACGCTTTTAGAATTTACTTATAAATAATAAGTTAAGTAGATTATTTATTCTATGATCTTTTATAAAAAAAATATTCTCCCTCTTTTTTTATTCTACTCAATTATCTCATTTAGTCAGAACCATATTGTCAATGATATAAAGATTCTAGGAACTAAAAAAATGAAAGTTTCTTTTGTTAAAAAAATCATTACTACCAAAGTAGGACAAGGATTGGATTCTGTTCAACTAGACAAGGATATTGCTTTATTAAAAAGATTGCCATCGATCTCTCATGCTTATTTCCGTGTCTTTGAATCATATATAAAACACTATAACATTACGATTACTATTGAAGAGAATTTTACCATTATTCCTTTTGCAAATTTTCACACAACAAATAACAATGAATTTGCGTATAGAATAGGGGTGAATGAATTTAATTTTCTAGGAAAGAATATTTCTATTGGTGGATTTTTCCAACGAGATATTTATGATTCTTATGCGATCAATTTTAATGCTCCATTTTTATTTGGAAATACCTTTGGAAATACCTTTGGATTGGCTTTTAATTATCAGAATTTAACAACTCAAGAGCCTGTTTTTTTTGATGATACATCATCAGATTATAAATACAATAATAGATCCTATGAACTATTAGGGCTCCATCAATTATCATTGAGAAATAAAATACAACTAGGATTTACTTTTTTTACAGAAAAATATCAATATAAATCAGGAGCTATAAATCCAGAGATCCCACAAGCATTAACAATAGATAAGTCGTTGTTCAAATTAATATATGAATATAATGCATTAGACTATTATTATGAGAGTATTTCGGGTTTTAGAACTTTGTTCAACTTTCAACATGTAATAGCATTTGGTACTACATTTCCTGACTTTTCTATTTGGTGGAACGATTTTTTCTATTTTAAACGGATTGGTAAAAATGGAAATTGGGCTAATAAAGTACGGATTGGTTTTGCCACGAATGCTGATTCTCCTTTTGCCCCTTTTTCAGTAGATAATAATGTTAATATTAGAGGTGTTGGAAATATTATTGATCGAGGAACTGGCGTTGTTGTCTTAAATACAGAATACAGATATATTCTCTATAAAAAAAATAATATAACAATTCAAGGTAATGCGTTTGTTGATGCAGGTACTTGGAGAAACCCTGGAGGTGATATTGATGATTTTTTCGATCCTAATAATGTAAGAATATACCCTGGACTAGGGCTGCGATTTATTCATAGGAAAATTTATAATGCAGTATTTAGAATAGATTATGGCTATGGTATTACCAACAATGGAACACAAGGATTTGTCTTTGGGATAGGACAGTATTTTTAGTTTCTTCCTAGTAAGAATTATTAAGAAAAAGGATCAATAAAATTCTTATTGTAAATTTAACGTTTTCAGACCAAAATGAAATTCTAATCCCATAACTTTACCTATTTATTCAAAAACAATGAAAACTTTTGCGATTGGAGATATACATGGCGGTCTAAAAGCGTTAATACAAGTTATAAATAAGCTTGCCATTAATGAGGAAGACTGCTTGATTTTTATGGGAGATTATGTTGATGGTTGGAGTGATTCTGCCCAAGTAATTGATTTTTTAATAGAGTTGTCAAAAAAAATTAATTGTACTTTTATTAAAGGAAATCATGATGTATTGTGTGAAAATTGGTTAAAAAATAATGAAGTAGATCCTTCTTGGTATAGGCATGGAGGTAAAGAAACAATAGAGAGTTATGATAATTATTCGAATTTAGATAAAAAGGATCATTTAGCCTTTTTTAACAAGACTAAAATGTATTATATAAACAATGAGAATAAATTATTTTTACATGCAGGCTTTACTTCAATGCATGGGGTACTAAAAGAAACGTCTATCCATACACTTTGTGAAGACAGAACTTTATGGGAAATGGCAATCGCGATGGATCCCTCGTTAAAACCACAAATGAACACATATCCAAAAAGATTAAACCATTATAAAGAAATTTATATAGGACATACTCCTACAACCAACTATGGTTTATCGGAACCTATGAATGCTTTCAATGTTTGGAATATAGATACTGGAGCAGCTTTTAAAGGGAAAATTACAGCCATTAATATTGATACAAAAGAAATATATCAAAGTGATCGACTACCTGACTTATATCCTAATGAAAAAGGGAGAAATAAGTAATGCTTATCTTAAATGGTTAATTAATAATACCCGTATTAAAAAATGAAGATTAATCTTTTTTACCAAAAGGGTACATTTCTTGTTTAATAAATGAAGAAGGAAATAGATTATCATTTTCAAAACCTAACTCGATATCTCTTCCAGAATATGGTATATAATTAGTCTTAAATAAATAATCCCAAATACTTAGTGTAATTGCGAAATTCACACCGTTATTTTTTTCCTTTGGAAGTTCTTTGGCATGATGCCAAATATGCATTTTAGGGTTGTTAAAAATATATTTTAAAAATCCATAATCCCAATTAATATTGGCATGATTTAAATGTCCTATAGAGATGTTAAAAAAGTGAACGATAGCAACATCTTGAGCGTTAAAACCACCTAATATAGCTAACGGAATATACTTTATAGAATTGTATATTACAGGCTCCATCCAATGATAGCGTAGATGAGCAGCAAAGCCCATTTGTTTCACCGAATGATGTACTTTGTGAAAGTTCCATAAAAAACTATATCGATGTAATAGAGTGTGAGTAAACCATTGTACAAAATCAATTACTACAAAAAACACCAATATTCTCAACCAATAAGGGAACGAATTAATATTAAAAACTTGAAGATTACTAATAGATAAACCAACTAAAGATAACACATCATTAAAAAAAATTGCTGCAGCGTTAGATAATGCAATGAGAACAATTAAGTTTAATAAAAAGAAATTAAAAAACATATAAAATATGTCTAACCAAAAGTCTTTTCTAATAATAGATTGATTCTTTCGCCATGGGAAAATAATCTCTAAACACCATACTACTACTGATATAATAATAATACCATAAAAATAATTTTCCCAGTTGAGTTCCATTAGAACAGATTTTTGAAGATAGTTCCAATAGTCAACATAAGAATTTTTTATAATGTCTATATATTTATTCATATTAATATAACAAGTTTTTTATAGGTACTGCAAAAATACCTTCTTTTTGTTAAATTCAGTAATTTTCATGCAAAAACCAATACTTGATTTACTAATAATCTTGTGAGATTATTATTTAATTTTTTGAATCTTCTCTTTTAGGGTCGGGATGAAAACCTATTTACTCATCAAAAGCTGTCTTAACCAAAAGTTTTTATTTTTTAAATTTGTATTATCTTGGGATACTAATTCGATGAACCAAGTTTTCTAAAATATGAGAAAGTATTTTTTACAGTTATTTTTTTTATGCTTGATATTAACGAGCTGTCAATATCAGTCTAAAAAAAACCAAAAAGGACAATGGATTCAACTATTTAATGGAGAAAATTTAGAAGGATGGATTCCTAAAATTACCGGTCATAAGCTTGGAGATAATTATAAAAATACGTTCAGAGTAGAAAATGGTTTATTAAAAGTATCGTATGATGGATATGAAAAGTTCGAGAATAGATATGGTCATTTATTTTATAAACAATCATTTTCTCACTATAAGATAGTCGTTGAATATCGCTTTGTAGGAGAGCAGGCATTTCCTGAAGTAGGGAATTGGGCTTATCGAAACAATGGTGTTATGATGCACTGTCAGTCTCCACAAAGTATGGGCTTAGATCAAGAATTTCCTGTAAGTTTAGAAGGTCAATTATTAGGAGGTAATGGAACCGATAAACGGGCAAATGGAAACCTATGTACACCAGGATTACATGTAGTAATAAATGATAAATTAGAAAAAAGGCATTGTATTAATTCAACCTCTAAAACCTACCATAGTGATGATTGGGTAACTGCTGAATTTGTTGTTCTAGGAGATGAAATTATGCACCATATTATAGAAGGAGATACGGTTATTTCTTATTCTAAACCTCAAATAGGGGGCGATTATCTTCCAGAAAATTATCTTTTACCTCCTGGGACACCTATTTCAGAAGGGTATATTTCATTACAATCTGAGACTCACCCAATTGAGTTTAAAACAGTTATGTTAATGGAGGTAGAACCAGAATAGTATTAATAAACTTTCTATAAAATCTCAATAGTTTTTTTAAAGAGTTTAATCATTTTTGGTTCAGCTTTTCCGGCAACTTCTATGATGTCAGGAATATTTACAGGCTTTAAATTTTTTGGATCACATTCATCCGTTAGAACAGAAATAGCCGCACAAGGCACGTTGAGTTGCTTGGCAACAATAACTTCCGGAACGGTACTCATTCCTACAGCATCTGCTTCTAGAATTTGTAACATTCTATATTCCGCTCTTGTTTCTAATTGTGGCCCTAGAACACCTGCATATACTCCTGTATGAAGTTTTATTTTTAATGCCATTGCAATTTGTTTAATACACGTATTTAAATCTTTAGAATAAGGTGCTAACATATCCACAAAAATAGCACCAAAAGTATTAGCCCCTTTAAAAGCAATAGGTGAACTCCCTTGTAAATTTATGTGATCTTCAAGCAGCATAAGATCTCCTTTTTTGTAGGTTAGATTAATCGCTCCAGAAGCATTAGAGATTAGTAAATTACTAATTCCTAAACCATGCATGGTTCTAATCCCATAAGTGACTTCCCAAGGAGAATATCCTTCATATAAATGAAAACGACCAGACATAACAATTACTTTTTTGCCAGAAAGGGTTCCGTAAATAATTTTCCCAGAGTGAAACTCAACGGTTGCCAGAGGGAAATGAGGAATCTCTTTATAATCGATTTCTATTTCTATGGCTATTTCATTTATGAGAGACCCTAAGCCTGTTCCTAAGACAATTCCAACAGTGGGTTTCTCAACTCCATTTTTCTTTAAATAATCAATGGTTTCTTTTAAATATTGTTGTTTCATACGATCTATAGAAAATGTTGAAAAGCTGGGTGATGAGAAATATCTTCTAAGATATCTATGTCATTTAGTTCCTTTAACAAATGTACTTTTTTATTTGTGATGTCATTTAAAGTATCTTTTTTTACGGTAGAGGTACCCCAAGCTTTATTTTTAAAAATAGTTGTTTGAAGTTTCTTCATCCCTAACAGATAATACCCACCATCTTTTGCAGGACCGATTACAAAATCATTCGTATTTAAACTTAAAAAAGCCTCTTCTATGATCTGAGGCGTTAAGTCGTATAGATCTGATCCTATCACGATAACTTTTTTATAACCAGTCTCAAAACTGTTCTTAAAAGCATTTAACATTCTAATTCCTAAATCATCTCCTTTTTGTAAATACTTTAAATAAGAGTTTACATCCCATAGATCTTTTTCAATTATTTTATCAGAATAATACACTGCTTTATGACAAGAAACTTGATTTGTAATATGGTGAGTTCTAAGAAGTAAATAATGATATATTTTTAAAGCAGTATTATGACCAATACTTTTTGCTAAGCGTGTTTTCACCTTTCCTAATTCTGGATTTTTGATAAAGACTAATAATAAATTATTACTTTTTTGTGTCATATTTCACAGTGAAAAAATCTAAGTGATATTTATTTAACAGCATCCTCCCCCATCATAATGATAGGTAGACGGTGAAATAAAAATATCATTTCTTTTTAAAGAATTTAAAGAATTGGCTGTCTTATCACAAATGGCTAAGGGTTGATTTTTAAGTAATATATGTCCAGCCTGATCATCAAAATAATCTTCTTTTCCAAAATAAATAGCTGCTTTTCCAGTAAAAATACAAGGACCATCTTTTGGCATTGGATCTTTAATAGCGGCAATTTCAATAGATTCTATATAGATGATTTTATCTGTTGGGTAATTTTTTGGATCTAATATTCTGTAGGGTTTTCGAGCTCTGATTTCTATGGTTCCAAATCCAGCATCAGTTAATGTTTTTACGTAATCAGATATGGATAAACTTCCACTGAGGCAGAGGGCCCGTAGACGTTCATCATTTCTTAATTCATCATTCATCTCTTGTTCGCATGTTGGATCACTCATTACCAAACGACCATGAGGTTTAAGTACTCGATACATTTCTGAAACTGCTTTTGTTAAGTCATCAGATTTAAAAATATTAAATAAACAATTCTGAGCAGCAACATCAATTGAATTATCTTTTACAGGTAGGTGTAAAGCATCTCCTTTTCGTAGGTCTATAAAGTTACTTTTAAACCAAGGATTCATTTTTTCTGCTTCTACAAAGTTTTTAAGAGAAGCTTCTAGCATTTCATCGACAACATCTAATCCAATCACACCTCCTTTTGTACGATTGAAATAAGAAAACTGTAATAATTCCATACCCCCACCCACTCCAACATAAAGCATAGTTGGATTATTGGTTAAATCTCTAGCATGAACTGTAGAACCACATCCATAATTCATTTCTTGCATAATTTTCGGAATTTTTAGACCCGGTAATTCCCAAATAGGATTTGTGGTGCAGCATAAACCAATATCTGGTGTTAACGCCGCTTTTTTATATACATTTTTTGTGGTTTCTAAATAACTCATTTTTTTATTTTGATTAGACGACTGTTCCTTGACAACTACTTCCTGATCCTGCTGTACAGCCATAGCAGTGTTGACCAATAATGATATTTCTTTTTTGTAAAATATCTTCCCTGTATTTTGAGATGTGTGTTACTTTACTGGCTACTTTTAGATTAAGCATTTGATTAAAATCACAGTCATACAACCACCCGTCCCAGCTAACAGAAAGCGTATTAGTGCACATTACATTAGGTAAAGTTACAGAGTTGTAAGCTTCTACCAATGCATGCATATAATCTTCGTAATTTTCTGAAGCGATTAAATAATCTAAAAAACGGCTAATTGGTAAATTGGTAATGGTAAATAAATGATGAAATTGGATATTGAACTCGTCTCTTAACGTTTTTTTAAATGATGTTTCTAGCGCCATTTGATCTCCTGGTAAAAATGCTCCTGAGGGATTATAAACTAAATCTAAACGTAAACCACTTCCTGAAACTCCATATCCAATATCATTTAATTGCTGCAAGGCTTTAATCGATTTGTCAAAAACTCCATTTCCACGTTGTTTGTCTGTTTTCCCTTTTGTCCAGTGGGGCATCGAGCTTATAACGTGAATATTGTATTTTTTGAAAAATTCTGGTAAATCATTGTATTTTTTATTGGCTCTAATGATGGTTAAGTTAGATCTTACAATAAAATCTTTGATTCCTATTTTTGAAGCTTCTTCTACAAACCATCTGAAATTCGGATTCATCTCCGGGGCACCACCAGTTAGATCTAACGTATGTGCTCCAGTGTTTTTGATAACGTCTAAACATAGTTGCATGGTTTCAATGGTCATGATTTCTTTTCTGTCTGGACCCGCGTCTACATGACAATGAGCACATACTTGATTACACATATACCCAAGATTGATTTGTAAAATTTCTAATTTTTTTGGACGAAGTGGAAACTGATTGGTCTCTTTGATTTTTTGTTCAAACGTGGGTAATTCACCATTAGCAAAAATACCATTAGATAAAATTTCTAATTGTTTTTCTGAATTAGCGAGTGTGTTTTTTCTTGCTAAAAGAGATTTCTTACTCATACTACATTTCCAATTTATTGACCTTGTTCATCATTTGAACTCCATGGACTAAGGTGGCTCCACTTTTAATGGCAGCACCAACATGAACAGCCTCCATCATTTCTTCTTTAGTAATTCCGCGTTGTAATCCATCTTTTGTATACGCATCAATACAATATGGGCATTGTTCTGTGTGAGCAACCGCTAAAGCAATTAATGATTTTTCTCTAGCTGATAATGCCCCTTCCTCAAAAACTTTTTCATAATACTCAAAGAACCTATTTCCTAGTTCTTCATTCCATTCTGTGATAGCACCAAACTTACGAAGGTCTGCTGGATCATAATATGTTTTAGACATACTTTTAAGATTAAATATCAATTAAAATTGACCGTGTGTTTTACTTTTCGTTTAAACTCCAATTGTAAGGTAGGAATTTTATTTTTAGCTTTTTGTCAACTGTTACTTTAGAATATTTATTGATGTAATCAATTAATGATCCACTTGATGTAAAGTCAGCCTTAAACCAATTAAATATTTCGGAAAGTACTAATTTTTTTTCACCGATATTATTTTTTGTTGGATCATTTATAAAATCGGTCATTAAATGTTCTAATTCACTTTCTATATTGTTTTCGGTGAATGCTTTGTTTGATAATTTAGGACAAGATATTGAAGCACAATTAACTCCAACATGAATTCTTGGGTCTTTAAATTTTTTCCTTAAAATTTCATGTTCAATTTGATCTAATGTATATGTTTTACCACCAACTTTTACAAATGGAGTTTTCCAAGCTGTCTTTCCATCAACTTTAATATTGGTAATACTCTTTATTGGATAGTTGGTTGTTACAATTTTAAGAGTGTATGCATTATAGGCATTAATCCAAAAAGCTTTTTCTTTATCAGATGACCAGTCTTTTTTTGGGGATGTGTCATTTAAATATAGTAGAAAATTATCTAAAATAGTAGGGTTTATTTTTAGGGATTTATAGTCAACGTTTCCTTTAATATCAACATTATTATAAAGTAATGTATCATATTCTGAAGTTTGTGATTGAATCGTTATATAGCTCAATAATAGTATAAAAATTGGTAGGCTTTTCATATTTTCTACTGTTTCGTATTCTTTTAGACGAAACCATTCTAAATAGTTTACATGGATACTAAAAGGAGTTTATATTTTTATTTCTTCCCCCATTTTTAAATTAAAATGCCTTCTGAAGAAAAACACTATGGCATACAAAATAGGAGTATCAAGGGCGGCAATCATTATTTTAAAGAGTACTCCACTAATTAATAAGCCTAGAAATTTATCCCATTGTATAATATTAAAAGTGCATAATAATAACAGCACACTAAGCGTATCTATAATTTGTGAAGAAAATGTAGAAAAATTATTTCGTAACCAAAGGTGTTTGCCTTTTGTTAAATTTTTCCAAAAGTGATAGACTCTAATGTCGATAAATTGGGCAAATAAATAGGCAAACATAGAGGCCATAACTGCCAATGGAGCTGAGCCAAAAACTAGAATAAAATTACTATCATCAACAATAGACCAAGATGTTGCTGGGACTACCTTAGAAACATAAATAATACCTAGAGAAAAGACAGAGGCAAAAATTCCAGCAATAACAACATGATTTGCTTTCTTTTTCCCATAAATCTCAGAGAGAATGTCTGTAATTAAAAAAGTGATTGGATAGGGTAATAATCCAACAGAAATTTCAAACAGCTTTACTCCAAAGATTTCACTATCGAATGGATACCAATAGAAAAATTTTTGAAAAATTAAATTGGAAGTTACTAATGAAGCAATAAAAAGTGCTGCTAAGATGAGGTAAATTATTTGTGCTTGAGATTTTTTTTCAGCTTTCATGTGCAACGAAATTACTAATAATTTCTTAATACAAACATAAGAGAAAGAAGCGATTTATTTAGTTCTTTTTAAAAGTCTTTTAATGAGATAAGAAATCCTTATTTTTGTGGTTAAATTAATGAAACTAAAATCAAATGAAAGCATATATTTTTCCAGGTCAAGGAGCACAGTTTTCAGGAATGGGTTTAGACCTATACGAAAACTCACCTTTAGCACAAGAACTTTTTGAAAAAGCAAATGAAGTTTTAGGATTTAGTATAACAGACATTATGTTTGAAGGGGCTGCTGACGAATTAAAACAAACACGTGTTACGCAACCTGCAATTTTTTTACATTCGGTTATTTTAGCAAAAGTTCTTGGTGATAATTTTATGCCAGAAATGGTTGCAGGGCATTCTTTGGGCGAAATTTCAGCATTGGTAGCAGCGGAAGTTTTATCTTTTGAAGATGGATTAAATTTGGTTTCCAAACGAGCAATAGCGATGCAGAAAGCTTGTGAAATTAAGCCCTCTACAATGGCTGCTGTTTTAGGGCTAGACGATAAAATAGTAGAGCAAGTTTGTAATGATATAAATGGAGTTGTTGTGGCAGCAAATTATAATTGTCCTGGTCAATTAGTTATCTCTGGAGAGGTTTCTGCTATTGAAGAAGCCTGTGAGGTATTGCTCAAAAAGGGAGCAAGAAGAGCTTTGGTTTTACCAGTAGGAGGAGGCTTTCATTCGCCAATGATGGAGCCAGCAAGAGAAGAACTAGCAGCTGCAATTGAGACAACACATTTTAATGAGCCTACCTATCCAGTGTATCAAAATGTTCCGGCAAAAGCGGTGTATACAGCCAATGAAATTAAGGAGAACCTCATTAAACAACTCACAGCTCCGGTAAAATGGACACAATCAATTCAGGCAATGATTGCAGATGGAGGAACAGAATTTATTGAAGTAGGGCCAGGAAAAGTTTTACAAGGTCTGATGCGTAAAATAGATAGAAGTGTTATCGCGAGTGGTGCAAATTTTGAGGAATAAATAGTTACTGTTTCTGTTGCCACTTCCAAGCAGATAATAGAGCTTCTTCTAATGTTTTTTTAGCGCTCCATCTTAATACTTTGTTTGCTAATGTGGTGTCTGCATAGGCTGCTGTAATATCGCCTTCTCGTCTTCCAACTATTTTGTAATTTAGTGTTGTGTTAGAGATTTTTTCAAAAGCCTTGATGACTTCATACACAGAATTTCCTTTACCAGTTCCTATATTAAAAACTTCAAAATCTTTTTTATGGTTATCATTAAGTAATCTTTCTAATGCAGTAATATGAGATTTTGCTAAATCTACAACATGAATAAAGTCTCGTATAGCGGTTCCATCTTTTGTTGGAAAATCATCACCAAAAACAGATAATTCTTTTCTAATTCCTGCAGCAGTTTGAGTAATAAAAGGAATCAAATTTTGTGGAACACCAAGTGGTAATTCTCCAATCTTAGCACTTTCGTGCGCTCCTATTGGATTAAAATAACGGAGTGCTATCGCTCTTAAATCAGAAATATTACAACGATCATTAATTATCTCCTCTCCTATTTTTTTTGTATTTCCATAAGGAGATTCCGCTGGTCTTACAGGGGAATTTTCTGTAATTGGTAACTCATCTGCTTGGCCATAAACAGTACAAGAAGAACTGAAAATTAAGTTTGTTAGATTGTGCTTTTCCATCTCTTGTAGGAGATGTACTAACGTGTTAATATTATTTTCGTAGTATAATAAAGGATTTTTAATGCTTTCGCCCACAGCTTTTGAAGCTGCAAAGTGAATGATACCCTCTACAGAATTATTTTTAAAAAACAATTGAATTGCTTTTTTATTTCTTAGGTCTAGATTATGAAATTCTGGTCGTATTCCAGTTATGGAAACGATTTTATCTAAAACTTCAATTCTAGAATTACTTAAATTGTCAATAATAATAACTTTAAATCCGGCATTTTGTAACTCTACTACCGTATGAGATCCAATATACCCTAATCCACCTGTTACTAAAATCTTTCTCATATTGAACTTCTTAAAAAAGAGAGTATAATTTGTTTTTTATATAAATGTATTGATAGTCTTTGTAATAAAAGCTAGTTGTTCATTGTCTAATTCTGTATGCATTGGCAATGAAATAACTGTATCAATTAAATCATTTGTTACTATAAAATCTTTATCATCATAGCGATCATCTTGATAGGCTTTTTGAGCATGTAATGGAACTGGATAATAAATCGCATTCGGTATTCCGTTGTCTAATAGATGTTGATGTAATTCGTTTCGTTTACCATTTGTAATTTTTAATGTATACTGGTGAAAAACATGACAGTCACAAGAGTCACAAATATTACCACATGATTTAGTGGTTGGCGTAACAATGTTTTCATTACCGGCAAATGCATTATTATAGTACCTGGCAGCATTTCTTCTCGAATCACAATAGTTATCTAATAAAGGAAGTTTAGCTTTTAAAACAGCTGCTTGAATACTGTCTAATCTAGAATTCACTCCCACAACATCATGGTAATAACGTTTATACATACCATGGTTTACCATTCCTCGAATTGTATGTGCTAACGAATCATTATTTGTAAAAATTGCACCACCATCACCATAACAGCCTAAATTTTTTGATGGAAAAAAAGAGGTAGTTCCAACATCTCCAATGGTTCCAACTTTCTGCTTAGTCCCATCACTTGATGTGTAATTGGCTCCGATCGCTTGAGCAGTATCTTCTATAACAAATAAATCATGTTCTTTAGCAACTTCCATAATCATATCCATATTGGCACATAAGCCAAATAGATGTACAGGAACAATCGCTTTTGTTTTTGGTGTGATGGCCTTTTTTAAAGAAGGAATATCTATATTAAAGGTATCTGGCTCAACATCAATTAAAACAGGAGTTAATTTTAATAATGCAATTACTTCTACTGTAGCAGCAAATGTAAAGTCTACAGTAATTACCTCATCACCTTGTTTAAGTCCAAGACCCATCATGGCAATCTGAAGAGCATCTGTACCATTTGCACATGGAATCACATGTTTTACACCTAAATATTCTTCTAAGTCTGATTGGAATTCGTGAACATAGGGGCCATTGATATATGCTGAGGAATTTAGAACTTCTTCAATCGAAGTGTCTATGTTATTTTTAATTTTCACATACTGACCTTGAAGATCAACCATTTGAATTTTTTTCATTATGATAGAATTTTGGAGAATCAAAAATACAACTTAAATCTATTATCTTTGAAAAAATACTAAATTATCGGAATGAGTACATTTAAAAAAATAGTCAAAATTGTAATCACCCTATGTGTATTAATATGTTTATTTGGGTGGTTGTATGTGAGGTCTTTACACCCTACCTATCAAGGAGAGCTTCCATTAGCCAAACTTTCTGAAGAGGTAACTGTTTATTTTGATGACTATGGTGTACCACATATCAACGCCCAAAATCAAAAAGATGGGTATAGGGTATTAGGATATGTTCATGCTCAGGACCGATTATGGCAAATGGAATTAATAAGAAGAATTGCTCCTGGAAGATTATCCGAGATTTTTGGAGAAAAATTAATTGAAACGGATGTTTTTTTTTCAGGGCTAGGATTGGTAGAAAACACAAATAAATCGATTGCCAACCTAGACGTTAATTCAGAATCATATCAACTTACTATGGCATATCTAGATGGTGTCAATCAATTTATAGAAGAGGGTCCAACTCCTATAGAATACACATTAGTAGGTTTAGAAAAATCAAAATTTACAATTAATGATGTATATCATGTCTTTGGTTATATGTCCTTCAGTTTCGCAATTGCTCAAAAAACAGATCCGTTATTACAAGAAATTAAAGAAAAGTTAGGAAATGAATATCTAGCAGAATTGGGAATTCCAATCTCGCAAAATACAGCAATTTTAAAAAATGAAATAAATCCAGAAATAAGAGCTTCTTTTGCTAAATCTATGAATAGAATGTTTGAAAAATTACCAATTTCTCCTTTTATTGGGAGTAATTCATGGATCATAGGAGCTGATAAAACAAAAAATGGAAAAGTAATTTTTGCCAATGATCCTCATATAGGATTTTCACAACCTTCTGTTTGGTATCAATCACATTTAAAAACACCAACATACGAATTGTATGGGTACAATCTGGCGTTAACACCTTTTCCAATGTTAGGACATAATAAAAATTATGCCTATGGTGTAACGATGTTTGAAAATGATGATGTTGATTTTTATATTGAAAAAAATAATCCAGAAAATTCAAATGAATACTTAACAAAAAAAGGCTATTCTTCCTATGATCTCATAGAGAAAACAATTAAAATAAAGGGGATGCCAGACTCTACATTTACGGTTAAAATTAGTAAACATGGTCCTATTATGAACAATCTTATTCATGAAATAGATGATGATAGGCCGTTAGCAATGCAATGGATTTATACAAAATTAGACAATCATATCTTAGATGTTGGATACCATATTTCTCATGCTAATTCGTTCTCAGAATTTAAAGAAGGAGCTAAATTATTACATGCACCTGGACTAAACTTGATGTATGGCGATGCTTTAAATAATATTGCTTGGATTGCAGCGGGCAAATTATATAAATATAGAGATTCTATCAATACCAAACTATACCTAGATGGCGTTTCTGGGAATGATGAGATTAAAGAGTATTTAGATTTTGAAGAAAACCCAATGGCGGTAAATCCAAGTTGGAATTATGTTTATTCAGCAAATAATCAACCAGATACAATTGCTGGAATTTTATACCCTGGGTACTATTTGCCAGAAGATAGGGGGCAGAGAATAGAGACACTTCTTGAGAATAAAAATGACTGGACTCAAGAAGATACCGAAAAAATGATTTTTGATGTTACTTCTATAATTGTTCCTAAGAACATAGAAGGTTTAACAGTAGATTTTGATACAAGCAATTTTTCTGTAAATGAAAAAAAAGCGTTGCAAGTACTTTTAAATTGGAATGGTGATTATATGAAAGATAGTTCTGCACCCACAATTTATAATCGTTTTTTATATGAGTTTTTATTAGGTACTTTTAAGGACGAAATGGGGCCAAGTTTTTCACAGTTTATGGAAACTCATCTGATGAAAAAAATGATTGCTATTCAGGCAGCAAAAGAGCAATCTATATGGTTTGACAATGTGAACACAGAAAAAATCGAAACAAAACAAGAAATTACATTAACATCTTTCAAAAAGGCCGTTTCTTTTTTAGAAAATCAATTAGGGAATGATATTGAAAATTGGTCTTGGAGTGAAGTAATCTCAGTAGAGCATGGACATATCTTAGGAGCTGGAGGCGAATTACTACGAAAGTTTTTTAATGTAGGTCCATTTAGTTTGGACGGTGGGAATGAAGTGATAAATAATCAGTTATTTACCTTAAATGAAACTGGAATTTATAAGGTGAAAGCGGGTCCTTCAACAAGGAGGGTTATAGACTTTTATGATGTGGGAAATGCTGTTAGTATTTTGCCAACGGGCCAATCTGGAAATGTATTTAGTGAACATTACAAGGATCAAGCCCAAAAATATGTGAATGGAGAGTTTGTGAAAATGATAATCCATCAAAAAGAAATTGAGAAGTCTGAAAATTTACTAGTGTTTAAGAAAAAATAATGATCTCCTAAACGTGTTTGTAAACCTCTTCAAAAGGAATTCTAAATTGTTCTCCATAAATACCTTCAGGTTTTCTAATTCCACAGGAAACAATCATATTAATTTCTGATCCATAAGGTAGACCTAAAACTTTTTTTACACGCCATGTGTCTGAGCCTTCCATTGGACATGTGTCATAATTTTCAGCAGCCATCGAAAGCATAAAATTTTGAGCAGCCAATCCACATGTTTTATGCGCAACAACCCTCATATCACTCTTTCTTACTTCTCTGTATATTGGTTTGAAAATGCCTATTATTAGAATCATTAGATATTTTAAAAATCCAAAGATCCCTAAAAAATCAGCATAAGCAAAAGGAATTAATTTACCATAATATTTTCTAGCCACTTTCTCTCTATTACTCTGATTCGAGATCGGATTATTGGCACCAAAATTTTTATCGATAAATTTTAAATTTGCATTGGCTCTTTTTTTCCATAAATCTTTTCTAACCACAAATACAACCATTTGTTGAGCGGTTCTTGCAGTATTTTGATTAAAACAAAGGGGCACAATTTTTTTAAGTGTCTTTTTGGAAGTGATATGGTAAAATTCCCAAAGTTGCATATTACTGCTATTGGGTGCCAACGTGGCTTGTTTGATACATTTTTTTACAATTGATGTGTCAATACTTTTTTTAGGATCATAAATACGAACCGATCTACGATAATGAAGTGCTTCTTCTAAAGTTTTTTGTGGCATATATAAATTAGCTTACCAACCAGTTCTGTAGGTTCTTTTTATAAATTGATTGGCGCTCTCAAAATTGGTGATTTTCATTTGTTCTCCATCCCAAAGTAGTTTTTTCCTTCTTCCAGGGAACTGATACCTATTATTTACCTTTTCATTGATAAAAGCAGATCTGATGGCTAGATTTCCCATTAAAATTGTTTCTGTCAATGGACCTGCTTTAGATAAAGGAGAGCTGGTGTAAGCTCCAAAGCCTTCTTTACAGGCTCTGATCCACTGAGCTTGATGTCCTGTCATCCCATTTTCAACCAAAGGCGCTATATTTTTAGGCTGTATTACTTCAGAGCCATCGTTTAAATATACTTTCGGATTAGAGCCATAAGTTCCACATATTAAAACCCCTTTAGCACCTTCCATGATTACGCCGCCACCCCAATCGCCAAAAGGTTCGTCAGCGCCAAGTAACTCTGGTCTTTCAGGCTCTATACCTCCGTCATACCAATGTAATTCTACTGGAGGCATATTTCCTCTTTTGGGAAATTCTAAATGAATTACTGACGAAGCAGGAGGTGTATCTTCATAAACAACTTCTTTGAAAAAATCTTGATATGTATTGGTAACACTACATTCTACAGAGCTAGGATATCCTAGCTTTAAAGCTCTAAAAGGAACATCTATCAAATGGCAACCCATATCGCCAAGAGCTCCTGTTCCGTAATCCCAATACCCCCTCCAGCGAGTTGGCATAAAAGCCTCATGATATCCTCTCCATGGAGCAGTTCCAAGCCATAAGTTCCAATCAATTCCCTTCGGAATAGTCATTGTTTCTTTGGGGACAGGGATTCCTTGTGGCCAAACAGGTCTATTTGTCCATACATGAACTTGTTTCACATCACCGATGATTCCTTCTTGAACAACAGCATCAATCCATCGAGTTCCATCTCCACTTGCACCTTGGTTTCCCATTTGAGTTACCAATTTATTTTTTTCTGCTTTTAGAGTAAGTTCTCTAGCCTCCCAAATATCATGTGTAAGGGGCTTTTCAATATACATATGTTTCCCCAGATCCATGGCGGCAACAGATTGAATATAGTGCATGTGATCTGAAGTACTAACAATTACGGCATCTATATCTTTATCTTTTTTTTCAAGCATTTCACGATAGTCCCTAAAATAAGGAGCTTTAGAGAATTGCTCTCTCATATTTTTAGCCCTTCGATCATCCACATCACAAAGAGCTACAATATTAGCTTCGTTAGATGCAAAACTATTAGTAAGATTGGAAGTTCCTTTTCCGCCAATGCCTATAGCAGCAATTCCTAGTTTGTCACTAGGAGCAACAAAACCTCTTCCAAGAACATGTCTAGGAACTATAAAAAATGCAGCTGAACTTACTAATGTTTTTTTAAGGAACTTTCTTCTTGTTGTCATAAAATTTAAATCTAGTTAAAATATTTATTAAAGATAACAATTACTAACAAGCGTTCCAAATTACTTCATTTGGAGTAGGGGCATATACAGATATTTTATTGGTAGTTACTGGATGTATAAATTCTATTTTTCTAGCATGTAAGTGAATACGACCATCTTTATTACTTCGGGAGGCACCGTATTTTAAATCTCCTTTGATTGGACTTCCAATGAAAGAAAGTTGTGCTCTTATTTGATGATGTCTACCTGTTTCAAGATTAATTTCTAACAAAGAGTAGTTTTCTAGTGGTTTAATTTTTTTGTAGTGTAAAATAGCTTTTTTAGAACCGTCAGTTTCTCTACTATAAACAGAAGATTTATTGTTTTTACGATTTTTTTTAAGGTAATGAATTAAACTATCTTTTTCTTTTTTTGGGCTATTTTTAACAATCGCCCAATATGTTTTTTGGATTTTTTTATCTCTGAGTAGCTTATTCATTCTTCCTAATGCTTTCGAAGTTCTTGCAAAAACAATAACTCCAGAGGTTGGTCTATCTAGTCTGTGAACGATTCCCAAAAAAACATTTCCAGGTTTATTATATTTTTCTTTGATATATTCTTTTACTATATCTCCAAGAGGTTTATCGCCTGTTTTATCACCTTGGGTAATATCCCCTGAACGTTTATTTACAATGATAATATGATTATCTTCATATAAAATGTGTAAATTATGTTTATTAGAATGCATTGAAATTTAGTAGGTATCTAATTTAAAATCTTTATTGATACCATCAATAAATTCTAAAAATTCCCCTCGTCCTAATTTTGAAGAAGAGGATGTTGTAAATGATGTAGGTAAAGATTCCCAGGTGTGTAAAAGTTTCTTTTTGTATGAAATAATTTGTTTATTTAATTTAGAGCTACTAAGCTTGTCTGCCTTTGTAAAAACAATACAAAATGGTAGTTGATTTTCACCTAAGAACTGCATGAAATCCAAATCAATTTTTTGAGGATCGTGTCTGCTATCAATTAGTACAAAAGTACAAACTAATTGTTCTCTCTCTTTAAAATAATTTTCAATGAAGTATTGAAAGATGACTCTTTTCTTTTTAGAAACTTTAGCATATCCATAACCAGGGAGGTCTACTAAAAACCAAGCGTTATTAATTTTAAAATGGTTGATAAGTTGAGTTTTTCCTGGTTTTCCTGAAATCTTAGCTAAATCTTTTCGCTCCATTAGCATATTAATCAAAGAAGATTTTCCAACGTTAGATCTTCCGATAAATGCATATTCTGGAATTCTATCTTTTGGAGCTTTGTTAACATTGCTATTACTCATTACAAACTCTGCAGATTTAATTTTCATATCATCAGATGTTTCTGGAGTCAAACCAATTTTCAAGAATTTTATTGAATTCTTCTGGAGTTTCCATCATAGCGGCATGACCGCATTTATCTATCCAAAATAAATCTGAATTAGGTAATAATTTATGAAAATCAAGAGCAACCTCAGGAGGAGTAACGTTATCTTGTTTTCCCCAAATTAGACAAGCTGGCTGTTTCATTTTAGGTAAATCAGAAGCCATATTGTGTCGGATAGCACTTTTTGCAATTGCTAATGTTTTAAGAACCGTATTTCGGTTATTAACAATTCCATATACTTGGTCTATTAGTTCTTTAGTTGCTACTTTTGGATTATAAAAAACGTCTTTGGTCTTTTGTTCTATATATTCGTAATTACCTCTTTTTGGGTAACTATCTCCCATTGATTTTTCATAAAGACCAGAACTTCCTGTAAGAACTAAAGAATGTACATCTTGCGGATATGTTTTTGTGTAATATAGAGCAATATGACCTCCTAAAGAATTCCCTAGAAGAGTCACATCTTTTAGGTTTTTGTAAGTAATAAAATCATGAATAAACTTCGCTAAATTTTTAACGTTTGTTTTGAGTATGGGAAGATTGTATAAAGGTAATTCTGGGATTAAAACTTTGTATCCCTTTTTTGAAAAATGCTGAAATGTTTTGTCAAAATTACTTAATGCACCCATTAATCCATGAAGAACAATTAACGGCCTTCCTTCTCCCGCTTCTACATAGGTAAATTCCCTCTCTTTCTTTAAGCTTTCAGTCATTTTTATTTTGTTAGGCTTAGTCGCAAATGTAGTTCTTTTTTATGAGAAAAGAGTTGATTTTTGAGTTCAGTAAATTTCATTTTTTTAATAAAAAAATAAAAAAAAATAATGAATTATAAAATTTATCAACAAAGTGGTAAAAAGTGGTAAAAAGTGGTAAATTTTTTTTATTTTTGGTTTTAAACTTAAAATAAAATCATTGATCAATTTAACAGGGACATATGAATGTAAGG
This sequence comes from Flavobacterium sp., assembly GCA_042091515.1. Taxonomy (GTDB): domain Bacteria; phylum Bacteroidota; class Bacteroidia; order Flavobacteriales; family Flavobacteriaceae; genus Polaribacter. The sequence continues at coordinate 76,771 of JBELHH010000002.1, read as the reverse complement.
TAGATACAAAAGGAAGGCTGATGATCTCAGCAGCTTTTAAAAAGCAATTATCCTGTGTATTACAGAATGGTTTTGTTATTAAAAGAGCTGTTTTTCAACCATGTTTGGAGTTGTACCCAATGCAAGAGTGGAATGACGTAATGAATAAAATGAATAAGTTAAATCGTTTTGTTAAAAAGAATAATGATTTTATTAGAAGATTCACAGCAGGTGTAAAAATAGCAGAATTGGATGCGTCTGGAAGATTATTGATTCCAAAAGACCTATATCAATTTGCTCAAATAAAAAAACAAATAGTATTGTCATCTGCTATTAATATCATTGAGATTTGGGATAAAGAAAATTATGAAAAGGCAATTGATGATGCTGCATTAGATTTTGCTTCATTGGCAGAAGAAGTAATGGGAAATACTGATGAGGATGCAATATCATAACCCTGTTTTATTAAAAGAAAGCATAGATGCTTTAGCAATAAAAGAAAATGGGGTTTATGTAGACGTTACATTTGGAGGTGGTGGTCATTCAAGAGAAATCTTACATCGATTAGGAGAAAAAGGAAAATTAATTGCTTTTGACCAGGATCCAGATGCAATAAGAAATAAAATTCAAGACGATCGGTTTATTTTAATCCAAGAGAATTTCAGATATATAAGTAAGTTCTTAAAATTTTATGGTATCAAAAAAGTTGATGGTGTTTTGGCAGATTTGGGAGTCTCATCTCATCAGTTTGATGAAGCTGAAAGAGGATTTTCTATTCGCTTTGATGGTGAGTTAGATATGAGAATGAATCAACGTTCAAATATTTCAGCTAAAAAAATAATAAACTCTTATTCTGAAGAAAAGTTATCAGATATTTTTTTTCAATATGGAGAGTTGAGAAATGCAAGGTCCATTGCTAAAACAATTATAGAGAATCGAAATAAAAGAGAAATAGAGACAAGTTTTCAGCTCAGAGCCCTATTAAAAAAGTATTTACCAAAAGCGAAAGAGCATAAAATATTAGCTCAAATTTATCAAGCGGTCAGAATTGAGGTAAATCAAGAGTTGGAGGTTTTAAAAGAGTTTTTATGCAAGATGCCGACTCTGTTAAAGCCTGAGGGAAGATTGAGTATTATTTCTTACCATTCGTTAGAGGATAGGTTGGTTAAAAGATTCATAAGAACCGGCTTGTTTAAAGGAGAGCCTAAAAAGGATTTATTTGGAAACTTTGAGGTACCTCTTGAAAAAATCGGGAAGCTTATTATACCTAATCAATCAGAAATTAAAGAGAATAATAGAGCTCGAAGTGCCAAGTTAAGAGTGGCTAAATTAAAATAGGATGTCTAGAGTAAAAATTAAAATAAATGAATTTTTAAAAGGAGGGTTCTTAGTTAATGAATCAGCTTTTAAAAACTGGAGGATGATTTTATTTATAGTTACTCTAATGTTAGTAATGATATCAAGTGCTCATAGTTCTGATAAAAAAGTGGTACAGATTTCAGGACTTAATAAAGAAAAACGAAAATTAAGAGCAGAATATATAGATACTCAAACAACATTGATGCGAATGAAAATGGAATCTAATATTCGACAAAGAGCAAAGATAATGGGTTTACAACCTTCTAGAGTTCCGCCAAAAAGAATAATAGTTATTACTAAAGAATAAATTAAACAGTTTTGAAAAATCATAAAACAAGCGTATTAACAAAATTCTACTTTGTAGCTGCTTTTATGACGCTTCTTCTTACTGCTATTATCTTTCGTGTAATAGAGATTCAGTATTTCCAGGGAGAGAAATACAAAAAAATTGAAACACAACACACGAGAAAACCATTTACCATTTTTGCCAACAAGGGAAATGTGTATGCTTCAGACGGAAATCTGCTAGCGACCTCTATGTCTAAATTTACGATTAGAATGGATGTAATGTCTGTTGATGGAAAGATTTTTGATAGGGATGTGAGAGAGCTTTCTAACTCACTTGGTGATTTATTGGATGAAACAACTTCTTATTTTGAAAAAAAATTAAGAGATGCGAGAAAATTTAAGAATAGATACCTACTCATCGCTAAAGATATTGGCTATAACGATTATGTGAAAATTAAACAATTTCCAATATTCAAGTTGGGAGTGTACAGAGGAGGTTTTATTGCCGAACAAGAAACAGTAAGAGCTCATCCCATAGGGAAAATAGCAGAAAGGACAATTGGGTATCATAATACTAAAGGGGAGGTTGGTATAGAAGGTGCTTTTGTAGACTATTTAAAGGGGGAAGACGGACTTCGATGGAAACAAAAAATTGCAAAAGGGCAATGGAAGCCAATCAATGAAGTAAATGAAAAGGAACCCATTGATGGCCATGATGTAATTACAACTTTAGATGTTAATATTCAAGATATAACTCATCATGCTTTGCTACGTCAATTAGAAAATTTTGAGGCTGAACATGGCTGTGCGGTCGTTATGGAAACTGCAACAGGAGAAATCAAGGCTATTTCAAATCTAGGGAGAACATCAGCAGGTAAATATTATGAAAAAAGAAACTATGCGGTTTGGGAATCTCATGAACCAGGGTCAACGATGAAATTAGCCAGCTTAATGGCTGCTTTAGATGATCAGGTAATTGATACCTCTACTGTAGTAGATACAGAGAAAGGACAAATTTTTATTCACGGTAAAAAAGTTGAAGATTCTCAAAGAGGAGGATACGGGAAGATATCGGCAGCAAGAGCTTTTGAGGTTTCTTCAAACATTGGTATTGTAAAATTAATACGTAAATACTATGATGAGAATCCGGCAATATTTTTACAACATTTGAAAGATTATGGGCTCACAGAAAAAATTGGCTTACCCATAAAAGGAGAAGGAAAACCCAAAGTTTTCTACCCTGGAAAATCAGGATGGAACAAGATTAGTTTAGAGTGGATGTCTTGGGGCTATAGCATAGCAGTTACCCCATTGCAGATGTTAACGTTATACAATGCAGTAGCCAACAATGGAGAAATGGTAAAACCTCAATTTATAAAAGAGCTAAGGAAAGAAAATAATATTGAAAAAATTTATAAAAAAGAAATTATTAATCCCCAGATTGCTTCTGCTGAAACCATTAAAAAAATTAAAAAAATAATGGAAAATGTTGTAGTTAAAGGCACTGCAACTAACATTTACTCTCCAGATTTTTCTATGGCTGGCAAAACAGGAACAGCAAAAAAATATGTTGCGAGGTATATTAACAAAAAAGGAGATACAATTCCTGGAGGATATTCTAGTCAAAGATATGTCGCTTCTTTTGCAGGGTTTTTCCCTGTAGAAACTCCAAAATATTCTTGCATTGTTGTGATTCATGATCCCGATAAGAAAAAAGGGTATTACGGTGCTACAGTCGCTGCACCTGTTTTTAAAGAGATTGCTCAAAAAATAGTTACCAGTACACCTATCGAAGGTGAAATTGTTGACGATGAATTTTCATCAAAAAAAATTCATAATCAATACATGAGCTTTCATACTAAAATAAAAAATCAAATGATCCCTGATCTTTTCGGAATGCCAGGGATGGACGCTATTTCATTATTAGAAAATTTAGGGTTAAAAGTTACGGTTGAAGGCGTTGGGAAAGTCAAGAAACAATCTATTAAAAAAGGGACTCCTATCAATAAAGGAGAAACAATTATTTTAAAACTGTCTTAGTTGAAATATTTAAAAGACATATTAAACCAAGTCTCTGTTATTGCTGTTTATGGCAATATCAATAAGGGGGTCAGTCAAGTAGCATTTGATTCTAGAGATCTCCAACAAGGCGCAGTTTTTGTTGCTCAAAAAGGTGTATCTGTAGATGGTCATCTGTTTATTCATAAAGCAATAAGCCTCGGGGCAACCTCAATTGTTTGTCAAGAATTACCAGAATCAATGGATGAAAACACCACCTATATTCATGTAGCAGATTCTAATAGAGCCTTAGCAGTTATAGCTTCAAATTTTTATGACAACCCATCAAGAAATATACATTTAATAGGAGTTACAGGAACCAATGGAAAGACAACAGTTGCCTCACTTCTCTATGAGCTTTTTAAAAAAGCAGGGTATTCAACAGGATTACTTTCTACTGTAAAAATTTTAGTTGATACTAAAGAATTCAAAGCTACACATACTACCCCAGATTCTGTAACTATTAATAAATATCTACATAATATGGTTGCTGATGGAGTAACTTATTGTTTTATGGAAGTAAGTTCTCATGGAATTCATCAAAAAAGAACAGAAGGCCTGGAGTTTACAGGAGGGGTTTATACGAACCTTTCTCATGATCACCTAGATTATCACGATTCATTTGCTGACTATAGAAATGTAAAAAAATCATTTTTTGACACCTTATCAAAAAAAGCATTTGCTCTTACCAATATCGATGATAAGAATGGAAAAGTAATGCTACAAAATACAAAAGCAAAAAAAAGAACCTATGCCTTAAAAACAATAGCTGACTATAAAGCCAAAATTTTAGAAAAAAGCTTTTCAGGGACATTGCTTTCTATTAATGGAAATGATGTATGGACTAAATTAATAGGCACCTTTAATATCTATAATCTTTTGGCGATTATAGGAACTGCCCAAGAACTCGGTTTAGAAGAATTAGAATTATTAACAATCGTTAGTGAGTTACAAAGTGTAAGTGGAAGGTTTGAATATATTATGTCGGATGACGGTGTGATAGCAATTGTAGATTATGCTCATACTCCAGACGCATTAAAAAATGTTTTAGAGACTATTAATGATATCAGAATAGATAATCAAAAAATCACAACAGTTGTTGGGTGTGGAGGTGACAGAGATACAACAAAAAGACCCATCATGGCTAAGATAGCCTCTCAGTTGAGTTCTCAAGTAATTTTCACCTCAGATAACCCAAGAACAGAAAACCCAATGACTATTTTAGAAGAAATGGAGGCAGGAGTTTTAGAGGAGAATTATAAAAAAACACTTACTATTTCAGATAGAAAGCAAGCGATTAAAACTGCTTGTAAACTATCTGGAAAAGATGATATTGTACTGATAGCTGGGAAAGGTCATGAAAACTATCAAGAAATTAATGGAGAACGATTCCATTTTGATGATTTAGTAGAAGTAAAGAAATGTTTTAATCTATTAAAAAAATAGTATGCTGTATTATTTATTCGAATATTTAGAATCCCAATTTCATTTTCCAGGTGCTGGATTATTTCAGTTTATTACGTTTAGAGCTTCAATGGCTTTTATTCTAGCCTTATTATTGTCTTCTATATATGGTAAAAGAATCATTAATTTTTTAAGAAAACAGCAGATAGGTGAAAGCATCAGAGATTTAGGTCTTGAAGGGCAAGTTCAAAAAGCAGGAACACCAACAATGGGAGGGTTAATCATTATTTTTTCTACCTTGGTTCCAGTAGTATTACTTACCCAATTAGATAATATCTATATTCTTATTCTTTTAATAACGACCATTTGGATGGGCCTCATTGGTTTTTTAGATGATTATATAAAAGTCTTTAAAAAAGATAAGGATGGGTTAAAAGGAAAGTTTAAAGTCTTAGGGCAAGTTGGATTGGGATTAATTGTAGGGTCAATTCTTTATTTTAATGACAATATTACCATCAAAGAACAATTACCTATTGACCAGCAAATTATTCAACAAAACGGAAAGCAGAAAATTTTTGGAGAAGCACATAAGTCAACAAAAACAACCATTCCTTTTTTTAAAAATAATGAATTAGACTATTCTAACTTGTTGAGTTTTCTGGGTGAAGGATATGAAGAATATGGTTGGATTGTATTTATTTTTATAACTATTTTTATTGTTACTGGTGTTTCTAATGGAGCAAATCTTACCGACGGGATAGACGGATTAGCTACAGGATCTTCTGCAATTATTGTCGTCGTTTTAGCACTTTTTGCATGGGTGTCAGGAAATATTATTTTCTCAGATTATTTAGATGTAATGTACATTCCAAATTCGGGAGAAATGACTGTTTATATACTGGCTTTTGCAGGCGCATTAATAGGGTTTTTATGGTATAATACGTATCCAGCTCAAGTATTTATGGGAGATACAGGTAGTTTAACTATTGGTGGGATTATAGCGGTAATCGCCATTTCAATTCGTAAAGAGTTATTACTACCAATCTTAGCTGGAGTGTTTGTAATCGAAAATTTATCAGTCATCATACAAGTTTCCTATTTTAAATATACAAGAAAAAAATATGGTGAAGGAAGACGAGTTTTTAAAATGTCTCCATTACATCATCACTATCAAAAATCTGGCTATCATGAGAGTAAGATAGTTGTTCGATTTTGGATTATAGGAATTCTTTTGGCGGTATTTACGATAGTAACTTTAAAATTAAGGTAGTATGTGTCATTCTTTAAAAATAAAGAATCTGTAAATAATGAAAAGATTAGTAATACTTGGAGGCGGTGAAAGTGGTGTTGGAACTGCTCTTTTAGGAAAACAAAAAGGCTACGAAGTTTTTGTTTCTGACAGAGGAAGTATTAAAAAAAAATATAAAAAAGTTCTTTTACATCATGAAATAAATTTTGAAGAAGAGCAACATTCAGAATCATTGATTCTAAATGCTGATTTGGTTATGAAAAGTCCTGGGATTCCAGAAAGTGTTTCAATTGTTCAAAAACTCATTAAAAAAGAAGTTTTAGTAATTTCTGAAATTGAGTTTGCATCGAGATATACAGAGGCAACCATCATTGGGATTACAGGATCTAACGGCAAAACAACAACAGCATTAATCGTGCAACACTTATTAAGATCAGCAAAAATAAACAGTGGAATTGCAGGAAATATAGGAACTAGTTTTGCAAAACAAGTTACCGAAGAAACCTTCCAGAATTATGTATTAGAACTAAGTAGTTTTCAGTTAGATGGAATTTGTTCTTTTAGTCCCCACATAGCAATAATTACTAATATTACCCCAGATCATTTAGATCGATACGAGGATGACTTTAATCAATATGTAGCTTCAAAATTTAGAATTACAAAAAATCAAAAAGCTGATGATTTTTTAATTTATGATGCTGATGATAAGGTAATTGAAGCATGGTTAAAAGAACATCAATTAACAGCCAGGTTAATTCCATTTTCTATTGAAAAAGAACTGAGTTATGGGGCATATTTAAAAAACGATACAATAATAACAAAATTAAATAAAGAAGAATTAAAGATGAGTATATCTAAGTTAAAAATACAAGGAAAGCATAATGTGAAAAACACAATGGCTGGTGCCCTGACAGCACAATTATTAAATGTGAGAAACCACGCTATTAAGGAAAGCTTAACCAACTTTGAAGGAGCTGAGCATCGATTAGAAAGTGTGCAAAAAGTTAACGGTGTTCACTTTATAAACGATTCTAAAGCAACCAATATAAATGCTACATTTTATGCCTTGGAATGCATGGAGAGACCAACTGTTTGGATTGTTGGAGGGATAGATAAAGGAAATGATTATGAGGATTTATTGCCTTTAGTAAGAGAAAAAGTAACAGCTATTGTATGTTTGGGTGAAGACAATGAAAAACTAAAATCCGTCTTTTATAATGTGGTTGATTTAATGATTGAAACAGCTGGAGCAGAAGAAGCGGTTAAAGTTGCTTATAAATTGTCGCAAAAAGGAGGTGCTGTTTTGTTGTCTCCTGCCTGTGCAAGTTTCGATTTATTTGAAAATTATCAAGACAGAGGTCGTCAATTTAAAAATGCTGTAAGAAGTTTAGTATAATTTTTTGTCAAAAAATAATAAAGTGAAAGGAATTTTTCAGCATATCAAGGGAGATAAAAGCATTTGGGCTTTGGTGGCTGTTTTGGCCTTATTCTCTTTTATGCCGGTATATAGTGCAAGTGCTAACTTGGTGAGTGTTGTTGGAGGTTCTACAATTGGCTATTTAGTAAAACATGTAGTCTTATTAATTATGGGATTTGCAATTATATATGCAGTTCATAAAATTCCTTACAGATATTTTAGTGGAGGTTCTGTTTTAATGTTGCCAGTGGTTTTCTTCTTGTTAATTTATACACTTGCTCAAGGGACAACAATTGGTGGAGCTAATGCTAGTCGTTGGATCCGAATACCATTTATTGGAGTTGGTTTTCAAACATCAACACTGGCTGGATTAGTTTTGATGGTTTACACGGCAAGATATTTAGCTAAAAGTAAGGGGATAAAAATACAATTTAAAGAGAGTTTACTTCAACTGTGGTTACCAGTTGCCTTAATCTTAATCTTAATACTGCCAGCAAATTTTTCTACAACAGCCATCATTTTTTCGATGATTTTAATTTTAACTTTTATAGGAGGTTATCCAATAAAATATATAGGATATATTTTAGGGATTGGTATTTTAGTTTTATCAATGTTTATTCTAGTTGCTAAAGCATTTCCAGAAGCAATGCCTAATAGAGTAAATACATGGGGAAATAGAATCGAAAATTTTTCAAATCAAAATGGTAAGGAGAATTATCAGGTAGAAAAAGCAAAAATAGCAATTGCTACTGGGGGTACTCTTGGTAAAGGTCCTGGTAAAAGTATTCAGAAAAATTTTCTACCTCAATCATCTTCAGATTTTATTTATGCCATTATTGTAGAAGAATACGGATTGGTAGGAGCTATCTTAATAGTACTAGTTTATTTCCTTCTGTTGTTTAGAATTTTCGTTACCGTTAAAAAGGCGACAACAATATTCGGAACCTTATTGGTCATAGGAGTTGGATTACCCATTATATTCCAGGCAGGTATAAATATGGCGGTAGCTACAAACTTATTTCCAGTAACAGGTCAGACATTACCTCTTATAAGCAGTGGAGGTACTTCTATTTGGATGACATGTTTTGCATTAGGAATGATATTGAGTGTAAGTTCTGGTTTTAAAGAAACAGAAGAAACAATTTTAGATGATAACCCATTAGATATTTTACATGAAGCAATCGATTAACATATTAATTAGTGGAGGTGGTACAGGTGGGCATATATATCCTGCCATTGCAATTGCCAATGAATTAATGGTTAGGTATCCTGAAGCTGAGTTTTTATTTGTTGGAGCTCAAGATAAAATGGAAATGGAAAAAGTTCCTCAAGCAGGATACTTAATTAAAGGATTATGGATTGCTGGAATTCAGAGAAAACTAAGTCTTAATAATCTTTTGCTTCCTTTTAAATTGATTCATAGTTTGATTAAAGCAGGAAGAATTATTAAACAATTTAAGCCAGATGTTGTTATAGGTACGGGTGGATTTGCAAGTGGACCAACATTAATTATGGCAAATAACAAGAAAATACCGACATTGATTCAAGAACAAAACTCTTATCCGGGAATTACAAATAAGTTTTTAAGTAGAAAAGCTTCTTCAATTTGTGTTGCTTATGATGGTTTAGAACGATTTTTTCCGAAGCATAAAATTATAAAAACTGGCAACCCAGTTAGGGCTAGTTTATTATCAATTCATAAAAAAGAAAAAGTTAAAGAAGCAAATGATTTGTTTGATCTAAAGAAGAAAAAGAAAACAATTTTAGTGTTGGGAGGAAGTTTAGGAGCAAGAAAAATAAATGAACTAATAGCCAATAATATTCAATTTTTTAAGGAGCAAAAAGTTCAAGTTCTATGGCAATGTGGTAAATTATATTATGATGAATTCAAATCATATAATGCTAAAAAAAACATCCATGTCCATTCATTTATTAATTCTATGGATCTAGCATATGCAGCAGCAGATATTATCATTTCAAGAGCAGGAGCAAGCTCAGTATCTGAGTTATGCATTGTTGGAAAGCCAACTGTTTTTATTCCATCACCAAATGTTGCTGAAGATCACCAAACAAAAAATGCAAAATCTATTGCAGATAAACATGGAGCTATTCTTTTAAGCGAACATGAACTAGATACATTTTCAATAGTCTTTGAAACACTGTTGAAAGATGAAGGGAAACAAGAAAGTTTACGTCAAAACATTAAAGAATTGGCACTGCCAAATGCCACAAATCAAATAGTAAATCAAATAGAAAAGTTAATATAAAAAGTGAATTTAAAAGAAATACATACTGTTTATTTGATTGGAATCGGAGGTGCGGGGATGAGTGCTTTGGCTAGGTATTTTTTTAAAGAAGGAAAGCAAGTTGGAGGTTATGACAAAACACCTAGCGTTATTACAAATGATCTAGAAAAACTTGGGATAGAAATTTATTATAATGATTCTGTAAAGTTAATTCCTGAAATGTATAAAGACAGTACGAATACTTTAGTGATTTTCACCCCTGCTATTCCTAAAAAAAATACAGTATTAGAATTCTTTAGGCATCATAAATTTAACGTCTTGAAAAGAGCAGAAGTTTTAGGAATCATTACTAAAAACACATTTTGTTTTGCAGTTGCTGGAACACATGGTAAAACAACAACATCCGCTATTTTAGGGCATATCATGAAACCGTATAATGCGACCAGCTTCCTGGGAGGTATCTCAGAAAATTATCATACTAATTTAATCTTAGGTACAGGTGAAATATCTGTAGTTGAAGCTGATGAATATGATAAATCATTCTTGCAATTATCTCCGAACATAGCTTGTATAACTTCGATAGATGCAGATCATTTAGATAGTTACGGAGATCATTCGGTTTTAGAGAATTCTTTCAAGGAATTTAGTCATAAAGTTTCAGATATTTTGATTGTTGCCAAAGGGACTAAATTACTTGGTTTAACCTATGCAATAAATGAAACAGCAGATTACCAAATTACCAATTTTACAATTCTCAATGGAACCTATATTTTTGATGTAAAAACTCCCAAAGATTTTATTAACGAAATACAATTTTCAATCCCGGGGAAGCATAATATGATGAATGCCTTAGCGGCACTAGCGATGGCAGATTCTTACGGAATTCCACTAGAAAACATTAAAAAATCATTAGAGACATTTAAAGGGGTAAAAAGACGTTTCTCTTATAAAATAAAATCAGAAAAATTAACGTTAATTGATGATTATGCTCATCATCCTACAGAAATTAATGCAGTTTATGAGTCCATTAAAGAGATGTATCCGAATAAAAAAAATGCTGTTTTTTTTCAGCCTCATTTATTTTCAAGAACGAGAGATTTTATAGAGGATTTTGCAATTGTTTTATCAAAGTTTGATGAAATATTTTTGTTGGATATTTATCCAGCAAGAGAATTACCAATCGATGGTGTTTCGTCTTTGTGGCTTTTGCAAAAGATAGGTAACAAGAATAAAAAAATTACATATAAACAGAATTTAATAAAAGATATTAAAAATTCTGAAGCAACAATTGTTGTAATGTTAGGTGCAGGAGACATTGGAATGATGACTGAGAAGGTAAAAAAAGAGTTATTATCTGAAACAAAAACAGGATGTTAAAAAGAATTATAAAATATGTTTTACTCCTTGTTTTACTAGCTTCAATGGCGTTTTTATATAGTTTTACTAATCGTAAAAATGCTAATAAATTGGTAAAAGAAATAGAGATTAATTTTAGTTCAAATGAGCCTTATTTTTTAACAAAGTCAATAGTTAATAAATTGTTAATACAAAACAATGAAGAAGTTCAAAAACAAGCAAAATCTGTAATAAATTTATACATGTTAGAAGAAAAGCTTTCAGAACATCCATATATAGAAAAAGTTTCTCTTTTTATAACTATAGATGACAGACTTAAAGCCGTTGTCAAACAAAGACAGCCTATTGCAAGGGTAATCACTAGTAATTCATCTTACTATATTGATTTAAACGCAATAAAAGTTCCTCTATCTGAAAATTATTCAGCTCGAGTTCCTATAATTACTGGCATTGAAAATGAAAATAATTTAAAGAATGTTGTTAAGCTATTGAAAGAAATAGTTAATGATGATTTTTTACGTAAAGAAATAACCGGAATTCATTTTCAAACCACAAAAGAATATATGATGACAGTCAGAAGTGGTAGTTATAAAATAGAATTTGGAGAATTAAATATGATAGATCATAAAATTAAAAAATTAAAAGCATTTTATTCCAAAGTGTTTTTAGATAGTACAATTAATAAATACAAAACCATAAACATTAAGTATCACAATCAAGTTGTTGGCGTAAAATAATAGAAATGGAAAATAATAAAATAGCCGTTGGTTTAGATATAGGTACAACAAAAATTGTAGCTATGATTGGGCAAAAAAACGAATATGGAAAATTAGAAGTTTTAGGCATTGGTAAAGCTAAAAGTTTAGGTGTAAAAAGAGGCGTTGTGAGTAATATTACTCAGACAATACAATCCATACAGCAAGCTGTTGAAGAATCTGAAAGTGTGTCTGGTCAAAAAATTGAAAATGTAGTTGTTGGCATAGCTGGACAACATATTAGAAGTTTGCATCATAGTGACTATATAACAAGAGCAAATGCAGATGAAGTAATTGATGAAAATGATATAGAAAATCTTGTTAATCAAGTGCATAAGTTAGTGATGTTGCCTGGTGAGGAAATTATTCATGTTTTACCTCAAGAATTTAAAGTTGATAGTCAAGCTGATATAAAAGAACCAATTGGGATGTACGGAGGAAGGCTGGAAGCAAATTTTCATGTTGTTGTTGGGCAAGTGTCATCGATTAGAAATATAGGACGATGTGTTAAAAGTGCAGGATTGGATTTATCAGATATTACCTTAGAGCCATTAGCCTCTGCTTCGGCAGTCCTTAGTCAGGAGGAAAAAGAAGCGGGTGTTGCTCTAATTGATATTGGAGGAGGTACAACTGATTTAGCAATTTTTAAAGATGGAATTATTCGTCACACTGCAGTAATTCCTTTTGGTGGAAATGTTATTACAGAAGATATCAAAGAAGGTTGTTCTATTATAGAAAAACAAGCCGAGTTATTAAAAATAAAGTTTGGATCTGCATGGCCTGGAGAAAATAAAGAAACTGAAATTGTCTCTATTCCTGGTTTAAGAGGCAGAGAGCCCAAAGAAATTACTCTTAAAAACCTTTCAAAAATTATTCATGCAAGAGTGCAGGAAATTATTGAACATGTATATTTAGAAATTAAAAATTATGGACATGAAACACAAAAAGGGAAACTCATTGCAGGGATTGTTTTAACAGGAGGAGGATCACAGCTAAAGCATCTAAGACAACTTGTAGAGTATATCACAGGAATGGATGCTAGAATTGGATATCCTAATGAACATTTAGCAGGAGATTCAGAAGAAGGACTGTCTAGTCCATCCTATGCGACTGCGGTTGGTTTATTAATGGAAGGGTTAGAAAACTTTAGTAAAGAAGATATTGAAGAAAAATTAGTAGAAATAAAAAATGAAGAAGAAATAAAAGAACCTCAAACCTCGATAAAACCAAAGAGTAAATCATTTTTTGAAAAATTTACAGATGGATTAAAAGAGTTTTTAGACAATGCTGAATAGTTAGAAATAAATATAAACAAACAAAAATAGAAAAGTTATTATGAGTACAGAATTCGATAACATTTTATTTGATATGCCAAAATCACAATCCAATACGATCAAAGTAATTGGAGTTGGTGGTGGAGGAAGCAATGCTGTAAACCACATGTTTCAGCAGCACATCAAAGGAGTAGATTTTGTCATCTGTAATACAGATGCTCAAGCATTAGAAAATAGTCCGATTCCTAATAAAATTCAATTAGGAGCAGATTTAACCTCTGGTCTTGGAGCTGGGGCAAATCCCGAAGTAGGCGAGCAAGCAGCAAAAGAGAGTATTAAGGAAATTCAACAAATGTTAAATGCCCAAACAAAAATGGTATTTATTACAGCTGGAATGGGTGGTGGAACAGGAACTGGTGCTGCTCCGATCATTGCTAAAATAGCTAAAGATATGGATATTCTAACTGTTGGAATTGTTACTATGCCATTTCTTTTTGAAGGAAGAATGCGCTCAAAACAAGCTCAAGCAGGGATCGATCAATTACGGGGTAATGTAGATTCATTAATTGTTATTAATAATAATAAATTAAGAGAAGTATATGGTAACTTAGGTTTTAAAGCAGGTTTCTCCAAAGCAGATGAGGTCTTATCAACAGCAGCAAGAGGGATTGCAGAGGTAATTACCCATCATTATAAACAAAATATTGATTTACATGATGCTAAAACAGTTCTTTCTAATAGTGGTACAGCCATTATGGGCTCTGCAAAAGAAGAGGGATCAACTAGAGCTAAAAACGCAATTATTAAGGCCTTGGATTCACCATTATTAAATGATAATAAAATTACTGGAGCAAAGAATGTATTATTATTAATTGTTTCAGGAGCTAATGAAGTAACACTCGATGAGATTGGTGAAATCAATGATTTTATTCAAACGGAAGCAGGTTTCGATGCAAATATTATAATGGGAATTGGTGAAGATCAAGAATTAGGAGATGCAATTTCTGTGACCATTGTCGCTACAGGTTTTGCTGCAGATCAGCAAAGTAATATTACAAATACTGAAGTAAAAAAAATTGTTCACACTCTAGAAGATGACCAAAAAGCAACGTATAATTTCTCTGATGATGTTATCACTAAAACACCTTTGCTTGATGCATCTTCGGAGAAAGGAGAGGAGAAAATAATTCATGTTTTAGAAGAAGATTTTAATGAAGAACACAAATACCAGGAAGTAACAATGGATTTGATTTCTTCATCAGAACTAATAAATAATATAAGTGTTATTTATGATGAAATCTCATTAGATGTCATTTCAGATGAAGATTTTATTATTACAGATGCAGTCCCAAAAATTGAAAAACAAGAGCAAGAGGTTTTAAATTTAGTTCAACCAGATTTGTTATTTGATCTTCCATTGCATAGTTATGAAGAGATTAAAACAACTGAAGAGGAAACAAGCATAGAGTTAACCTCAGAAATATTAAATCTTGATGTTAACGATGCTGTTGAAATAATTGACAAAAAAAATACAGTAGAAGAAAAAAGATATATTCTTGAAGATTTTGATATTCAGCCTACCATTAACAAAAGTTCGTCAATTTCAAAAAAAGAAGAACCTATAGAACAGGAATTGCAATTCGAATTAAAGTCATCTAAGCCACAGGCTGAAATTAATGAAATGGTTACTTTAAGTGAAGAAGTTTCTCCAATGAGTCTTACTATTTCAGAACTACAAAAAAGAGCAGAAGAAAGACGTAAGAAGATGAAAGGGTTTAATTATAAGTTTACTGACCAGATGAATAAAAATATTGATGAAATAGAGCGTCAGCCAGCCTACAAGAGACTGGGAGTTAGCTTAGATGATACAAGCGCTAGTATAAGTAAATCTAAAACAATTTTAATTTCAGATGAGAATAAAGACATTCAGTTAAAATCTAATAATTCTTTTCTTCACGATAATGTAGATTAATTTTATTTAATCCATTGCTTAAAAAACCGTATTTGATAAGAATACGGTTTTTTTATGATTTGTGAAGTGTGGGTTGTTAAGCCTGAATTGCTTTATGAATATTATCAATTGCTTTTCTGAGAACATTTTCTGAGGCTGCATAAGACAATCGAATACAATTTGGTGCACCAAATGCATCTCCTGTAACCGAGGCTACATTCGCTTCCTCTAATAAAAATAAAGAAAAGTCATTAGCATTATTTATTTTTTTACCTCTTAATGTTTTACCAAAGAAATAAGAAATATCTGGAAACACATAAAATGCTCCGTCGGGTATATTTAATTTAAAACCTTTTATTTTACCAAGTAATTCTAATACAATATCTCTACGAGATTTAAACTCATCAACCATGAATTGTATTTTTTTAACCGGAGCTAATAATGCAGTAATTGCAGCGCGTTGTGCAATGCAATTTGTACCAGAAGTAATCTGACCTTGCATTTTTGTACATGCTTTTGCAATCCAGTCTGGTGCGCCGATATATCCAATCCTCCAACCAGTCATGGCAAAAGCTTTTGCTAATCCATTAACAGTAATTGTTCGATCAAACATATTTTCTATAGAAGCAAAACTAAATGAAGGCCTTCCATAATTGATGTGTTCATAAATTTCATCTGAAAGAATATATATTTGAGGATAATTTTCTAAAACTTTTGCCAAAGCACGATATTCTTCTTCCTTATATATTGTTCCACTAGGGTTATTTGGAGAATTAAAAAACACCATTTTTGTTTTTGGGGTAATGGCAGCTTCTAACTGTTCAGGAGTAATCTTAAAATCAGTATCAATCGAAGAGGGGATTTCTATAAATGTAGCTTCACACAATGTAGCAATGGCAGAATAACTTACCCAATAAGGAGCTGGTAATAATACTTCGTCTTCTGGATTTAGTAGTACTTGTGCTACATTAGCAATAGATTGTTTGGCTCCAGTAGAAACCACAATTTGATTGGGTTTATAAAGAAGATTATTATCTCTTTTAAACTTTGTGCAAATTGCTTCTTTTAATTCTAAATAACCATCAACAGGCGTATAAGAATTATAATCTTGATTGATCGCTTCAACTGCAGCATTTTTGATAAAATCTGGAGTATTAAAATCTGGTTCTCCTAGACTTAAACTTATAATATCTTTTCCCTCTGCTTTTAACTCTCTTGCTTTTGCAGCCATTGCCAATGTCTGAGAAACTGGCAGGCTGTTAATTCTTTTTGATAGTGGATGTGCCATTAAATTGTAAGGTTGTAATTTTTTATATCAACTCTGGATTTTTACCTAAAAAACCTAGATGCTTAAAATGTTCAGCAATCGCCTCTCTGGTAGTTTTGTATTCATTATAGGGTAAATTAAATTCCGTTGCTGTTTTCTTTACAATTTTAGCCAACTTGCCATAATGAACATGAGAAATATGTGGAAAAATATGATGTTCAACTTGATGATTTAACCCTCCAGTGAAGAAATTTACCAGTCTATTACTAGGGGCAAAGTTAGAGGTTGTATATAATTGATGGACTGCCCAAGTATGTTTTAAATTTCCATCTTTGTCTGGGAGTGGCATTTCTGTATTTGGGACAATATGGGCTAATTGAAAAACTAAGCTTAAAATCATTCCTGCTGTGTAATGCATAACAAAAAAACCAATGAGTACTTTCCACCAAGCAATATCTAATATTGCTAATGGCAACACAATCCACATAAAATAATAAACTAATTTTGATATCACTAATTTGGTCCATTCTACTACTGGGCTTGGGAATTTACCGTAAGATAGTTTCCGTTTAAGATAGGTATGCATTTGCTTAAAATCAGTAGTGATTGCCCAATTAATCGTTAATAAGCCATACAATAAAAAAGAATAGTACTTTTGTAGTTTATGAAACTTAAACCATTTAGAATGTTTTGAGAAGCGGATAATTCTACCTGCATCAATATCTTCATCATGATCTTTAATATTGGTAAATGTATGATGTAAGACATTATGTTGTACTTTCCAATTATACACATTTCCGGCAAGAATATAGATACTACTACCCATTAACTTATTAACCCATTTTTTACTAGAAAAAGATTCATGATTGCTATCATGCATTACATTCATTCCAACACCAGCCATTCCAACGCCTGTAATTGCAATTAAAATAAACATTAGCCATTGAGGCATGTCTATCGTTAGTATTAAAATAAATGGAACCAAGAAAACAGCAAACATAAGTAGGGCTTTCAAGTAAAGCTTCCAATTACCTGTTCTTTTGATATTATTTTCCTTAAAATAATGATTAACTCTTTTATTTAAAGTTCTAAAAAACTTCGCTTTGTCTTTACGTGAAAAATTGATTGTCTTCATTAATGTTGATAGTTGGTTACACAAAAATAAGGTTTTAACTCTTTGATATGAATACAAACGATTTTTTTTTCTTCTAATTGTTCTCTTGATTGGTTACTTTTGTATTTTATACGTACAATGAACTTATTGCGAACATACTTTCCAGATCTTACAAAACTTCAGATAGAACAATTTTCAAAACTTCAAGAGCTTTATCAAGACTGGAATTTAAAAATTAATGTTGTGTCAAGAAAAGATATAGATGAATTGTATCTTAGACATGTATTGCACTCTTTAGGAATTGCTAAAGTAGTTCAGTTTATGCCCAATACTAAAGTTATTGATGTAGGAACTGGTGGAGGGTTTCCTGGAATTCCTTTGGCTATTTTATTTCCAGAAACACAATTTCACTTAGTAGATAGTATTGGTAAAAAGATTAAAGTTGTTAACGAGGTTGTGCAAGGTTTAAACCTTGAAAATGTTAAAACAACTCATGGGAGAGTTGAAGAAATTAGTGATACATATGATTTTATTGTTAGTAGAGCAGTAGCTCAAATGGAAACTTTTGTTAGTTGGACTAAGAAAAAAATTAGAAAACATCAACTACACAATATAAAAAATGGAATTCTTTATTTAAAAGGAGGAGATCTCTCTGAAGAATTAGAAAAATATACCTCCGCTACTATTTATAAATTATCAGATTTTTTTACAGAGGACTTTTTTGAAACTAAAAAAGTAGTTCATTTACCAATGAAGTTTAAAGGATAAGTCAACTGATATAAAAATCGAAGAGTTGATACTGAGAGTTATTTAACTAGTTTAAACATTATTTTTATAAAAATATACACCTACTATGGCTTTAACACCTTCCAATGCTTTTGATAAAGGAACAACTGCTCCTGACTTTTTATTACTAGATACGATCTCAGAAAAAAAAATGTCCTTAGATGAACTCAAAGGAGTTCGAGGAACTATAATTTTCTTTATATGCAATCACTGTCCTTTTGTTCTTCATGTGAATAGAGAATTGGTGCAACTAGCAAAGGAGTATTCATCAAGAGGTTTTAGTTTTATTGCAATAAGTAGCAATGATGTAGATCAATACCCAATGGATAGTCCAGAGAAAATGAAACATCAAGCCATTAAAGAACACTATCCTTTTCCATATTTATTTGATAACACTCAAGAGGTTGCTAAAGCCTATAATGCTGCCTGTACGCCAGATATATATATTTTTGATAAAGAGTTAAAATCTATCTATCATGGTCAATTGGACGATTCTAGACCAGGAAATGGAATCCCTGTAACAGGAAAAGATATTAGAATTGTATTGGAAACAGTCTTAAGTAATAGGATTTACAAAGGAGTACCAAAACCTAGTATTGGGTGTAATATTAAGTGGAAATAATCTTGCTTATAGAACACTCACTACCAAACCCTCTTCAGATTTTGTAACGGAGGCTAATTTGTTTTTAGTGAGGCTTTTCATTGTTTTGTCCCATTTCTTATTCGATAAACCGCTTTGCGTTTTTAAATCATTTAAAGACATTCGATTTTCCTTGTTTAGAATGTTCAAAATAGTTTTTTCATCCTCATTTAAATTAATTGCCTGCCCGGCTCGGACCTCAGGTCTCATTTGTGGGAAAAACAATACTTCTTGAATAGACTGGTTATTTGTCAAAAACATAATTAGTCGATCCATACCAATCCCCATTCCTGAAGTAGGAGGCATCCCATACTCTAAAGCTCTTAAGAAATCACGGTCTATAAATTCAGTTGCTTCATCATCTCCTTTTTGTGCTAATTTTAACTGATGTTCAAAACGTTCTTTTTGGTCTATCGGGTCATTTAATTCAGAATACGCATTGGCTATTTCTTTCCCACAAACCATTAACTCAAATCGTTCTGTAAGATCAGGATTTTCTCGATGCTCCTTACAAAGGGGTGACATTTCTTTTGGGTAATCAGTAATATATGTGGGTTGAATATAATTCCCCTCACACTTTTCACCAAAAATTTCATCAATTAATTTCCCTTTACCCATGGTTTCATCTACCTGAATATTCATAGATTTAGCAGCAGTTCTGATTTCATCTTCTGTTTTTCCAGTAATATCAAAACCAGTAAAATGTTTGATAGAGTCGGTCATTGTTACTCTGGCATATGGGGCTTTAAAATCAATTTCATGTTCACCAAAAATAGCTTTGGAAGTTCCGTTTACTTGGTAGGCGCAATATTCTAATAATTGCTCACAAAATTCCATCATCCAATTGTAATCTTTGTAGGAAACATAAATTTCCATAGCTGTAAATTCTGGGTTATGAGTCCGATCCATTCCTTCATTTCTAAAGTTTTTAGAGAATTCGTAAACCCCATCAAACCCCCCTACAATTAGTCGTTTTAGATAGAGCTCATTGGCAATTCTCATGTATAAAGGGATGTCTAAAGAATTGTGATGTGTTACAAAAGGTCTAGCGGCAGCACCTCCAGGTATAGGTTGTAAAACGGGTGTTTCTACTTCAAAGTAACCTGCTTCATTAAAAAAGGTACGCATGGCGTTAAAAAGCTTTGTTCTTTTCACAAATACTTCTTTTACATGTGGATTTACAACCAAGTCAGCATATCGTTGTCTATAACGTAATTCTGGATCTGTAAAAGCATCATAGGTGATGCCATCTTTTACTTTTGGGATTGGTAGGGGTTTTAGTGATTTAGATAGCAATTTAAACTCTTTCACCATCACCGTTTTTTCACCAACTTTTGTTGTAAAAAGTGTTCCTGTAATCCCAATAAAATCTCCTAAATCTAATAATTTCTTAAAGACATTATTATATAAGGATTTGTCTTCTCCATTGCAAATTTCATCACGATTAAAATAAAGCTGAATTCTACCTTCACCATCTTGTAATTGTCCAAAAGAAGCTTTTCCTTGAATGTTTATGACCATCAAACGACCTGCTATAACAACCTGCTTACCTTCTTTAAATTTTTCTTTTATTTCTTTAGAATTCGAATCTATGGGAAATAAATTGGCTGGATAAGGGTTAATTCCTAATTCACGTAATCTGGTTAGTTTTTCTCTACGGACAACTTCTTGTTCTGATAATTGCATTCTTGATTTATTTTCGAAAAAGATTTAATTTACAAAGATAGTCATTTGATAAAAAGAACAGAATGCTTAAAAAAGAAAAAAAATAGTCAAAGGTTAAAAAAAAAAGTATATTTGTATGTTGTTTATAACAAACAACGTGTTGTGTTGTTTTGGCACTTTCGTAAAAGTGTCTTGGTTTTGTTAACCAATGGAAAGCTTCCCTGAAATGGGTTGCTTTTTTTTGTTTTAAAAGAAGGCAGATAAAGACTCCCAAAATATTGAAATAAACAGACTTGCATAAACGATACTTACAATAAACTTTAATCCGGTAGAAAACAAAAACCCGATGAAAGATCCGAAAGCGGCTTTAAACGCTTGATTAGAATTTTTCCGATCATGAATCAACTCTCCTACAAATGCCCCCGCAAAAGGACCAATAATAATTCCTATAGGTCCAAAGAATAATAGGCTAACGACCAGTCCGATTGTAGTTCCATAGATACCATATTTACTGCCTCCAAATTTTTTTGTTCCCAAGGCAGGAATAATATAATCGAGTATATAAACGCTAATTGCAAGTATGAGAGTGATGCATAAAAAAGAACTATTAAAAGGAATTGTTGTTGTGAGATGTAAGAATAATAATCCTATCCAGCTAGTTATGGGACCCGGTAAAACGGGTAAAAATGCTCCAATAATTCCAAGAATTATAAAAATAATACCTATTAGTAGTAATAAAACATCCATAGACTATGATTCTTAAATATGACGATATTATGTATAGTTTGTTACATTTATAAAAAAATAATAACTTACGTTAAGTTAAATAGCTATTATTATGAAAAACCAATGATTACTTTTCTTTTTACTGATTTTTTTCCCTTTACATGCTCAAACCGACAAAGATTCTATTTCCATTAAAGAGGATTCATTTACTATTATAGAAAAAGTTCCTATTTACGCGGGTTGTGTAGGGTCTGATAATAAAACACTCAAAAAATGTTTTAATAAAAAAATGCAAAACCATATAATTGAAAATTTTGATAGGGATCTTCCAAATTCCTTAGGCATGTCACCTGGTAAGAAAAGAATTATTTTATTGTTTACAATTAATAAAAATGGTATTGTAGATCATATTAAAGTAAAAGCTCCTCATCCAAAGTTACGAGAAGAGAGTGAAAGAATTTTAAAATTACTTCCTAAATTTTATCCAGGATTTCAAAGAGGAAAATCAGTTAATGTAAAATATGCATTACCGTTTACCATCGAAGTTGAAAAACCTAAGAAGAAAAAGAAAAGAAGGAAAAAAAGTGGTTAATAAATAGATTCTTACAAAACAGATCCAAAAAGCTATGGTTTTTACCTATTCTATTTTGATGCTCCTAGTCTCAGGAGAATTTCTTAAATTCACAGGATTATTCTTAATTGATTTTTGTGCGTTTTGTAATATTATTAGTTTTAATTTTTATGTTCACGTCATGTAATTATTTTTCATTTCAAAAAAATAAGAATCATGAAAAACTACGGATGGATATAGATTATAATTCTGTTGATGCCGCTCCTTCATTTAAGATCTGTAAGAGTCTTATAGATAAATTAAAAAAAACAACTTGTTTTAGAGAAACAATACGTAAGGAGTTATCTTCAAGCTTAGCGAACTACTCCATTAAAGTTAAAAATCCTGTAGAAGAGACTGTCGTTGTTGCGATTGTTATTCAGTCAAATAAAGAAGTGCGTTTGTCAGCAATAGAAATGTCTGACGATCTTATAAGAGAAATCCCAACATTAAAAGAAATGATTAAGAAAAGTATTTTGGAGTTACCTGAGATATATCCAGCAATCAAGAGAGGAATACCAGTAACGACACTTTATAAGATACCAATAATAATTAAATTACAAGATTAGTTTAGCATTTTCCAAAGTTGATCTTTTAATTCTTTAAGTCCAGTTTGTGCTAATGAAGAAATAAAAAGAAAGGGAATATCAGTGGGAATTTCTTTTTTGATCTCTTCCCTCAACTCATCATCTAACATATCAGATTTTGAGATGGCCAACAAACGTTGTTTATCTAACAATTCTGGATTATGTTTCTTGAGCTCATTTAATAAAATATCGTATTCTTTCTGAATATGATCACTATCTGCTGCAATTAAAAAAAGGAGTGTTGAATTTCGCTCTATATGTCTTAAAAAACGATGACCAAGACCTTTACCTTCTGCAGCTCCTTCGATGATTCCTGGAATATCTGCGACTACAAAACTCTTATAATTTCTATATTCAACAATCCCCAAATTTGGTTTTAAAGTAGTAAATGCATAATCTGCAATTTTAGGTTTGGCGGCAGTTATTACAGATAAAAGGGTAGATTTACCTGCATTTGGTAAACCAACTAAGCCAACATCGGCTAATAATTTTAATTCTATTTGATACCATCCTTCTGTACCTTCCACACCAGGTTGTGCATACCTTGGAGTTTGGTTTGTAGACGATTTAAAATGCCAATTACCGCGACCACCCATACCACCTTCTAATAAAACTCTCTCCTCATTATTTTCAGTAATTTCAAAGACAATTTCGTTGGTTTCTGAATCGCGAATAATAGTTCCTAAAGGGACATCTATAAAAATATCCATTCCATCTTTCCCGGTACTTCTACTTTTACTTCCATCTCCACCTTGTTCAGCTCTAAAGTGTTTTTTAAATTTTAAGTGAAATAAAGTCCACATATCCTTATTTCCTCGAAGAATTATATGACCACCACGACCACCATCACCACCATCAGGACCTCCTTTTGTGATATACTTTTCACGGTGTAAGTGAGAAGAACCTCTCCCACCTTTTCCAGAGGACGCATATATTTTTATATAATCGACAAAATTCCCTTCAGTCATAATTTAGTGTTGATCCTGTTATTTTAATATTATATCAATAGTATTACACTAGTTATAATGTGTCAAAAACATCAGCTAGTCGCTCAGTAATTTCTTGTATAGATCCAACGCCATCTACTCCATAATAGTTTCCTTTAGAAGCATAATAATGTTTTAAAATAGCTGTTTTGGTATTGTATTCATTAAAACGATTTCTAATTTTACCTTCGTCAGTATCATCAGCTCTGCCACTGGTTTTTCCTCTTTCTAATAATCGTTTTACTAGTAACTCTTCAGAAACCTCTAGGGCTACCATTCCGTCAATTTTTCCTCCTTTTGATCTTAAAAATTCGTCGAGAGCTTCTGCTTGTGATTGAGTTCTTGGAAATCCATCAAAAATAAAGCCATTTGCTTGATTGTTTTTTTCAACTTCAGCTTCAAGCATATCAATAGTAACCTGGTCTGGAACCAAATCTCCTTGATCAATATAATTTTTAGCCAATAAACCTAATTCGGTCTTGTTTTTAATATTAAATCTAAAGACATCACCAGTAGATATATGGACTAAGTTATATCTTATTTTTAAAATTTCTGCCTGTGTCCCTTTTCCTGCTCCAGGAGGTCCAAATAGTACAATATTTTTCATTATAGTTCTTTTGATAATTGATATATAGCGGGTAAGTTTCTTCCTAAGCCATTATAATCTAAGCCATACCCTACAATAAATTTATCTTCAATATTCTTTCCAATATAATTGATGGGTAATTCTTTTTTATAAACATCAGGCTTAAAGAAGAGTGTTGCTATTTTTAATTGCTTTACGCTTTTATTTTTAAAGATCTCATAGATTTTATGTAAGGTATTTCCAGTGTCTATGATATCTTCTAAAATAACAACTGTTCTCCCAGTTAAGTCTTCATTGATTCCTATCAATTCATTAACTATATTTGAAGATGTAGTGCCTTCATATGAGCTAAGTTTTACAAAAGATACTTCACAGTTGCGCTTGTATTTTCGAATAAAGTCTGCAGCAAAAAGAAACGATCCGTTTAAAATACCAATGAATAATGGAATTTCCTTAGTATCTATGTCTAAGCTTACTTTATGAACAAGCGAAGCTACAATTTCAGAAATTTCATTCTCTGATATATAGGGAGTAAAGTATACATCGTGTAATTTAATTTTGCTCATTAGACAAAGGTACTATTCATTAATAAAAGTAAAAACCGCTTTGCTTTTACTGATTTTTACTCAGCAATTCAAAACGGTTTTTATATAGTTTTAAGAATTACTGCTTGGTAGCTGTTTTCTTAGAAGTGTCATACATAATAGGAGTCGCTACAAATAACGATGAATATGTTCCTACTAGAACACCAATAATTAAGGCAAACATAAACCCTCTGATGGAATCACCACCAAATAAGAATATTGCCAACATTACAAGTAACGTAGTTAATGATGTATTAATTGTTCTACCTAAGGTACTGCTTAATGCTTTGTCTACAACATCACGATAGGCCCATTTGGTATGGATTCCTGCAAATTCTCTAATTCGGTCAAAAATGACTACTGTATCATTTAGTGAATATCCAACAACTGTTAGGATCGCCGCGATAAATGATTGTCCTATTTCCATATCAAAAGGCATAAACTTGTATAGGATAGAGAATATTCCTAGAACGATAAGAACATCATGAAATACAGCAACTACAGCTCCTAAACTAAATGAAATTTTTCTAAATCGGAGCAATATGTATAAGAATACAATTAATAAAGAACCAAAAACAGCATAGATTGCTGATGTTTTTATGTCATCTGCAATGGTAGGTTCAACTTTTATATAACTCATAATAGCATTGTTCCCATCTTTTTCAAAACCAGGTTTAAAGTCTTCATAAGTAGTCCCTTCACTTAAGTATTCATTTAAGCCAGTAAATAACGCTTTTTGAACTTCCTCATCCACTTCACTTCCATCCTCTTCAATTTTATAAACCGTTGTAATTTTTAATTGAGCATCTGATCCGTATGTTTTAACTTCTGGAGTACTTCCAAAGACATCATTTAAAGTTTGTGCAACCTCAGTAGCATTCATTGGTTGATCAAAACGGACAACATAAGAACGCCCTCCTTTAAAGTCCACTCCTTGTTTTAAACCAATACTAGCAATTGAAGCAATACCAGCCAGGATGATTGTTCCTGAAATAACATATGCAATCTTTCTTTTACGTAAAAATTCAATATTTATATTTTGGAACCATCCTTTAGATATAGAAGTGTTGAATGTTAAGTTTTTTCCCTTTTCGGTTGCTCCATCTATCAACAAGCGAGTAATAAAAACAGCTGTAAATAAGGAGGTTAGAATACCAATAATTAAAGTTAAGGCAAACCCTTTAATTGGGCCAGTTCCAAAAACATATAGAATAATTCCAGTTAGCAAACTAGTGATATTAGCATCGATAATTGCAGATAAAGCACCTTTTACACTAAAACCTTCTTGTACAGACTGTTTTAGGCCTTTCATTTTAGAAAGCCCTTCTTTAATTCTTTCAAAAATAATCACATTTGCATCAACGGACATTCCTATTGTTAGGATTATACCAGCAATACCTGGCAGTGTCAATACAGCATTGAACGAGGCTAAAATTCCAAAAATAAATAAGATATTTACTAACAATGCAATATTGGCATACATCCCTGCACGTCCATAATACACAATCATCCATGTCAATACTAGCAGAATGGCTAAAATAAAAGATTGTGAAGATTGTTCTATAGATTCTTTACCTAAAGATGGACCTACAACTTCTGCTTGGATAATTCTTGCTGCTGCCGGTAATTTACCTGCCTTCAATACAGTTGCAATATCTTGTGCTTCTTCAACAGTCATACTTCCTCCAGAGATCGAAGTTCTACCTCCTACAATTGCTTGATTTACAGAAGGAGCAGTATATACATAATCATCTAAAACTACAGCAACAAAACCACCTACATTTTCACCAGTCATTTTTTCCCATAATCTAGATCCTCTGCCGTTCATAGCCATGCTGACTTCTGGATTGTTTAGTTGGTCGAAAACCTGTGCAGCATCAGTAATAACGTCTCCTTGTATAGGAGCTATATCGTTTCTGTTTGATTTTATTGCGTATAACCCTATTATATCAGATCCATCAGTGCTAGGATTTGATTTATAATCCCATAAAAATTTTACATTTCTTAATTCATTTGGGCGAAGATTCAATACTTTTCTATCCAATAATAAATCATTGATAGTTGCTGTGTCAGAAACTTTTGCATAGGCAATAGTAGAACTGAGCTCTTGTTCTGATTGAGCAAGATTAACACTTAAATAACTGAATAAGTTCTTCTGTTTAACATCTGTAGAATCGATTGCTTCATCTAAGATACTTTGAATATCATCGGTATCTGTGGCATCTTCTTCAGTTTCTGGAGAATCATCTTTTAACATTTCTGCAACAACCTCATTTGCTGAGAATAAATAATTCTGAACTTCAGCATTAGAAAACACTTCCCAAAATTGTAATTCGGCTTTGCTTGTTATTAGCTTGGTAACTCGATCAATATCTTTTGCACCTGGTAATTCTATTTGAATTCTTCCAGAATTACCTATACGCTGAATGTTAGGTTGAGTAACACCAAATTTATCAATTCTACTTCTCAATACTTCAAAAGCAGTATTGATAGAACTATTAATTTCTTTTTGTAATTCTTCTTTTACTTCATCTGTTGTTTTATTGAAGTTAATTTTTTCGCGAAGTGCTTTTGTTCCAAATATTTCAGGATCACTTAATTTAATTCCACTAGTGCCACTAGCAGTTTCAAACTCTTTGAAAAATAGATCTAAATAATTATCGTTATTGTTTTTCTGAGCTTCATCAGCCGCATTTAATGCTTTTCTAAAAACCAGACTTTTAGAGTCGTTTGAAAGAGAAATTAATACTTCTTTTACAGAAACTTGAAGGATTGCATTTATACCTCCTTTTAAATCAAGACCCAAGTTCATTTCTTTATCCTTGATATCATTGTAAGTGAATTGAGAAATCCCTAAATTAATTACTTCTAGATTGTTAACACTGTCTAAGTATTTCTTTTCTAGGTTAATTAACTCTCTTCCGTTTTCTGTATCACCTTTGGATTTTGCATATTCCTTTGCTTCGTTTTCAACCTTAGTAGTAAAGAAAGAAAAAGATAATTGGTATAAACTTACTAGTCCAAAAAGGATAGCAAATAATCTTATAAGTCCTTTGTTTTGCATCTTCGTATAATTTTAGTAGACTTCTTTTTAAAACGTGCAAATATAATATTTACAATAAGATTAGCCTAATGAAATTATGTATATTTACTTACTTTTTAGAAGATGAAAGCAATAAATAAATAAAAATTAAATTGTAAACGATGACTCTCCTGACAGACATTGAAATTGCCCAAGCAAAGAAGTTAAATTATATCAATGAGATTGCTAAAAAACTAGACGTACCAGAAGACCAACTGGAGATGTATGGAAAGTATAAAGCAAAGCTCCCATTAGATCTTCTAGATGATGAAAAAGTTGCAAAAAATAACTTAGTTTTAGTAACTGCTTTGACACCTACCCCAGCAGGGGAGGGAAAAACAACTGTTTCGATAGGTTTATCTGAAGGGTTAAATACAATTGGAAAACAATCTACAGTTGTTCTAAGAGAACCCTCCCTAGGTCCAGTTTTTGGTATTAAAGGGGGTGCTGCTGGAGGTGGATACTCTCAAGTTGTTCCCATGGAAGATATTAATTTGCATTTTACAGGAGATTTTAATGCAGTTGAAAAAGCAAATAATTTATTATCTGCTTTAATAGATAATAATATTCAAAATAAAACAAATAATTTAAATATTGATCCACGTACGATTCTATGGAAGAGAGTTATTGATATGAATGACAGGGCTTTGCGTGATATTACCATTGGGTTAGGAGGGACTATGAATGGAATTCCCAGACAAGATGGTTTTAATATTACACCAGCATCAGAAGTAATGGCAATTCTATGTATGGCTACTGATTTTGATAATTTAAAAAAACGATTAGGAGACATATTTATTGGATTTACACTTAAAAATGAACCTGTTTTTGCTCGTGATTTAAAAGCTGAAAATGCGATGGCAATTTTATTGAAAGATGCGATCAAACCAAATCTTGTTCAGACTTTAGAAGGAAATCCAGCCATTATTCATGGAGGACCTTTTGCCAATATTGCCCAAGGAACTAATACAATTATTGCAACAAAAATGGGCTTAACATTATCTAACTATGTAGTAACTGAGGCGGGTTTTGGCGCCGATTTAGGTGCTGAAAAGTTTCTAAACATTAAGTCTGTTTTTGCAAATTTAAACCCAAAATGTGTAGTTTTAGTAGCTACAATCAGAGCGTTAAGACATCACGGAGGTGCTTTAAAAGAGGCTTATAATAATCCTAATTTAGAAGCTGTTAAAAGAGGTTTTAGTAATTTAGAAAAGCATATAGAAAATATTAGAAAATTTAATATTGAGCCAGTTGTAGCAATCAATTCTTTTATTGCAGATACCTCTGATGAAGTTGATTTTGTTATTGAGAAATGTAAAAACCTAGGAGTTCATGCTGTTTTGTCTGAGGGTTGGGCTAAAGGAGGAGAGGGAACCAAAGAATTAGCAAAAGTAGTCTCAAATATTGTTGAAAATAAAGCTACCCAATACAAACCTTTGTATGATTGGAATAGTCCTATTAAAGATAAAATTGATATCATAGCAAAAGAAATTTATGGTGCAGTGTCAATAGAATATAGTAAACGAGCTCAATTAAACTTACGAAGAATTAATAGACTTGGTTTTAATGATTTTGCAATTTGTATGGCAAAAACTCAAAAGTCATTTTCTGACAATGAACAATTAATTGGAAGACCTGAGGGTTTTACGGTAACAGTAAGAGAAATTGAAATTGCTGCAGGAGCACAATTTGTGATTCCTATTTTAGGTAAAATGATGCGTATGCCAGGCTTACCATCAAGGCCAGCTTCAGAAGGAATGACTATTGATAAGAATGGGGTAATCTCAGGATTATCTTAGGTTTTATTGGGTAGTAGCCCCTATTTTTTCTAGCATGTATATCTAAAAAACCAGCTTCTAGAGCTGGTTTTTTTAAAGGTTTAAAATATTTTTTTTATAATTCTAGCAAACTGTTTGTTTTAGAAACTCCCTCCGCAGATTCTTTTAAGTGTGCTTTTTCAGAATCACTTAATGAAATCTCTATAATTCTTTCAATTCCATTTTTCCCTAATATAACAGGAACTCCTATACATAAGTTGTTTAAACCATATTCACCTTCTAATAAGGTAGAACAAGGAAATACTTTACGTTGATTACAAGCAATTGCTTGAACTAATCCGCTTACGGCTGCACCTGGTGCGTACCAAGCAGAGGTTCCTAATAGACCAGTTAAGGTTGCTCCACCAACTTTGGTATCTTGTAAAACTTGTGCCAATCGTTCTTTTGATATAAACTCTGAAACAGGAACAGAATTACGAGTAGCCAATCTTGTTAAAGGGACCATCCCTTTATCAGAGTGTCCTCCTATAACCATCCCATCAATATCAGATATTGGGGCTTCTAGTGCTTCAGCTAACCTGTATTTAAACCTAGCAGAATCTAGTGCTCCTCCCATACCAATAATTCTGTTCTTTGGAAGACCTGTTGTTTTATGAACTAAATAGGTCATTGTATCCATCGGATTTGATACAACAATAATAATAGTATCTGGAGAATGTTTAATTAAATTTGAAGAAACTGTTTTTACGATACCAGCATTAATTCCTATTAATTCTTCTCGGGTCATTCCTGGTTTTCTTGGTATTCCTGAAGTAATTACACAAATATCTGAATTTGCTGTTTTTTCATAATCATTTGTGCTTCCAGTAATTTTGGTATCAAAACCATTTAAAGATGCTGTCTGCATTAAATCCATCGCTTTACCTTCTGCAAATCCTTCTTTGATATCCAATAGAACTACTTCAGAGGCAAAGTTTTTTATCGCAATATATTCTGCACAACTAGCTCCTACTGCACCTGCTCCTACAACCGTTACTTTCATTTTTTTATTTTTATGTATATTATAATAAGACGGTACAAAAATAGCACAAAAAATTTCAAATAAAGTCTTAACAGGACGAAAAAGGTGTTCTCATCAAGTCTTTATTTATGGGATTAATATTTATTTATCTGAAGCTAAAGGCAATTCCTGCGTTGAAAGTATGATATTCTTGTATTGTGTAACTACCAAATATTTTAAAGAACCCTAGGTTAATTCTTGTCCCTAAAGTTGTTTTAAAACTATTTGAGTTAAAATCTAAGGAAAGTGGATCGACGAGCGTTTCTGTAAAAGTGTCATTAGGCGCTGGTTGACCTGTATCATATTCTAGATGATAGGTACCTAACATGGTTAGTTTTGATTTCCCAGAATTGTATCCAAAACCACCAAAAAAGTTGATAAAAGGAAAGTTTAATGACGCAATAGCCTCTAAGGTATATGAATTGAGTTTTAATTCTGATCGTTGATTAGACCCATCAATTGAACTATTGTTTTGAATCTCATAATCAACATTCATTGTTGTATGTGCTGCCAATAAAGAAATATGTAATGGGCTTTTTTTATCACTTACAAACCAACGAGTTATTTCTTTTTTAAGACCAACACCAACAAGGTTTCCTCTTATATCATCAGAACCTATGTTGGGAACCAAACGAATCATTCCATCTATTTTCAAAGGTAATCCCATATTAAATTGAACGGCAGGTGTAGGAATTGCTTTTAAAGGCAGCTCATCTTTTATTCCTCCTGGCATAGTAAATGTTGCGGTTACGTTTTGATCTTGTATGATTCCAGAAAAAGTTGCTGAAGCCTGAAAATCACCGGGTCCAGCAACCGTTGCTGCCGTTGAAGATGTTGAGGTAATACTTGATAATCCTAAATCTGTAAAACGAAATATTTCATCTTGGCTAGATACCAACGATCCGTTGAGTCCAATAGAAATGTCAAATCCAAACAGTTTATGGTTTTTAGCTGTGTGATACCATCCATTATTCATACCATAAATGAGTCCTTTCATTGCTGGATTGATATATGCAGTAGTTAATTTTTCTGCATCGCCAGATGCAAATAGAATGGATTCAAGCCCCTCGTTATTTTGGGCATTTCCATTGGATATAAGTAAAATAGTTCCTGTAAAAACTAAAAGTATTTTCTTCATGACATGAAGTTTTTGTGTTTAATCAGGGACTTATACAGCTAATATAAAAAAAAAAGCTCAATCTTTTAAAGATTGAGCTTTTGGAAATTATATTGCTTTTTAATTAAGCATCAATATTTGCGTATTTGGCATTTCTTTCGATAAAGTCTCTTCTTGGAGGAACTTCATCCCCCATTAACATGGAGAAAACTCTATCTGCTTCTGTCATACTATCAATAGTAACTTGTCGTAAGGTTCTAAACTCTGGATTCATTGTTGTATCCCAAAGTTGTTCTGCATTCATTTCTCCTAAACCTTTATATCTTTGAATATTTACGGAGCCACCCATTTTTTGAGCGATTAAATCACGTTGATTATCGTCCCATGCATATTCTCTCTTTTGACCTTTCTTTACTAAGTATAGTGGTGGAGTAGCAATGTATATGTAGCCTTGTTCAATCATTTCTTTCATATATCTGAAGAAAAATGTTAAAATTAAGGTGGCTATGTGAGACCCATCAACATCTGCATCACACATAATTACAACTTTATGATATCTAACTTTTGATAAATTTAAAGCTCTAGGATCCTCTTCAGTACCAATAGAAACCCCCAATGCTGTAAACATGTTTTTGATTTCTTCGTTTTCAAAAACTTTGTGTTGCATTGCTTTTTCTACATTTAATATTTTACCACGTAGAGGGAGTATTGCTTGAAAATTCCGATCTCTTCCTTGTTTAGCAGTTCCACCTGCAGAATCACCCTCTACTAAAAAGATTTCACACTGTGCTGGGTCTGTTTCTGAACAGTCAGATAATTTTCCAGGCAATCCTCCGATACTCATCACGGTTTTACGCTGAACCATTTCACGAGCTTTTCGCGCTGCATGTCTAGCTGTTGCCGCTAATATTACCTTTTGAACAATGGTTTTAGCATCCGCTGGGTTTTCTTCAAGATAATCTGATAACATCTCAGAAACTGCTTGTGAAACAGCAGAAGTAACTTCTCTATTTCCAAGTTTAGTTTTTGTCTGTCCTTCAAATTGTGGTTCTTGAACTTTTACAGATACTATTGCTGTTAGACCCTCACGAAAATCATCACCAGAGATTTCAAATTTTACATTTTTCAACAATCCAGAGTTATCTGCATACTTTTTTAAGGTACCTGTTAATCCACGTCTAAAACCAGAGAGGTGTGTTCCTCCTTCGTGAGTATTAATATTGTTTACATAGGAGTGTAAATTTTCTGCGTAGGAAGTGTTATAAACCATGGCAACTTCAACTGGAATCCCATTTTTTTCACCTTCCATAGAAATTATACCAGCTATTAATTGCTCTCGAGTACTGTCTAGATATCTGATAAATTCAGGGAGACCTTCATCACTATAGAATTTTTCATAAACATCATTCCCTTCATCATCTTTGTTTCGTTTATCTGTTAATGTGATTGTTATTCCTTTATTTAAAAACGATAATTCACGTAAACGAGTTGCTAATGTTTCGTAATTGTATTCTGTTGTTTGTGTAAAAATTGATTTGTCTGGAGAGAAGGTTACAATAGTTCCTGTAAAATCAGTTTCACCAATCGTTTTTACAGGGTATAAAGTTTTCCCTTGCTGGTATTCTTGTTGCCATATTTTTCCCTCTTTATGAACTGTGGCTGTCAAATGCTCAGAAAGTGCATTTACACAAGAAACTCCAACTCCATGTAATCCACCAGATACTTTGTAAGAATCCTTATCAAACTTACCACCAGCTCCAATTTTGGTCATCACCACTTGTAAAGCAGAAACCCCTTCTTTTTTGTGAATTCCAACAGGGATTCCACGACCATTATCTTTAGTGGTGATAGAATTGTCTTCATTTATTATCACACTTATCTCATCACAGTGACCAGCTAGTGCTTCATCTATTGAGTTATCGACAACTTCATACACTAGATGGTGTAGTCCTCTACTGCCAACATCTCCGATGTACATTGATGGTCTCATTCTTACATGTTCCATTCCTTCTAAAGCCTGGATACTATCGGCAGAATAAATACTTTTATCTCGTTCTTCACTCATAATATTTTGTGTATTAATTTTTATAAAAAAATTTCTTTTAAAAATGGGGGTATCTCTTAAATCAAATTTACAAAAAAACAAGATTTAATTCCTGTTGAATCGTTTTGTTAAGTAAGTTTTATTAACATTTGTTAATTACCAGAAAGTCTCTTAAAACCTCTATAAAGTGTCTTAAAATTAAAATCAAATGATACAGGGTATTGCTTTTGTTCTGAGGATAAAGAGAATTGTTTAAAACTTCTATTTTAAGTGGGTATTTTTGGAAGTTTATCTCACTTATTTTGCTGAATGCTACTTATTTTAAAGGAATAAATAAGTTTCTTTGATTATGAAAATAATCTTGCTAAAAAATAAGTGTTTCTATTTTCTAACAAGATTCTTTTATTTTTTAAAGCTTAATAAGCGTCTTCATGAACAGTTTTAATGGCTCTTCCGCTGGGCTCATTTACATTTTGAAAACTTTTATCCCATTCCAAAGCTGTTGGGGTACTACAGGCAATTGAAGGAACAGATGGTACTGAAAGTGCTGCAGTTTCTGAAGGGAAGTGTTCTTCAAAAATAGATCGATAATAAAATTCTTCTCTTGTTCTAGGAGTTTGTATTGGGAAACGATGTTTAGCTTGTTGCATTTGAGTTTCAGAAACAGCGGTTTTTACTAAATCCTTAAGAGTGTCAATCCAGCTGTAGCCTACACCATCAGAAAATTGTTCTTTTTGTCTCCAAGCTACTGATTCTGGAAGGTATTCTTCAAAAGCTTTACGAAGTACCCATTTTTCCATTCGTTCTCCGTTAATAAGCTTGTCTTTTGGGTTAATTCTCATTGCTACATCCATAAACTCTTTATCTAAAAATGGAACACGACCCTCAATTCCCCAAGCGGCTAGACTTTTATTAGCCCTTAAACAATCATATTGATATAATTTATCTAGTTTACGGACAGTTTCTTTATGTAATTCTTCTGCATTTGGTGCTTTGTGAAAATATAAGTAGCCACCAAATATTTCATCAGCTCCTTCTCCAGAAAGCACCATTTTTATTCCCATAGATTTAATTACTCTTGCCAATAAATACATAGGTGTCGATGCTCTAATCGTAGTGATATCATACGTTTCTAAATGATAAATTACATCACGAATAGCGTCTAATCCTTCTTGAATAGTAAATGTTACTTCGTGATGAATTGTTCCAATATGGTTGGAAACTATTTTTGCAGCTGCTAAATCCGGAGACCCTTCTAAACCAATTGAAAAAGAGTGTAATTGAGGCCACCAGGCTTCTTTAGTATCTCCAGATTCAATTCTTTTTAATGCATATTTTTTAGCAATGGCAGATGTAATTGAGGAATCTAATCCTCCAGACAACAATACTCCGTAGGGTACATCTGACATTAATTGTCTATGAACAGCAGCTTCTAGGGCATCTCTTAATTGATCAATTGAGGTTTTGTTTTCTTTTACAGCTTCATATTCCATCCAATCTCTCTCATACCATTTTGTTAACTTTCCATCTTCACTAGATAGGAAATGTCCCGGAGGAAATACTTCTATTTTATTACAGATTCCTTCTAAAGCTTTCAATTCTGATGCTACATAAAAGGTACCGTTTTTATCCCACCCAATATACAAAGGAATAATACCCATGTGATCTCGTGAAATTAGATATTGATCTTTTACTGAATCATAGATTGCAAATCCAAAAATTCCGTTTAATTCATTTAGAAATGCACTTCCTTTTTCTTGATATAATGCTAAAATTACTTCACAGTCAGATTGAGTTTGAAATTTGTATATACCCTCAAATTGTTTTCTTAACTCTTGATGGTTATAGATTTCCCCATTGGCCGCTAGGACACTGTCTTTGTTCTCACTAAATAACGGTTGTTTTCCTGATGCTGGATCAACAATTGCTAGTCTTTCATGGGCTAAGATAGCTTTTTCATTACTGTAAATTCCACTCCAATCTGGTCCACGATGTCTAATAGATTTTGACATTTCTAAAATTTGAGGTCTCAGTTTTTCTGAACTCTCTTTCAAATCAAATGCACATACGATACCACACATATTAGTTTCTAATTTTAATGCTCAATTAAAGTTGAGACATGATTAAATTCTTTGCAAAGAATGGAATTAATGTTTAAAAAAAGAATTAAAAGATTGTTTTGATTATCAAAGTCAACTTTATTTCTTTAAAAAATGATAATGTGTTAGATTTAAAATTTAATTTTTAAGACTCACTTACAGATTGTAAATACTTATTAAAATAAAAGACTTAAAACTTGTTAAAGTTAAAATGAGTATTTAAATTTGTAATATATTAATGAACAGACAACAAAATACATGGTGGTGGAATTCTCTTGACTAAATAAGTGAGGATGTGACTTTGTATATAAAACATAAACGGCTTATCTCACGATAAGCCTTTTTTTATTTTGAATACATAAAGAACAAAGAGTAAAAATAAAGTAAAGAAATTTTGAAAATAAATTAGATACTGTGAAAAAAATAAAATTTAATACAATAAGTTCTGTAAGAATTTCTGATACGGTTACTCCAGTTGGGCTTTATGTTAGATTTCGAGATCAGTATTCTAATACTCTGTTGCTAGAAAGTTCTGACTATCACAGTAAAGAAGAAAGCTATTCTTTTATTTGTATAGAACCATCTCTTTCAATGAAAGTAGAAAACAATCAATTTCACATAAAGAAAAAAGAAACAACAATTCTTAAAGAGGAGATTCACGATAACTTTTACGAATTATTTTCACAATTTACTCAAACAGTTGATTTGAACTGTGATAATTCATTAAAGTCTTTTAATGGCTTATATGGCTATACTACCTACGATAGTGTTCAATATTTTGAAAAAATTAAATTAACGACAAAAGAAGCGCCTTCTGCAATTCCATTGATGCAATACAGTTTTTATCGTTTTATCATTATCATCAATCATTTTAATGATGAAATGACATTGATTGAAAATATTGAAGAAGGAACAAAGTCAAGAATTTCTGAGATTAAAACTATTATCGAGGCGCAATCTTTTAATACTCAAGATTTTAAAATTATAGGAGAGGAGTCTTCTAATTGTTCAGATGATGATTTCAGAGAATATGTTTCAAAAGCAATATTTCATTGTAAAAGAGGTGATGTTTTTCAATTGGTTTTATCACGTCAATTTCAACAATCTTTTAAGGGTGACGAGTTTAACGTTTATAGGGCACTTCGATCTATAAATCCTTCTCCATATTTGTTTTATTTTGATTATGGTAGTTTTAAGTTAATGGGGTCTTCTCCAGAAGCACAAATTAAAATAGAAGAAGGTAAAGCAACAATAAATCCAATAGCTGGAACTTTTAGAAGAACAGGAAATATTGCTGATGATATAAAATTAGGGAAGCTACTTTCTGAAGATGTAAAGGAAACAGCAGAACATGTTATGTTAGTTGATTTGGCAAGAAATGACTTGAGTAAACATGCACGGAATGTAACCGTAGAAGTCTTTAAAGAAGTACAATTTTTTAGTCATGTAATTCATTTGGTTTCAACGGTACAAGGTCAAATTAAAGAAAACCCTATGACCATTGTAGGTGATACTTTTCCTGCAGGAACCCTCAGTGGTGCACCAAAGTATAAAGCCATGGAATTAATTGATCGATATGAAAATCAATCACGTGGGTTTTATGGTGGAGCTGTTGGAATTATTGGGTTGAATGGTTCAGTGAATTTAGCTATAGCCATTCGTTCTTTTGTTAGTAAACAAAACAAATTGTATTACCAAGCAGGAGCAGGAATAGTAATTGGTTCGGATCAAGAAAAAGAATTACAGGAAGTAAATAATAAATTAGCAGCACTAAAAAAAGCCTTGCTTTTAGCGGAAAAAATTTAATATGAAAATACTAATTATAGATAATTATGATTCGTTTACTTATAATCTTGTTCACATGGTTGAAAAGATTACAGGTCAAACACCAGCTGTTTATAGAAATGATGAAATTAGATTGGATGAAGTAAATCACTTTGATATGATCATGTTGTCTCCAGGCCCAGGAATTCCTGAAGAGGCAGGAATTTTAAAAGAAGTCGTAAAAAACTATGCTGGCAAAAAACCAATTTTTGGAGTTTGTTTGGGATTACAAGCCATTGTTGAAGTTTTTGGAGGTACAATTATCAATATGGATCAAGTTTTTCACGGAGTAGCTACAGAAATGAAAGTGGTTCGACCAGAGGCTTTTATTTTTAAAGAGATTCCATCGCTATTTTTAGCAGCTCGATATCATTCATGGATTGCCTCCAAAGAAAACTTTCCTCATGAATTAGTGATCACCGCAAATGATGATCAAGGTGGAGTTATGGCGTTAGAACATAAAACCTTTTCTATCAGTGCAGTTCAGTTTCATCCAGAATCTATTTTAACAGAAGTGGGAGAGAAAATTGTTAGAAATTTTATTGAGGCACAAAACGTATGAAGACAGTATTAAAAAAGTTATTTGAGCACAAAAGACTATCAAGATCTGAAGCAAAAAAGCTTTTAATAGAGATTTCAAGCTCTAAATTTAACGAGGCTCATTTAGCATCTTTTATGACGGTATTTATGATGCGTCCAATTACAGTTGAAGAACTTTCAGGATTTAGAGATGCCTTAATCGAATTATCCATTAAGATCGATTTATCTGAGTATAATACTATTGATATTGTAGGGACTGGTGGAGACGGAAAAGACACATTTAATATTTCTACAATTACGTCTTTTATTGTTGCAGGAACAGGTCAGAAAGTTGCTAAACATGGAAACTATAGTGTTTCTTCAAAATCTGGATCTTCTGATATGTTAGAAAGTTTCGGATATGAATTTACAAATGATGAAAGAGTTTTAAAAAATCATTTAGAAAAAGCAAATATTTGTTTTTTACATGCTCCAAAATTTCATCCAGCCATGAAAGCTGTTGGACCTACCAGAAAAGCACTGGCTTTAAAGACCTTTTTTAATATGCTGGGGCCTCTAGTAAATCCTAGTTTGCCACAGAATTCATTGCTTGGAACCTTTAATCTAGAGATTGCCAGATTGTACAACTATATTTTGCAAGAAGAAGATCAAAATTACGGTATTATTCATGCCTTAGATGGCTATGATGAAATCTCATTAACGAGTGGTTTTAAATTTTTTACCAAAGAAGGAGAGCAGATATTATACCCCGAAGATATTGGTCAAGAAAGAATTTTACAGTCAGATATTTATGGAGGAAATTCTGTGAAAGATGCTGCAAAAATTTTTAAGACAATTCTGGAAGGAAATGGTACTAAGGCCCAGAATAATGTGGTATTAACCAATGCGGCTTTTGCACTTAAAATTATAGATGTAAACACCTCTTATGAAGTAGCTTTTGATCAGGCAAAAGAATCTCTATTTGGTGGAAATGCAAAAAAATGTTTAGATAAATTAGTGAGTTAGATGACAATATTAGATAAAATAATAGCCTTTAAAAAGAAGGAAGTTTCTAAAATTAAAGCAGACGTTCCAGTAAAAAAATTAGTGGAAAGCCCATTGTTTCAAAGAGATTCTTTATCGCTTAGAAAATCACTTTTAGAATATAATTCTACTGGAGTCATAGCAGAATTCAAAAGACAGTCACCTTCTAAAGGTGTGATTAATGATAAAGTAAGTATTGAAGAGGTTACTCAAGGATATTTAGAAGCAAACATAGCTGCACAATCAATTCTAACGGATACCTCTTTTTTTGGAGGAACGATGGTCGATTTAATGAAGGCAAGAACAATCAATACAACGAAGCCAATTTTACGAAAAGATTTTATTGTTGATGGTTTTCAAATTGTTGAAGCAAAAGCTATTGGAGCAGATGTAATCTTATTAATTGCTGCTTGTTTAACAAAACAAGAATTGAAGAATTATGGACAATTGGCAGAAGATTTAGGAATGGAGGTTTTGTATGAGGTGCACACACAAGAAGATTTAGATAAAATAGAACTTACCAATAAAATTATAGGAATTAATAATAGAAATTTAAAAACATTTCAAGTGGACTTAGAGCATTCAATGAATCTTGCGAGTCAAATCCCAGAAGATTGTGTTCGGGTTTCTGAAAGTGGTTTAAGTGATCCAAGAATTGTTACAGGCCTAAAAGAGTATGGATTTAAAGGTTTTTTAATTGGAGAATGCTTTATGAATACAGAGAATCCAGGGGTAGCATGTGAAGAATTTATAAGTCAGATCAGATAATGATGAAACTAAAAGTTTGCGGAATGAAATTCATTGATAATATCAAGTCTATTGCAGCGTTGAAACCTAATTATATGGGATTTGTTTTCTATGACTTATCCAAAAGAAATTTTGAAGGAATTATCCCCGAATTACCAAAACATATAAAGAAAACAGGTGTATTTGTTAATGAACACATAGAAATTGTTGTTTCATTGGCAGCAGAATACAACTTAGAGGCTATCCAACTCCATGGAGATGAATCTCCAGAATATATTTTAAAATTAAAGAATCATGTTTCTAAAAAGGTTGAAATTATCAAGGTTTTTGGAATTCATGAAAGTATCAATTTTGAACTTTTAAAACCTTATGAAAATCTAGTAGATTATTTTCTTTTTGATACTAAAGGAAAAGAACGAGGAGGTAATGGAGTGAAATTTAATTGGTCGCTATTGAAAAAATATCCCTATAAGAGACCGTTCTTTTTAAGTGGTGGAATAGGATCAGATGATCTCTTACTTGTTAAAAAACTTAAAGAAGTTGGTTTGCCAATTTACGCGCTAGATATTAATAGTAAGTTTGAAGACAAACCAGGATTGAAAAATATAAAAAAAGTTAAGAATTTCAAGAATCAATTATTATATGAAATCAAAATTTAATCCAGATAAAGACGGGTATTTTGGAAAATTTGGAGGAGCTTTTATTCCCGAATTATTACACCCAAATGTAAAAGAATTAGAAGACAATTATATTCAAATTATAGAATCTGAAGAATTTCAGAAAGAATATAAAAGCCTACTAAAAGATTATGTTGGAAGACCCAGTCCATTATATCTTGCAAAAAGAATGTCTGAAAAATATGGTGCACATATTTATTTTAAACGTGAAGACCTTAATCATACAGGGGCTCATAAAATAAATAATACTATAGGTCAAATTCTCATTGCTAAAAAATTGGGAAAGACCAAAATTATTGCAGAAACAGGTGCTGGTCAACATGGAGTAGCAACTGCAACAGTGTGTGCACTTATGGGCTTAGATTGTACTGTTTTTATGGGTGAAAAAGATATAGTTCGTCAAGCACCCAATGTTGCACGTATGAAAATGTTAGGAGCAAAAGTAGTTGCTGCAACCAGTGGAAGTAAAACATTAAAGGATGCAACTAATGAAGCAATTCGTTATTGGATTCAACACCCCGATACCTTCTATATGATTGGATCAGTAGTTGGCCCTCACCCTCATCCAGATATGGTTGCTCGATTACAAGCGGTTATCTCTGAAGAAATAAAATGGCAGCTAAAAGAAAAAACAGGAAAATCAACTCCCGACACAATTATTGCTTGTGTGGGTGGTGGAAGTAATGCTGCAGGAGCATTTTACCATTTTTTGGATGATGAAAATGTAGAACTAATCGCCGTAGAAGCGGCAGGGTTAGGGGTGAATTCTGGAGAGAGTGCTGCAACTTCTCAATTAGGAGAAGTAGGAATTATACACGGAAGCAAAACAATTTTAATGCAGGACGAATATGGTCAAATTGTGGAGCCCTATTCAATATCTGCCGGATTAGATTACCCTGGAGTTGGCCCATTACACGCATTCTTATTCGAAACTAAGCGAGCAAAATTTATGAGTGCAACAGATAAAGAAGCCTTAACCGCTGCTTATGAATTGACTAAAATAGAAGGGATTATTCCTGCTCTTGAAACAGCACATGCATTGGCAGTTTTGCCAAAATTATCGCTAAAAAAAGATCAAATAGTGGTTGTTAATTTATCCGGTAGAGGAGATAAAGATTTAGAAACTTTTATTAAAAATTTAGAATCATGAATATAGAATTTATTCAAACCGAAATTGCTGAGTTAAGACAAGAATTAAAATCACATAAGCTTTATAAAAAACTAGAAACAATTGATGACATCAAGGTTTTTACGGAAGATCATGTTTTTGCAGTATGGGATTTTATGTCTTTATTAAAGTTTTTGCAAAGAGAATTGTCATGTGTTTCTATTCCTTGGATTCCAAAAAGAAATAGTAAACTTACTCAATTTATTAATGAAATTACGTTGGCAGA
Organism: Flavobacterium sp.; assembly: GCA_042091515.1. Classification (GTDB taxonomy): domain Bacteria; phylum Bacteroidota; class Bacteroidia; order Flavobacteriales; family Flavobacteriaceae; genus Polaribacter. Next base: position 34,499 of record JBELHH010000002.1, on the reverse strand, counting down.
AGAAAGTGATGTAAACCGTTTAGGTGAGGCAAAAAGTCATTTTGAAATGTACTTAGACGCTATGTGTAATTTTGAGGCTAATACTAATAAAATTGATGATCTACTAGATAACATTTCCAAAACAAATTCTATTAATAAAGCGATAGAAATTTCAGAAATTCCCGAACCAGTTAAGAATTTTCTTCGGTTTACTTTTGATACAATTGAAACCAATGAGGCTCATAAAGTTGCTGCAGCTTTTACCTTTGGAAGAGAAGATCTTATTCCGGACATGTTTATTCAGATTATTAACGAAACAAATAAAAAAGAAGCTTTTAAAGATTTTTTATATTACTTAAATAGGCATGTTGAATTAGATGGTGATTCACATGGACCTTTATCAATACAAATGATTGAGGAATTATGTGATGGTGATGCTCAAAAATGGAACGATGTTCTTGCGATAGCTCAACAATCATTAGAGGTAAGAATTTCATTATGGGACTATATTGCTACCAATATTTCTAACCATAAATTAGAAAAAGTTATATAATGAATTCAATTAATAATTTAATAACAAAAAATAAATCTGATATTTTATCAATTTATTTTACTGCTGGGTTTCCAACTTTAAATGACACCACACGTGTCATTGAAGAATTAAGTAAAGCTAAAGTTGATTTTATAGAAGTAGGATTGCCTTATTCAGATCCTTTAGCTGATGGACCAACAATTCAAAGGAGTAGTCAGAAAGCCATTGCAAACGGGGTTAATTTAGATATAGTTTTTAATCAGTTGATAACATTAAAAGCAACGAATAAAACTCCGTTGGTATTAATGGGTTATTTAAATCAGTTATTAAAATATGGGGATGATAAATTTTGTCAAAAAGTTGTCGAATGTGGAATTGACACATTGATATTGCCAGATTTGCCAATGATAGAATATGAAAATCATTACAGAGCTTTGTTTGATTCTTACGGAATTAAAAATGTTTTTTTGATCACTCCTTTAACCACTAAAGAACGTATTTTAAAAATTGATTCGTATACTGACAGTTTTATTTATGTGGTTGCCTCTAGTTCAATTACGGGTGCAAAAGGATCAATTTCTGAACAACAAATTGAGTATTTTGATAGAATTAACTCGATGAATCTAACAAGTAACTTAATTATTGGTTTTGGAATTTCTGATCATCATACATTTTCTAGGGCTTGTAAATTTGCAAATGGCGCTATCATTGGTTCAGCATTTATTAATAATTTAGAAAAAAAAGGAATAGATGATATCTCTTCTTTTATAAAAAAGATACGAGGAGATTAACCATCATTTTTTAACAGAATATCATTAACCCCAATTTGTTTAGGAGTAATTAGTCAATACTCTTTTGAGGTTGCTCATACACTTTTTCTCCATTCACATAAGTAGCGATTACATTAGTATTTGGGATTTTTTCTCCAGCTACATTCATAATATCCTGATTCAGTATTACAAAATCAGCGAGTTTTCCAATTTCAATACTCCCTTTTTCGTCTTCTTCGAAGTTTGAATATGCAGCCCAAATAGTCATCCCTTTCAAAGTTTCCTCTCTTGTTAACGCATTTTTCATTTGAAACCCATCAGTAGGGTATCCATCGAGATCTTTTCGAATTGTAGCTGCATAAAAGGTTAAAAAAGGATTTACTTTTTCTACTGGGAAATCTGTTCCTAAAGCAACTTTACCATAAACATTTAATAAATCTTTAAAAGCATAGGCTCCTTTCATTCTTTCTTTACCAACCCTGTCTTCGGCCCAATACATATCTGAAGTCGCATGAGTGGGTTGAATAGAAGGGATTATATTTCCAAACAAAGAAAAATCCTGGGGTGATATTATTTGAGCGTGTTCAACTCGCCATCGTTTATTTTTTTTATTACGCAATACTTCTTCATAGGTTTTTAAGATCCATGTATTAGCAGAATCACCAATTGCATGGGTGTTCATCTGATACTCAGAGGAGGCAATTTGTTTTGCAAGTTCTTGGTAGCGTTGAGGTTCATATATCATTGCTCCAAAATGATTGTCTCGATCGCTGTAAGCTTTTCTCATTGCTGCTCCTCGAGAACCTAATGCTCCATCACCATAAACTTTAAAAGAGCGAACATTTAGCCGATCAGTTTTTATTTTGCCTTTGTTAATATAATAATCAATTTGTGATTGCTTATCTCCAGAGACCATTGCATAAATTCTAATTTTTAAACTATTGTTTTGTTGTAAACTATCAATTAAACCTATTGTTTCTTTGTTAATACCTGCATCATCAACAGTCGTAAGACCATAAGAAAAACAAATGTTTTGAGCATCTAATAGTCCCTGAATAGCTTCTTGTTTTGAAGTTTTAGGAAATGTAATAAAATCCATAGCAGCATCAATTAATACTCCTGTTATTTTACCATTTTTTTTAATGATTTCTCCACCTGATACCTTGGTTTTATTTGTAATTCCAGACAGATCGATTGCAGCTTGGTTAACTAATAAAGCATGACCATCTACTCGACCAATTGCAACTGGAATTGTTGGGAATAGCTGATCTAATTTTTCTTTTGTTGGAAACTCTTTAATTTCCCAATCATTTTGATCCCAACCACGACCTGTGATAAAATTGGTGTTTTTTTCTTTTTGAAAAATCACTAGCTTCTCAAGAACCTCCTCATAACTTTTGGTTCCTTCTAAAGCAACTTTTTGTTGTTGTAATCCCATTCTATAAAAATGACAATGAGCATCTATAAGACCAGGAACAATAGTTTGCCCTTTAGCATTAATAATTTCTGTTGATGAAAATTTTGTAGTTATTTCTGTATCACTACCAATCGCAACAAATTTTCCGTTTTTGATAGCGAAGGCTTGAGCTTTACTAAAACTATTATCGACAGTATAAACGTTTGCATTGGTTATAATTAGATCTACGGGCTCTTGTTTACAAGAGGTAAAAAATAGACTCAGACAGAGTACGTATATAATTTTTTTCATTTGTTGATTATAAAATGAGTGAGTGTTCGAATATAGTATAGGCTCCATACATCAATAAAAATTGTAATGGTATTCTAATATAGGCAAAAATTTTGGAACCGATTGCAGGTCTTTTTTTTGTAGCATCCCAAAGATGAATAGGGAGAAATACAATTAATAAAATAAAAATTCCATAGGCAGCATGAGAAACTGTTTCAGGGAAAAATAAGCCAAGTCCTAAACAAAATTCAATTGCTCCAATAATATAGTTGACCGTTAATTTTGGAAACCCAGTTGGAATAAAATGATTAAAAAATATAGGCTTTATAAAATGCATGATACCTGCATATATAAAAAAAACAGCAAAAATAATTTTTAGAGGTAACATATAGTTATATCTAAATTAAGGCTTTACAGGTGTGTTGTTATAAAGATACTTATCCATCAAATACAATAGGCTGGTCATAGAAGCGCTTCCTAACTCTAGTTCTCGTTTATTTACTTTATCAAAGGTATCTGTACTCGTATGATGATAGTCAAAGTAGCGTTGGCTATCGGGTCTGTAACCTACCAAGGTTACTGCTTCTCCTTTTAATGGAGAGATATCTGCACCACTTCCACCTTTGTCGAAATCATGTAAGCCATAAGGAGCTAGAAGTTTTTTCCAACTTTGTACTAATCTTGTATTTGTAGAGTTGGCATCAATTGAAAAACCTCTTGGGGTATGACCACCTGCGTCAGATTCTAACCCTCCAATATGATTTTCATTATTTAATAAAGCCATTTCTGCATATTTTTTTGCACCACGAGTTCCGTTTTCTTCGTTCATAAAGAATACTACGCGTAGGGTGTTTTTTAAATCGATATTATTTTTTTTAAATAAGTAAGCTACTTCTAATGATTGTACTATCCCTGTTCCATCATCATGTGCTCCATCTCCTAAATCCCAAGAATCTAAATGTCCACCAACTACCATAATATTTTCGGGAGTTTGAGAACCTCTAATTTCACCAACAACATTAAACGAAGGTGCATCTGGTAAGGTTTCACATTGTTGTCTGAAAAAGAATTTTAGTGATGGATTATTTTTTAAATCAGCACTTAAAATATTAGCAGCTCTAGAGCTTATTGCGGCAGTTGGAATATATTTTTCTTTTGGCAAATCTCCATAAGACATAGTACCTGTGTGCGGATAATCATCAACACCATTAGTCATTGATCTAACAATCACACCTTTTGCTCCATATTTACCACAAACAGAAGCCCCTTGTACCCGTTGATCTACGCAGCCACCATAAGCTTTAAATGTATTGATTAAGGTGTTGTCAAAAGGACGATTAAAAAAAACAATTTTACCTTCCATTTTAGTTCCTAAAGCTTCTGCTTCTTCTAAGCTTTTTACTTCAATAACTTCTGCTGTAACTCCCTTCTTTGGTGTTGCTATAGAAAACCCTAGAGCACAAATTGGAACATTTTTTTGTTCTCCATTAATACTATAGTGAGCCACTTCTTGATCACCTCTAATCCAATGAGGAACCATTACTGGTTGTAACCAAACAGAATCTAGCCCAACTTCTTTCATTAAAGCTTCTCCCCATTCTACTGCTTTTTGAGCTTCTGGAGACCCAGAAAGTCTTCCACCTATATTTGAGGTTAAATCACGTAACCATTCGTAAGATTTTCCGTCTGTTAATGCTGTATCAAAGAATTTTTTTATATTGGCAGCATCTATTTTTTCTTGATTAGACAATTCTAATGCTGTTTGTGTTGAAAAGTCCTTTGAATTGCAAGCAACTAAAATACACGCAGCAATAAAAAAAGTAATTTTTTTCATTAAGATTCTAATTTTTGAATAGACTCTAAATTTACGGAAAGTTTTGGAAATTAAATAATTCTAAGCAGGGGAGTTTATGTGATTAATAAATTATATAACATAGATGATCAATAAAAAAAAGATAACTGCTTAATAATTTTATGTGATTCATGATGCTATGGGTTCTGTTAGATGGGCTTAAAAATCAAATTGGTAGGTAATTCCACCCATAATCTGAAAGCCTTGGACATTAAAATTGGCAAAGCGCTCATATTCAGTACCCAAAATATTTTTTAACTTAATAAATCCAGAGAAAAAATCATTAAAATAATAGCCTGCGTTTATATTAAGGTCAATAAATGCATCCAAAGATTGTATTCCAGAAATGGTTGAAGGAAAGGATTCATTGTAAAGTACATCTTGTCGTTCACCAACAAAGAAAATATTTGTGGTAGCATACCATTTATCATTCTTATATCTACCATATATAGCACCTTCAATTGTCGGTAAATTCCATGCTTTTTGCTGAAAAGTAGTTGTGTATGAATGGGATTGGATATTCCCTCCAATAACCAATCGTTTAGTTAGGTCTATTTCTACTTCTGCAAAAATGGATAAAGTACTAATGTCGTCATAAAAAACGTTAAAAGAGTTACCGTACTCATATCCCAATAAAGTACTTGTTGAGTCAAAAACACCGTTAGACTTCGAGTTATTTCTGACAAAGAGAGGAAGGTCTTCGTCATTTTTATAACTAGCATTGAGGTTAAAACTAACATCGGGAGATAATTTTCCATTCACACCTCCAAATAAATTATATTGTTGGTTCGTTTGAGTTAAAAAAAGTGTTGGTGAGACAAAAGGGTTTTCATTGGTCATATTCCGATAAGAATTCATGTGAAGATCTCCGCTAGCACCCGCATATATAGTTGTTGAATTTGAGATGATTGGATAACTTATCAAAACATCAGGATAGGGTAGAATATCGGTTAAATTATTTTCAATATCTGAGGTAAGAAATATTTTTGTTCCTATTTTAATATTAAACTTATTCCAGTCGATCTTATAAATAGGATGGATGCTTAGATTAAAAAAACGATAAGGGACCTCTTCATTGTTTCCATAACTTTGTTTAAATTTTCCTTGTAAATAATCGATACTTGTATGAAACTCTAGTTCATCTAAATGTCTGCTAATTTTATATAATGGGAGCTTAAAATTTGGTTGTAATGAAAAACTATTTTCATAACTCCCAAAAGAATCATCAAACAAACTAAGTGATGTTTTAATGGTTGTAAAATAGGAGTCTTCAAAAATAAGTTCTCCAGTAAGTTCATAAAACCCGTAGGTTTGTTTTTCAAAGATTGCGTTAATTGATTCTGTGTCAAAACCTATGGCTGGTAACCCATACCAGTTATACTTTTGTTGTTGAACATTCCCACCAATCTTCCAGGTAAAATAGCGTCCTTCATCTGTATAATACGCACCAGTTTTTAGGGTAGAATAACCATTGTTTAGAGGGCTGTTTGTTATTCCACCTTCAGAGGAGATATACTTAATATAAAGACCATAGTCATTTTCAAACCTTCTATTTTGACGTAAAAAAGCCTCTATAAAAGGGCTTCTAAAATTCCCATAACCGAGAGCTAAATAATTATCAAATAAACGCTCTTTTTTACCAACGTCTATGCCTTTTACAACTCCACTTTTAGGAACAAATGTTGAGGCAACTGGTGCTGAAAAAATAGAATAAGTGAGTTTTTTCTTTTTACTGTTATTGCTTAATATAATACTCGGATTTTTCTTTATCTTAAATGCATCAGCAATTGTTGGGGTATAAGAGGTAACAACATTAATAACTTCAATAATAGAATCTTTCTTTTCTGTGTTTTTTTTAGCCTTTTTTTGCGAAAAAACAGAGAATGTACTGACTGCCAAAAATAATAATAAAAGATGCTTTTTCATTAGGTTAATTTTTTGGAGTTATTACTGAATTATTTGTTTTTGATTCATTGAGTTTTATTTTTTTCAATTCATTTTTAGCATCATTAATAACGTCGTCAAATTGTATGAAATTTTTAATGATATTTTCTAAAATATAAGTCGCTTGATATGGGTCGGAATTTTCTAATGCGTAATAATTTTTTGCCATAATCACAAAGCTTTTTGCTCCCCAATATTTGTATGCAGAAAAATCAGAAGTGATGGTTTGTATGATAGTATTCGAGGTTTCATATTGTTTTTTTTCATTAGCAAAGTACGCTCTATAATATAGGGCCTCTGCTTTTAGTTCGCCGCTAGCATTTCTATCAATTTCAGTATAAAACTCTTCTGCTTTAGGGTAATCTTCTGTTTGAAAGGCAGAACGTGCAATAATAATTTTAGCATCGTATTCTACAAGTGCCTCAATTTTATCTTGTAATAAAATTTTTTCTGCATAGGCAACAGCTTTATCATACTCTTGAGATTGATAATATCCTTTCATTAAGTTGCTTTGAGCATATACGATATTGAGTGGGAAGTTTGCTTCCTGTTCTAACCTTTCTAGTAGAGGGATAGCAGCAGGCCAATCTTCTTGTTCTAAATAAATTTGTGATAATTTATTAAGCGCTTCTTCGCTATATTCACTTTGAGGTTGATCAATGACATAGGTGTAGTTTGGAATTGAAACCTCTTTTAAGTCGGTTTCTGCAAGTAATTGAGCAAGGTAAAAATGAGCCTGTAATGCATTTAATCCTTCAGGAAAAGCTTTTAAGTATTTTTGAAAGCCTTCGATTGCTTTAGGGATATTGTTGGCTAAGAATTTATTTTCAGCAGATTCATAAGTAGAATTATCTAACTCAGCATCTGTAATATTTATAAAGCTGATTCCTTTTGTCCAAATTGCATATTCATCTACTTGTCCTAAATCTATGTATACATTTTTAGCATTGGTAACAGCTTCTCTTGCCTCGGCTGAATTTGGGAATTTAGCGACAATTTCTTTATAGTTTATTAAGGCTTTTTGATTCTCATTATCATTGTAGTACAATAATCCATCTCGTAATAAAGTTCTTGGAATATAAGAGCTTTTAGGAAAATTTTGTAATAATTTTTTATACGCTCTATGGGCATTTTTATTTTCTTTTTGTGCAGAGTATGTGTTTCCTAATTGAAACAATGCATCATCTCTAAAGAGAGAAAGTTCGAAGTTTGTTAATAAATTTTCCAATTGAGTTATTTTGTCATCATTCTTTTTTAAGAAGCCATAACTCATGGCTACTTGATATTGAGCATAGTCGGCTCCGGTTCCAAACTCATTTACAATTTTCTCATATACTTTAATAGCCTTAGCATACTCTTTGGTAGCAAAATAAGAGTCTCCCATTCGAATTATAGCATCATCATTGATGCCCATTTCTTGATTTTGAGTATCAATGAAGTTCTGAAAAGATTCTGCAGCCATGACATATTTCTCTAACTTAAAATAGCAGTATCCCAAATTATAATCAATGAGTTTGTACTCATTCATTTCTTTTGATGCTATTTTTTTAAAAGTGATGAATTCATTTAAACTTATTTGAAAATTCTTGAGTCTATAATTTGCCTCGCCACTCCAATAGTAAGATTTTTGTTTGATAGAATTTTCATTCGATTTTTTCCCTAAGGTAAAATAAGGAAGAGATTCTTTGAATTTGTTTAAGTTAAATAATTGAATAGCCCGATAGTAAGAGACTTCATGAGTTAACGTGAGATTTTGTTTACTTTTTTTATTTTTCAGATAATCTAAAGCTCCTTGATAGTCTTGCTGGTGTAGGTAAGAGGTTACTACTAATTCATTAATCTCTTCATAACTCTTAGATTTTGGATATTTTTTTAAGAAATCTTGTAAGACAAGAGCTACACTTTTATATGGGTTTCCTTCTTCATAGCTTAGCTTGGCATAGTTTAAGGCTGCATCTTCTTTAACAGTCAAATCAAAGTTCAACTCACTTGCACTCTTAAATGCATTAAGGGCTTCGGGTTTTTTATCTAAATAGATATAACATTCACCTAAATTGTAATAGGCTTTTTGTGAAACATTATTTTTTTCATCAATAATCTTATTAAAATTATTAACGGCATTTTCATAATCTTTTTGCTTAAAGTAGGCGTAGCCTAACTGATAATAATCGGTGTTGTTCCATTTGCCTTTTTTTCCTCTGTAGGCTTTTAAATAAGAAATAGATTCTTGATATTTTTTGAGATTAAAATAACTTTCACCGATAATTTTAGAAATTTCAGAAGCCTCTTTAGGAGATGCTTTTTTTAATAGTTTTTCTCCAACCTCGATACATCTTTCAAATCTTCCGGCTTTAAAACTAATATCTAATAAGTAATAAGTGACTTCACTTTTATAGGCTTGGTCATCTGCAATTTCTTGAAGTGTTTTCTCTGCCACTTCATAATCTTCTTGTTTATAAGAAATATATCCGAAGTAATAACGAGAATCATTTCCGTATTTAGGGTCATTAATTAGAGTAACGAATTTATTTTTTGCAAAATCTAAATTTCCAGTCGATAAAAAGGCATAGCCCATTTTAAAATTTAATTCTTTTTTATTTTGAAGAGATAGTGCATTGAGGGTTACTTTTGAGTACCATTTTAGTGCATAGGCTGCTTTTTTATTGGCAAAATAATAATTTCCAATATCAAAATAAGCCTTGTCTTTTTTGTTACTATTAGGGTAGTTGCTTACAAAGTTTAAAACTTTTTCATCTGCATTTGTGTGATGTAAACGAATTGCACATAAGGCATCATAATATTCAGAGTCTGCTTTTAGAGTAGTTCTTTTTGTTGCTTTTTCAGAGACATTAATAAAAGATTTTTGAGCAGCAGCATACGCTTTAGAATTGAAAAGTTTTAATGCATGGTTAAAGTCAGCACGAAGGTTGGAGTCTATTTCGGATTGTTGTCCATAAATTTTCTCTGGATTATTCCATGAAAAGTAAATAGAAAGAAGGATGAGGGAGAAAATATTCTTCATTGATTACATAAATTTTCGATTTTTTATTATAACGCATATTTTTATTGTTTGTTGGATTGAAGTCCAATAAAAACTATACATCTATTCAAAAATAGCAATTGATTTTTTGTTAGAAGCTATTTAGTATCATAAATACACTAAATTCTATATAAAAAATTATGTAGGTTTGTATAAAGAATAATTTTATGAATAATTCAATTTTACATTTAGAAAATGCCGATATCTTTCAAAGAGACAATTTGGTGTTGTCGAAAGTAAATTTGACTATTAACAAGGGAGAGTTTTTATATTTAATTGGTAAAACAGGAAGTGGGAAAAGTAGTTTAATGAAAACCTTATATGGTGATTTAAAGCTACAGAGAGGGATTGGTTCTGTTGTTGATTTTGATCTTAAAAAGTTAAAAAGTAAAGAGATTCCTTATCTCAGAAGAAAAATTGGCATTGTATTTCAAGATTTTAAACTGTTAAATGATAGGACAGTTTTTGATAATCTTTTATTTGTTTTGAGAGCAACAGGTTGGAAAGATAAAGTTTCTATGAAAACTAAAATTGAAGAGGTTTTGAATCATGTTGGTATGAAAACAAAGTATTATAAGAAACCCTTCGAATTATCTGGTGGAGAGCAACAGAGAGTTGCAATAGCAAGGGCGTTATTAAATGATCCAGATTTGATACTAGCCGATGAACCAACGGGTAATTTAGATCCAAAAACTTCTCTAGAGGTCATGAGTTTATTAAATAAAATTCACGAAAGTGGAAAAAGTATTTTAATGGCTACGCATGATTATGCTCTCATTGTTAAATTTAAACAAAAAACAATTAAGTGCGAAGGAGGAGAGTTATTTGAAGTTAAAACTCAAACTAATTAAAAATAATATTTATTATTTTTTTGGCTCCCTGTTTAGGATCAAAGTGTTGTAATATTTTTTTGCGATCTTCAATCATTGATGGATTAAATTCTATTTTAAAAATTTCTTTTGTTTTCTTTAAAAACTCTTCTTTTGTAGTTGCAATATCACATAAAGATTCTAAACCAGTCTGATAAACCATTAAATCATTAGCAATTATAAATTTACCTTGATATAATGTGTTTAAAAGTTTTAATTTAATCCCAGTATTTTGAAATGTAGGCAGTACATTGATATGTGCTTTTTCAAATAATTTATATAAATCAACTTCTTCGATTAGATGTCGAAACTCTATATTCTTATATTTTGAGATAGCTGTTATTATTTCTTTATTTACATAACTACTTGCGATAATAAGTTGATATATTGAATCTTTATATATATCAATTAAAAATAATGCTGCTTTTACATTTTCAGAAACTAGAAGATTACCGTGATATAAAATAAAACTACCTCTATTTTGTAAATTAGTATGTTTTTTTGTGTCGTGGAAGGCTGGTATATAGATACATTTTTCGCCATATTTTTTCTTAAAATACTCTTGTTCAATCGGTGAAATAGAAAACACACCCGTTGTTTTTTTTAGAATTTTCTCGTAGCGTTTTAATTTTTTAGATTCTTGTTTGTAAAAATTACGTCTAAAAATATTGGACTCACTCCTTGCTAAACCTTTGTAAAATCGATGCTCTATGTTATGAGCTCTAATAAATATTTTTTTACCATTTAATTGATTATTAAGTATAGGGTAAGTTGTGTGAAGTCCTTCAAATAGGACAGGGTGCTCATCATTAGTTAGGTTTTGAATTAAGTCAGAATTAGTTCTTGTTTTTACAATAAACGGATCTGTAGACATAAAGCTTTTCATGAATGAATTTCTCGGATAATAGAAAACACGCTTACAGTATTTATTGAGTTCTTGTTGGTGTCCTTTTCCATATTCAAATACATGGAGATTAATTTCTACTCCAAGATCATGTAGTGCTTTTATTTTGTAAAAGACATCAATGATACCACCATAATTCGCAGGATAAGGGACGTCAAATGAAACGATATGGACTTTTTTAATCAAGTTTCGAAAAAATTGAAATTAGTTTCTCTTTTTCTAGAGACCAATTTAATTGTCTCTTGGCTATTTTTAGTTCTTTTTTGTACTTTTTATTTCCAATAAGTTTTATAATATTTCCTAGGTGTTCTGGAGTTCTTCTTGTTAAAACTTCCCCAACAGGATAGTTGTTAATAATCTTTTTCATCTCTGGTAAGTCAGAAACAATTATAGGAACATTAGCATGGATATAATCAAATATTTTATTGGGCAATGCATATCTATAATTCAAACCTAAATCTTCTTCTAAACTTATTCCAATACTAGCATTTGATGTTAGTTTTTTTAGTTCTTCGGGATTTTTCTTTCCTAAGAATTTTACCTTGGTATCTAATGATAATAACCGGACTTTATTTTTTAAATGATCTAAAACATCACCTTCTCCGATAATAATAAAGAGATACTCATTTAACAAAGGCATTGTTTGTATCATAAGTTCAATACCTCTACCAATATTTACAGAACCTTGATATAAAATAATTTTTTTTCCGCTAGTTTCAAAATCAAAGCTAACTCTAGGGGATTCAATATTTTTTGGAATATTTCGAACTACAGTTGCAGAAACTCCATATAATTTTTTATAATGATCCTTTATGGAATCGCTGACAGTAATAAGATGTTTTAACTTGGGTATAATTTTTTTCTCTATGGAAAGCCAAATTTTTTTCACACTCCTCCGGTTAACGAGTTCTGGGATTTCAGAAAATAGTTCGTGACTATCAAAGATTAAATTCTTTTGCTGTAGTTTGTGAATTAAATAATTAGGTAAGAGCGTATCTAAATCATTTGAAAATAAGATATGTTTTTTATGAAATAGGAGAAATAAAAACAATCGTACGTTGTATTCAGCATAAAAAAGAACACCTTTCTTACAAATCAGCTGAAACCTTTTAATTTTGTAGGGTCTTTGAATGGAGTCACTATTTTTATATTTTCTTCCAACTAATAAAACTTCAAATCCTATTTCAGATATGACTTCACATGTTTTATGTACACGTTGATCAGTGATTAAATCGTTGGTAACAGAAACTATAACTCTTTTCAACTCTAAATAAATTATAAAGGCAAGATATAAAAACTCACTTAGTTTTTTTAAACAAAGTGAAATTCATTGAAAAAAAATCTTGAGTTACTCCAATCAGATTTTACTTATCTAAGTTAGATTTTGTCGATTTTTTTAAAATAAACCTTAGGAAAAAAAATAAGCTGCTTAGTAATATTAATACAAGACCAAATATCATTATTTTTTCTTCAGAGAGTTTTGATAAAAGCCATAGGATCGCAATAGATGATAATACAGGAACTACATACCCTCCAGGAACTTGATATCCCTCAGATTTTTTGGTGACTTTTGTAGCTTTTAGTTTAAGCGTAGCAAAAGAAATTCCAAGATAAATTAGCAAGGTCGATGCACTAGAAATGATTGCTAATTCTTTAAAACCACCAATAATAGAAAATAAAAACCCTAAACAAATATATACCAAAATTGACACGTAGGGTGTTGCAAATTTTTTATGGATAATTGCAAGTTTTTTGATTGGGATCACCCCGTTTTTAGATGCTGCAAAAATAACTCTGGGCATACTTAGAATTTTACTACTTAAACTGCCAATCATTGAAATAGCAGCCCCAATAGTCATTATTACAAAGCCGACTGGACCTAATATGATATTGGCAACCTGGGCCAGTGGATTTTTGTCATATTGAGAGAGCGTATCTCCTAATACACCTTGAGAAATTACTTGAATTAAAATGTAAATAATCAGAATAACAGCAATACTCAATGCTATTGCCTTAGGGATTGTTTTTTTAGGATTTTTAACTTCTCCACTTAATGATAGCCCTTTCTCAGCACCAATAAATGCAAAAAAAAGAATGAGAGACATTTCTCCAAGATTACGAGTGCTGGGGAATGTTTTCCAATATAAGTTAGTGAAATCTACCTCTATATACCCAAAAAAAATAATTAATAATAGAGGTGCTAATTTAATAAACGTTACAATTTTAACAACTCCTACCCCTTTTTTTAGACCAATGATATTCATGTATCCAAAACCAAAAAAGAGAGAGATAAATAAAAGACTTCGGGACCAGAATTGATTAAAAACAGGTGAAAAACTCCCTAAAATATCAGCAATTGCATTGGCGACGGCAGCATCTCCAGAGATGGAGGCCAATACAATAAGAACTGCTGTGAGAAATCCAGGATAGGCTCCAAAAGAAGATTCTATATAGTTATAACTGCCTCCTGCTCCAGTATATACACTCCCTAATTCGGCAAAACAATTCATAACCAAAATAATCACCAGTCCACAAAATAAATAAGCCATAATACTAGCAGCTCCTAGGCTAGCAGCTACGATTGCAGGTAGAACAAAAATTCCACCTCCAATAATTATATTAATTATGTTAGTGCTAAGACCTAAAACACCCACTTCTCTTTTTAGTTTCAAAATAATTGATTTTTTGTAAAAAATAATCCTGCTTACAAAGTACACTTTTTAATTAGACACCTCACAACAAAATTTAATATTATTAATTTCTAATATATTATTACAATATTGTAATTGAGGGTTTAATGAATTATTATATTAAGAATTTATTATTGAGACAATTTAATCAATAAGTACGTTCAGTGTTTAATTTTTTTAGGATCACTACACAGTATTATTGTTGTAAAATTAAATGAATTAACTTTCCTAGTATAATTAAAGTTTCGAATGCGTCGTCTTTTTTTGTTTGTAATTTTTTTCTATTTATTCCAATTACTCGCAGGGGCTTGGAAAAATGACTCCCTCTTCTAGTTCGATGATGCTAGGACCTTCCTTCTATGGGAAGTTCTCTATATTGGTCTAATAGTATATCTGATGTGACGATAAGAAATTATTTTTTTGATGATTAATATGTTTTTAATAGTGATATTAGTTTTTCAAACGTTCAAGGAAATAGAACACGAATAGAATAATGGTAAGGAATTGACGCGGCACAATGAAGCACTCCAGTCTTATCTTATGATGGTTTTACTATAGCTACATGGGCATATTATTACTCATTAGATTCATCCATACTTGTGAAGCTCCCTTTAGAGATCATTCTTCATGGTTGAGGATGTTTAATCGAGCCAATACAATATTTCATGGTTTCCGTGCACAGCAACTATTTCAATATTAGACTCATTAATAGCAATAAATTCTTTGATATGATATAATGTGTTTCATGCTTTAAGTTGACTTTTTAGATTCTTAATATTAGTTTCTCCTAAAACCATAACTCCTAGAAAGAATAATAAATCAGGTTTACGCTATTTTTGATCATCCATAATAAGCGCTGGTATCTCTAAGGATTTATATAGTTTATTATAGGTACTCATTTCTGTTTTGATGATTTTATCACGTTCATTTGTATACAATTGCCAATCTTTCATTAAATCATTGTACCGTTCTTTGGCACCATTTGTTATTTTTGGGTCTGCTTGGTCAATATAGCTTTTTAGTTGAATCAGTTGTGCATTGAGTTTGTTATTGAAATTAATTACATCTTGAAATGTTTTTTGCTTAGCTTGTATTAAGTTTTGTTCCCAATGATTAATACGTTTTAACAGGATTTCTCCTTTGCTTAATAACGAAGAGGTATTTGTGTTATTTTTTAAAAGCTTCGCATGTGAATAAAGTTGAGCTTTCACAGAACGCATTTGATTGACAGATCTATGAATGTCTCGAATTGTTTTTTCAATTGAAACGAGTATTTTTTGCTGTTCATTAAAATTTTGGATTGTTGAATTAATGGCTGGATTTGGCAAAATATTCACCATAGTTTCAGCAGTATCTTTTTTGATTGTTAATCGTAATTTATAAGAACCAGGAGCTACCCGAGATCCAGACAGTCCACCAAAAATAAAAACTTTATTGATGGCTGGTAATGCTTCTCTTCTAAAGTCCCATGTAAAGCGATTATACCCTTTTTTTGAGGGTAGGAGTTCTGGTTTAGACGGGCCTCCAGGCCATGATTTAAAATTTTTATATTTTTTATTGGTGTATGTTCTTATAACTTTTGATTCTTGTAAAATTTCTAATTTTAATTCTAAAGAATCTGCAGAGTTCTCTAAATAATAATCAAATGTTACACCACTTTTAGGGTTTTTACCTTGTCCAACTGCTTTAGAATTTCCTCCAAAAATTAGGTAGGTTGCTTTTGGTTTAACAAGTTGAATTTTTTGGTTGTTATTCTTTGTTTGGAGTACACTTAAATCATCTAAAATCCAAAATCCACGTCCAGAGGTTGCCGCTACTAAATCATTATCTTGAATGGTTAAATCATTAATAGGAACAATGGGTAAGTTTAATTTTAATCGTTGCCAATTTGTACCGTCATCATTAGAAATATATAAACCAGTTTCGGTACCTGCATACAATAGTCCTTTCCTTTTTTTATCTGACCTGACAACTCTAGCAAATCCATTTGGATCTTCTAAACCATTTACAATTTTGGTCCAATTTTTTCCATAATCACTAGTCTTAAAAACGTACGATTTTAAATCCATCGATTTATATCGCATAATTACAATATATGCTGCTGCAGGGTTATGAGGAGACACTTCAATACTGTTTATAATACCATCTTTAATTCCTTTTGGAGTAATGTTTTCCCATGATTGCCCACCGTCTTTTGTAATGTGTAGTAATCCATCATCACTCCCTGCATACAAGAGTCCTTCTTTATGCTCAGATTCTACTAATGAGGTGAGCGTGTTGTAGTTTTCACCTCCTGCAGCCTCATTTGTAAATGGCCCTCCTCCTGGACCATGTTTCTCAGGTTCATTTTTTGTAAGATCTGGGCTTATTTTTGTCCAATTAATTCCACTATCTGTGGTCTTAAAAACAACATTACCAGCATGGTAAATAGTTTTTCTATTGTGTGGTGAGCTTATAATAGGAGCATTCCAATTGTATCTATATTTGGCATTTTCTGGGGCAATGCTTAAACCTAATTCTGGGTATTCTTTAATAGATTTTTTTTCTTTTGAGCTTCTTGACCATTTGCTAATATTTCCTTGATAGGTTCCTCCATAAATTATTTCTGGATCATCAGGATCAAAAGCAATAAAAGCACTTTCACCCCCAGCTACAGAGTACCAATCTTTCCAATCAATCCCACCATCATTTGTTCGGCTGGCAATGGCTATGGCAGAATTATCTTGCTGCCCACCATAGACATTATAAGGCACCAAATTATCGGTTATAACACGATAAAATTGTGAAGTAAGTTGGTTTTGTTGAGAACTCCAACTTTTCCCTCCATTAAAAGAAATATTTGCACCTCCATCATTAGAATTAATTAGATTTTTATTATCGTTTGGATTAATCCATAGATGATGATTATCTCCATGAGGAACAGGAATATTAAAAAAACGTTTCCCCCCATCGATTGATTTCATTACAGGTGCGTTTAAAACATAGACAACGTTTTCATTTTGAGGGTCAGCAAAAATCTCCATATAATACCAAGAACGAGCAATATTAATTCTATTTTTATTAGTCTGTTTCCATGTTGATCCTGAATCATCTGATCGGTATACCCCTCCTTGTTCGTCTTCTGCCTCGATTACTGCAAATACACGACTTGGATTTGCTCGAGATACAGAAATACCCGCTTTCCCAAAAGACTTAGGGAGTCCTTTTTTCATTTTTAGCCAAGTATCTCCTCCATCATTAGACTTGTATAATCCAGAGTTTTCCCCACCAGACTCCATATACCAAGGATACCGTCGGTGTTGCCACATTGAAGCATATAAAATACGAGGATTGGTCATGTCCATAGACAAAGATGAAGCACCTGTTGTACTATTTACAGATAGGATATTTTGCCATGAGATTCCTCCATCTAGCGTTCTGTAAATACCTCGTTCTTTTGATGGGGCATATTGTGCTCCCTGAGCAGTAACATAAATAATATCAGGATTTGTCGGATGTATAACAACGTCAGAAATATGACGTGTTTTTTCTAAGCCCAAATGGGTCCATGTTTTTCCAGCATCCATAGATTTGTAAACACCATCGCCCATAGAAGTCATTACTCCACGAGCAGCATGTTCCCCCATCCCAACAACTACAATATTTGTATCACTTTCTGAGACAGAAATTGCTCCTACTGTTCCTGTTTTAAAGAAGTTGTCAGAAATGTTTTTCCATGTTATTCCAGCATCATTTGTTTTAAAAACTCCTCCTCCTGTAGACCCCATATAGTAGGTATAGGGCTGTCCTATAACTCCACTAGAGGCTACACTTCTCCCACCTCTATATGGACCAATATTACGCCATTTTAAAGAATGAAATAAAGAGTCTGTAATGGTTATAGTTGGAACTGAAGATTTCTTTTTTCTTTTTTGAGCATTCACTGCTATTGGCAGCATAAGTATACAAACAAAAAATAGTTTTAAGAATTTCATTTGGTTACTTTTAGTCATTGGTAGCTGAGGGTAATAAAATAAAGTTTTCATTGTTAATGGAATATTCTAATTTAGAGAATTATGTTTTTTTTATATCTGTGTATTTCTTAAAACTAATATACTAAACAATTAACAGATAATAAAAATAACAACTTGTTAAGATTATTGAGAAACATAGTTTTTATCGATATTAAAATAACCCCTGAATTTATTTTTTCAATATTTTTTTACCAGCTCTCTATTTCCTGAAGTTATTTAGTAAGACATATCATTGGAGATGCCATTAAATTAGGTCTGTGGTCTACATATTTTTCTAACTTCCCATTTCTAAGAAAATAGTTTTAAAAGACGAATCAACTTAATTTTTTTGATCTATTGGTTTTTTACATATAAATAGTTAGCTAATTTTTTTATATTTCTTATAAAAAAATAATGAAAGAATAAACACCATTAAATTTACAATTAATGAAATCAAAAAAATAGTTTTAAACACAGCAATATCGTGAGATACATGGGGAGCGCTATGATCACTGTGATGGATTATTTTGGCTCCTAAATATGCAGAAGCTGCTCCTACCATACTCAATAACATTACTTTTTTTTGCTCAAAGATTATATATAGCTTGTTATTTATAAAGTCTAGAGGAATCCCTGTTCTACTGGGTCCAAGCATGGCCGATGCAAAGCCTCCAAAACATATCACAAAGTAAAGCTGATCAATCGAGTTAATTAAAAATAGTGATAAGGAGTATATGACAATTAGTCCAGAGGAAAGTGGAAGTGAAATATATTTATATCGACCACCTGTTTTTGCAATAAAATAACTTGCTATTGAATTTAAAACACCAAATAATGCTAAAAGCTCTCCTAAATTTAGAACTGAGCCACCAAGCGCAATCACATAAACAGCTGTTAGAGGTGCAAAGATAGAGTAGGCAAATTCGGAAAGTATTTGAATTAAATAAAAATAAACTAGCCCTTTAGGCATTTTTACAGAAGTTGTTGAAGTTGATTTTATCATTACTAAATTTTATTTATGTCAGAGATTGATTTGATTATGAATAGTATATTGATTAGAAGCAGTAATCTTAGTTTACAGACATACATTATAAATTTTTATACTATTTACTATGGGGGAGTAATAAAAATTAAAAAAAATAGAATTTTATTTTTTAAAAAATGTCATGGGGAATGGGGACCCTAAATTTAACTATTTTATAGATACTGAGAGTACTATTTTTGAGCTTAAAATTTAATAAAAAATTATTTAGAAAAATTCTAAATAATTTTTTTTATAAGGGATTCATATGTAATTTTGTGCTTATATGCAAAGCAACAAGGTTACTTCAAGGACGTATGGTGTAAAACGTGTTATTCTTTTAGCACTTTTATTCATTATGATAGGTTCTCTTTTAGAACTTTACTTATTAGATCATTATGAAGACACTTTGCAGTTTATTCCTATTTTTTTTATTGGGATTGGGCTGATAAATCTTTTTGTTCTTTTTTTTCAAAAATCAAAACTACTAAAGTCGCTATTTAAATGGATATTGATTTTAATATCTCTTAGCGGATTTTATGGTGTTTTCCTGCATCTTCAAGCAAACTATGAATTTGAACAAGAGATGAAACCTACAGCAAATTTTGGAGATCTTTTTTTAGAAAGTTTATCAGGTGCTCTACCAACACTAGCACCATTAAGTATGGTTGTTTTAGCATTAATCGGTTATTCATATTTAATTCTCACACATAAAAAAAATGAAAAAATTTAGTAGACTATTAATTGTTACATTATCAATAAGTATATTTTTAGGTTCCTGTAACAAAACAACCGCTAAGAAACCAACATCAAACCCTCCTGTTGAAAATGAAACATCAGAAAAAAAACCTGTGGCTGTTTTAAATGCGAATCTGGCAACTGAAACCGATTTAATTAATTCAGGACTTTCATCAGAGAGCGTAACAATGATTTTAAATGAGAGACCTTTTGTAACGATGAACGATTTTAATTCAGTTATTAAAGGAGAGAATACTGAAGAACTTTTTAAAAAGATATTTGTTCCATTTAATTTGAATACAACAGCTGAGAAAGACTTTAAAATGATTCCTGGTGTTGGGGATAGAATGGCACACGAATTTGAGGAATATAGACCCTATACCAGCATTCAACAATTTAAACGTGAAATTGGAAAATATGTAGATGAAAATGAGGTTTCACGTTATTTACAGTATGTATTTGTTCCAGTAGAATTAAACACATCAACCGAAGACAATATTAAAGAGTTACCAGGTGTTGGTAAACGTATGACACACGAATTTATTGAATACAGACCCTATAAAAATTTAGAACAATTTAGAAAGGAAATAGGAAAATATGTTGATAAAAAAGAATTGAAGAGGTTAGAGCGTTTCGTTTATTTAAAATAAATAGTTCTTTCTTGAGAATTTTATTGCAATAAATAAATTTTGAAAATGCATAAGTAAAGGGAGATTCAGAGAGATTAATTTATTCTCTCTAATCATTTTACTATCTTTAATCAATTTATTAATTGATTCAAATGAAAAACCAACTTATTATTCTAGTCACCATTTTTTTTTATTCTTTAATATTTGCTACTTCTTCACTCGCACAAGATGCTATTTTTGACGATCTAGAGAAGATCGCTATAGTAGATGAAAAAGTAATGATGCCAATGCGAGATGGTGTTCGTCTTGCTACTGATATCTACCGACCTAAAGGCGACGCTAAATATCCTATTATTTTTTCTAGAACTCCTTATAATTTTAATCGCTGGGGTGATGGTGAACAACGATCAAGAACTGCCAAACGTGCTTATGAATATGTTAAAAAAGGCTATGCCTATGTTGTTCAAAATGAACGTGGTCGTTATTATTCAGAAGGAGAGTGGGATATCTTGGGAGTTCCTTTAACCGACGGATATGATGCTTTTGAATGGATGAAAAATCAGTCTTGGTCTACTGGTAAAATAGGTACACTAGGATGCTCCTCTACTGCCGAATGGCAAATGGCAGTTTCTGCCTTAGCTCACCCATCACATGCTGCGATGGTCCCTCAAGGGTTTGGAGCAGGAGTTGGTCGTATAGGTGATGTTAGTGAGCAAGGAAATTGGTACCGTGGAGGTGCCGAACAAATGTTGTTTTTTTCATGGCTTTATGGGGTAGAACATGATAAATTCAAACCAAGAATTCCTAAAGGTGCTTCGCAAGAAGATTTAATAAGAATATCACGATTTTATGATTTAGCTCCAGAGAATCCAAAAGTAGATATGGCGCAAGCCTTACAACATTTACCCATCCAAGATATCTTAAAAAATATAAATGGAAAGCATGAAATCTTTGATAAAATGATTCGCCGTAAACCAAATGATCCTTCATGGTTTACTGGAGGTCTTTATCATGACGATAAAGATATAGGCACTCCAAGTTTTTGGTTTGCTTCTTGGTATGATGTTTCAATTACACCAAATATTAAATTATTTAATCATGTGAGAAATAACTCAAAAAAGGCATTTATTAGAGACAACCAATATCTTGTCATTGCTCCTACACTTCATTGTGCTTACACAAGAGCTACCGAAAATACAATTGTAGGTGAACGAAGTGTTGGTGATGCACGATTAAATTATGATGAACAAATTATAAAATGGTTTGATTTATGGCTAAAAAGTTCGGTAAATGATTTTAAAGAGACAACCCCCAGAATTCAGTATTATACCATGGGAAGCAACCAATGGCAGTCTGCTGATATATGGCCTCCAGAAAATTCTGAAATGATTACTTACTATTTAAATAGTTCTGGAAATGCTAATAGCCGTTTTGGAGATGGGACATTATCTACCACCAAGGCGAGAGAAGATCATCCCGATCAATTTACATATGATCCCATGTCTCCAGTTCCATCATATGGAGGAAATGTTTGTTGTACTGGTAATGCTGTAAAAGGAGGTGCTTGGGATCAACAAGAAATGGAAGCCAGAAATGATATTTTAGTCTACACAACAGATGTTTTACTGGAGGATACAGAGGTTAGTGGGTTTATCAATTCTAAATTATATGTCTCATCTGATGTAAAAGACACTGACTTTACGATCAAATTAATTGATGTATACCCTGATGGCTCGGCTTATAATTTAGACGAAACCATCCAACGTGCTCGATATCGTGATGGCTATGATAAGGAAGTTTTTATGGAAAAAGGAACTGTATACGAAGTAAACTTAACTCCTATGTCAACCAGTAATATGTTTAAAAAAGGACATCGAATTAGAATTGAAATTTCAAGTAGTAATTTTCCAAGATTTGCTAGAAATTTAAATACAGGAGGTAATAATTATGATGAGAAAACCGGCATTATAGCACATAATAATATTCATCATTCTAAAAACTACCCTTCTCAATTACAAATTCCAATTGTAAAAAATTAAAAAATAGAACCTAAATACTATCATTAATATCTAGAGAAAGGATTTATAAAAAAGCCAGCAAATATATTTGCTGGCTTTTTTTATTCTTAGTTGTTTATGTTTTGACAAATTTAAATCAATATTCATTCCTTTTGAATAAATCATTTATTCTTAGATATGATAATAATATACCAAGAGCTATTTCCCTTTAATGCAGAGCCTTTTTCTATGGTTTGAAATAATCTTTAAAAGATAAGTTAATAGAAAGATTAATTTTTTTTGTAGAAAACAGGAATAAAAAAAAATGACACTTTGATATCGTACTTCGATCTTTTTATTTTTAATAAATTACAAAGTTAACAAAGTGTCATTTTGAGCGTATTCTTTTCAAAATTAGTTACTAATTTTGAAATACTACCTCACCAGTCTCCATATTGTACATTGCTCCTACAATTTTTATTTCTCCATTTTCTTCCATTTCCTTCAAGATTGGACTATCAGCTCTCGTTTTATTAATTGTGTGAATGATATTATTCTCTATTACTTGGTTTACATAGAATTCGTTATCAGGTGATTTTTCACCTTCAAAATCTGAAGTCATTTCTATAGCAGGTTTTATGTTTTCAAGCATGGCTGTAATATTCCCTAATTCTACTTTATTAATAGCCCCTAAAATTGCACCACAGTGTTCATGACCTAAGATCATTACTAATTTTGCTCCTGAAGCTGCACACCCAAATTCCATACTGCCTAAAAGGTCTGTATTTACGAAATTTCCAGCAACTCTTCCAACAAAGATGTCACCGATCCCTCTGTCAAAAACATCTTCTACTGGTACACGGCTATCAAGACAGGAGATTATTACAGCTTTTGGGAATTGACCCAAAGAGCTGTTTCTTACCTGTGCGGAATGATCTCGTTCTGTAAGGGTATTATTCATAAATCTTTTATTTCCTGATTTTAACATTTTAATAACTTCATCAGGTGTAAGAGCTGCTTGTTCTTCTGCAGTCAAAACTTTTTCAACCAAAGGTTTGATTTCATTAGTAGACATATTTTCTTTTGATTGATCTGCAGAATTTTTGCAACTTAAGAAAAATACCACTACTAAAATAGTTAGTATTGAAAGATTAATTTTTTTCATAATAGTTAGAATTTATAGTTAATAGTTTGTAAAAATATTTAAATTGATTTTATTATTTCATAACTAAGGTTACTTTCCAGATTTTGTTAGAAGCGTTAGATTTTCCTTTTCCAAAACCACTTGGAGAGTTAATAAAGGATTGTATCCCTCCACAAAAAACACCAATTTCAATTTCATCGCCTTTCTCAAGTTTTGAAATATCAAATACATCGAGTTTGGCACCTTTTAATCGATTTTCTGAGTTGAGCACCATAAATGCCTCTGCTCCATAGAAATTGTTGGAAGGAATCGGGGCTTGATTTATTGTATTATATTTACTTGAATTATTTTCAAAGGTTCTCGCTATGGTAGTGACTGTATTAGCAAAGGCAGCCCAATTCGCAGAACCTATTCCACCAATAATTGTAGTATATACTGTTTTTGTGTTTTGATCTACGGCGACAAAACTTGGTGCAGAATAAATGTTCGTAGTCTGCTCTAAGTTAGAATCAATAGAATATGTACCATCTTTATACACATAGATAGGCCATTTCCAAGCCCCATTGCTTGAAATATTTGGTACTTTGTTCTCTGGAGATGAGAATACACCTGCATACATAGCAATTCCTTCTTCCCAGTCACCATTGCCCTTAAAATAGATACTAGGAGTCACTGGTAAATCTCGTCTTCTAAATTGTGTAGAATTGTCAGGTTTGCTATCAGATATTTTCGTATGATCCGAAAGAACAAGTTTGTTGTCAGCCTCGGATAGTTTGAAACGATGAATAGCATTAAGATACTCCTGACTTGTTTGGGTGATGGTGTTATTTTTCTTGACAGAAAACATTCCTTTGTAAACATGTCCACCCGCCAGATAAAAGTAATCGTCTAATTTATATAATTCCCCACCTGTGGCACGAGTAGCTTCATCAAACCCATAAATAATATTATCGTTGATCTCTTCTTTAGGTGCCTTATTGATAATATCTGAAATGAGCCCATCCACATCGATTCGGGCTATATCAGCATAGGTACTAAACCTCTCAAAGAGGTTATTGTATGGAATAGAATCGTTTTCACCATATCCTCCAGTTAGGTATAAGTAATTTCCATCTTGAAAATGTTGTAAGTTAGTTGCTTTAAAGAGAAGAGAACCGGGTTCATCAATTTCATTAACTGGAAAGTGATAGCGTTTATCTTGTGAATAATCGTAAACCCAAACAGTATCATTAAAATTTCGAATAGGGAAAGACTTTTCTTCATAGTTGTCTTTACCAAAATCGTGCATTCCGTTCGTTCTTCCTCCTATCATTAGCCACTGATTAGAATTCGATCCAGTTGCTAATACAAATGACTGTAAAGCAGGAAATTGTTTTTTGGTAGTGATTTCTTTTAACACAACATTAAATGATTTAGCAGGTAAGTCATTATCATTAATTGAGAATGACGCTATCATAAAAGTTAATATGATTAAGATTAAGTAGTTTATATTTTTCATATGAAGTTTGGTTGTCTCTCAAAACTAATAAATTTAAGTTAATTAGAATCTTAATTTTAACTTTTTTTTTAAATAATGATCTTTTTTAAATCCATACAATACAGAAATTTTGAATATGTGTTATTATACCCCCAAACAGTAATAACATAGTGATGGCTATATATTTTTTTTTATCTTTAGAGCCTAAACTAACCAGATTGAAAATTTTACATAACAAACTATTTGAGAAAATAATATACTATACTATTATACTCAATTTAATTGCTATGGTCATTGAATCAGAGCCAAATTTAGATCAACGTTTTCTAGTTTTTCTTGAATATTTTGAGCATCTTTCAATACTAATTTTTTTGTTAGAATATATAATTAGAACCATAGATTCTTACCAAAAGAAAAAATCGTACAATAAGTCATTTTTCGGTGTTATTGATTTATTTTCTATACTGCCATTTTTCTTTCAATCTATTTTAAGTTTCGACGGGAGGTTTATTAGGGTCATTAGATTGTTTAGTATTTCTAGAATTTTAAAACTTGGAAAGTTTAATAAATCGTTCGAATTATTAGGAAAAGGAATTCATAATGTAAAAAGAGAATTGTATTTAACATTCTTCATTGCTTTTGTGATGCTTTTCTTCTCAGCCACTGGGATATATTATTTAGAAAACCCACAGCAACCAGATAGATTTTCCAGTATTATCAATTCTTTTTGGTGGGCTGTAGCTTCATTAACGGGTGTTTATTTTAAAGATATTTTCCCAATTACCCTGGGGGGTAAAATATTTGGTACGATTATCTCCTTAATTGGTGTTGGTGTAGTTGCAGTTCCAACAGGTATTATAAGTGCTTCTTTTGTAGAACTAATTAATCAGAATAAAGAGAATAAAGATACCTCAAAAATCATAGAAGAAATAGAAAGTGATTTAAAAAAGAAGTAGATTATAGAAATATGAATGGATCGATAATCACACAATAATTATATATAACACAAACAATCATTTAACTAATTATTTTGAGACACCTACGATTCTTCGATTGAAAAATGTAAGGCTAGTTTTTCAATCATTTTCACACACTTATCGAGTTGTTCTTGTGTAGTAAATTCATCAGCACGGTGAGCTTGCTCTATAGAACCTGGTCCACAAATAATGCTTTCGTAACCCGCTTCATGAAATTGTCCTGCTTCTGCGGCATAAGCAACTGTTCTCCATGTGTTGCATCCAGATATTTTTTGAGTTAATGCAACAATACTATCTGTAGCTTTCGTGTCTAGAGCAGGAACTGGAGGGTGTAATAATGTATTGGTAATTGTAAAGTTAGGAAACAATTTCCTCCCTTCTTGTTCTCTTTTTTTACAAAAGTCAAAAAAGTCATTAAAAATAGCTTGGATATCATCTTTTGGGATGACCCGAACATCCCATTCAAAACGGGTATAATCTGCAACAATATTAGTAGCAATACCACCATTGATTTGCCCTATATGAATGGTTGAATGTGGTGGTTCAAATCGATCATCTTGATTGGCGATAGACAATTGCATCATTTTCCTCTCTAACCACAAAATAAGTCGTGTACTTTCATGGATAGCACTAATTTCTTTATGAATTCCACTACTGTGTCCTGCGGAACCGTTTACTTCGGTTTGTATATAACAGACTCCTTTTTTTCCAATGACAGGTTCTAATAATGTAGGTTCACCAATAATGGCATATTTTGCATTTTCGAGATATGTTTTTTTGATATTTTGTATGAGTTCTTCAGCTGCTAAACAACCAATTTCTTCATCATAACTAAAAGCAAAATAAATGGGTTTTTTTAAATCGGCCTTTATCAAAGTTGGGATACTAGCTAAACAACATGCAAGATACCCTTTCATATCTGCAGTTCCTCTTGCAAATAATTTACCGTTTCTTTTCACAAGTGTAAATGGGTCTGTATTCCAAACTTGACCTTTTACAGGGACAACATCTGTATGCCCGGATAATATAACACCACCGCTTACTGCTGGCCCAATTCTACAATGTAAAGAGGCTTTTGTTTTTTCTTTATTAGGAACTAAGGTAGTTTTTATCCCAAAGGCTTCAATATAGTTTTTTATCCAATGGATAATTTCAAGATTATTATCTCCGCCTAAAACAGGAAAATGAACCAACTTCGCTAAAATATCTTCTACACTCATATTATTTATAGCCAATAGTTACCGCTATCATTAAAGTAATAGCTGATAGTAAAAATACAATTATTACCACAGGAAATATAAATCGCAACCATTTATCTAAGGGCACTCGACACATGCTAAGCATTGCAATTAATCCACCTAGTGTTGGGTTTATTAAATTAGAAATCCCATCACCAATTTGAAATGCTAAAATAGTTGTTTGTCTTGTAAGTCCAATAACCTCTCCTAAAGGCAACATAACAGGGAGTGTTGCTAATGCTTGCCCGCTTCCAGATGGAATAAAAAAATTAATAATACTTTGAGAAACCGACATCCCTACAGCAGATAAATACAAGGGTAATGTTTTTAAAATTTCCGAGAGATGAAAAGAAATTGTGTCACTAATATGACCCATTTCCATCAATATTTTAATCGTTGTGGCAAAACCAACCATAAATGCTCCAGGAGCAACATAAGCAACAGATTTTAATACAGTTTCGCTTATTCTTGTCCCTTTCATTCCTGCAATAATGCCTGTAGCTAAAGCTACCATTAAAAAGATCGCAGATATTTCGTTAATATACCAATTCCAATAAAAAACACCGTATAAAATTGCGGTTAACCCTATAATAAAAGCACCAACTACTAGCCAATTATTTATTGAAACTGTATATTCAGATAATGGTTTAGAAAGTACTATTCCGTCTTCATTTAACCCTTTTCCAAGACTATTCTCGGGGTTATTAGTAATCTTTTTTAAATATCGAACATTGTAATAAGCAAGGATACTTATTGCAGAAAAACATAAGATACTTCTTAATAAAGCCCCAGAAAACAATGGGAGTTCTGCAATTTTATGCCCAATACCCACAGTATAAGGGTTGATTGGCGAAAGACCGAAACCAATAGTTACAGCACCTACAGAAATTCCTGCTGCTAATACTAAGTCGCCACCAAGAGCTAAACTTACGACAGCTGCAATCGGAATCAGAGCTATATTGTGTTCATAACCAACAAAAACTCCCATAGCCCCATAAATAAATGTCATGATTACTACTGCTAAGTATTTTTTTTCTCGTCCAATTTTGTAAACAAAAGTACCTACAGTATTTTCTATGGCTTTGGTTTCTTCCATAACTCCAAACATAATTCCGCCAGAAAACACCACAAACATCACCTCTATAGCAGCTTTAAAACCTAGAGGAATGGCTTTAAACATCTCTAAAAACCCAATGGGAGTACTAGGAATAATACTGTATGAACCAGGAATCACTCGATTTCTCCCTTCAATTAAAATACGTTTAAATTCTCCTGCAGGGATGATATAGGTTAAAAGTGTTACAAAAACGATAATCATAAATAACATGGTTACTGCATGAGGAATGCGTTCGTACCAATGCTTTGTTTTTGTAGATGATTGTTCCATATATTGGTGTGTGAGAAATAAAAGTGTCTAAAGTAGTTATTTTTTAAGATTAGTTTATTTTATGTGTGAGTTTAGTTTACAAAAAATATTTTTTTTTCAACTATTAAAATAAAACGTTATTTAAATAATTCCACATTTCATCATGAAAATTGATAGGAACTAAAGAATCATCAGGAGCTTCACCCATTCGAATTACTACAAGACTTTGACTTGGAATGATATCAAGATATTGACCATTTTTACCTAACCCCGCAATTAAATCATTTGGAGCATTAGGAGCTAAATAAGTCGCTAAAGGAAATGCTAATCCAGGAGGAATAAAACTATCTTTTCCATTTAGCCACCACAGGTATCCGTAGGATTTATTAATTTCTTGTGAGGTATTTATCATTTTTAAAAAATAATTAGTATCGTTTAAAATGACATCTTCATTCCAAACTCCTTCGTTTAGTATTAATAATCCAAATCTAGCCATATCTCTTGCCGAACTCCAGTATGTATTAACATAATTTGATTGAATCCAACTTCCACCCATTCCTATTTTCATTTTAATTTTTTGATCTGTAAAGTTGTTATAAGAAGTCCCAGATGCATTTTCGATGATTTCTTTTAATAAGGTATAAGTCGCATTGTGATAAAACCAATTAGTGCCAGGAGTGTTTTTAAACTTTAAGCAATTGGGATCTGTACAATTAAGGTCATTCACTTGATAATCTAGCCCAGTTGTCATGGTTAACTGGTGTTTGATTTTAATTGAATTTTCTTGATTTTCCTCTAAACTTGTCCATCCATTACCAAGATATAAATCACTGCTATCCTCAATAGACAAAAGATCATTTTCTTGAGCAATTCCAACAAGAAGTGCAGTGAGTGTTTTTCCTGCAGATGCCCAGTACCAATTTGAGTTTGTGGTAAACGATTCTGTATTTTGAATATTATTTCCCCAATAATTTTCCAAAACGATTTTGCCATCTTTTAAAACAATAAAAGCTCGGGTATTATTTTGTTTTAGAAAATCATAAAGATTTTCAATAGCAACTGAATCCCAATTTAGTTCTTCTGAAGATATAGTCTCCCATTGGTCGGAATCTATATTTGGAAAATACATATTGTTAGGGGCAGGCTCATTGATCTGCGGTTCATTTTTTGAACAAGTGACAAATGTTAAGAATAAGAGTAAAAGAATTTTTTTCATTTAAGTAACATTATTTTCTTTGACTCATGCTTTTTATTCTATTCGATATGTCTTTTTATCTACTCCAACTCCTTTTATGGTTAATGATTTCCATTGTTTTGGTAGAATTGGGTCTTTTTGAATTATACCTTCGTTAGTAAATTGAAGACCTCCAAAACCAAATAAAACGCTTTGTAACATTCCACCTGCACCTGTTGCAAAATAAGAAAAATTTGAAGTTGCTACCTCAGATAAAGCACCAAAAGGAGCTTGTTGATTTGGCACATAACTTTCCTTAAATAGTCGATATGCATTATCTATATCTCCTTGTTTTGCGTATAAAATTGAAAAAATAGATTTACCCATCGCTGGTCCCTCTTTTGCTAATTTTGGTTCATAATATTTTAAGTCATTTAATATTGTTTCTTTGTCATTAACAATATTTAAAGGATAGGATAATAAATTTACATCTGCTTGCTTGATTTTTTCACCATCGTACTTGGCATGTTCTTTGGTTGTACCATCTGGAAATTTTAATATCCTGATTCGCTCTTCAACGAATTCCCATTCAGAATTGGGAGAAATACCTAACTCTTTGGCCGCTAAGGAGGCATATTGTAATGCAGTTTTTGCAGCTCCATTCGTAAATGCATTATCATTTACATTAGGGGCAAATTCATTTGCTCCGACCACATTATTTATTGAATAGCTTCCGTCATTATTTTTGGTAACTCTACTTACCCAAAAGTCAGCTACTTCTTTTAATACTGGATAGCCTTTTTCTTTTAACCATTTCTTGTCTTTTGTTACTCTATAATAATTCCAAAAAGCAATTCCAATATCTGCTGTAATATGGTGTTCAAAAGGTCCTGTCAAAGCAAAAGGAGGTGTAGCTTCTTCGCCAGTATCATCACTTTCCCAGGGAAACATTGCACCTTTATAACCATAATTAATTGCTCGTTTCTTTGCAGGTTTTAATCTATTAGAACGATAATTTACTAAGGAGCGAGCAATATCTTGATTAAGCAAGAGTAAAGGAGGAAACATCCATAATTCTGCATCCCAAAAGATATGACCATTGTAGGGGATCTGTAGGGATAAGCCCATTGGTGCAATACTCAAATCTGATTCTCCTCGTCCAAATGCATACAAATGATATAGTGCCAATCGGACATCTTGTTGCGACTCTATATCACCTTCAATAATAATATCTCCTTCCCAAAGTTTCTGCCATAAATTTCTATGCCCTTCTAAAAGTACATCACGAGAGTTTAGCAAATTAAAAATAACCATTCGTTCTGATTCTGATTTTGGGTCAGAAAAATCCGATGTGGTACACTCTGCACCTGTCCATGCAAATTCAAGGTCTTTTTCTTTTTTTATATTCCTTGTAAAAGAGAGTGTATTTTCATAAGGAGAAACAATTTTATGAGTTAGTTCGGGTCTTTGATGTTCTCTTGAGGAGTTGATATGATGCCAAATGAAAGTACCTGAAGTAGCCACTAAATGTTTCCCAAATGGTGTTTTAGCAATAGACTGTAAAATTGGCATGGTAGTTTCTAAATCACGTAATACCTGATAGGTATTTTGTGGCTCTTTATATTTTTTGGGTATTGTTATTTTTCCTATTGCTTTTATTTCAATATCTTCTAATGCTGTAATTTTCACATCAATATATCCTGTGTATTGAAGGTTTCGAAGTGCATAAACAGTACATGATATTTTTGCTTTTTTTTGATAGTCAAATCGAGTAGTAAACGCGCCTTCTTTCATGTCAATTGTTTGTGACCAATTGCTTATATTTTTTAAGGTCACTTCTTCCCCATCTATGAAGATATCTAAATTCCCAAAGTCCATCCCATGAACTATCTGACTAACTTTAAGTGCAGGATCAACATCATAAACATTATTTAGTACGGTATGTTTTATTTTGAATGGCTCTACTGATGTTAGCATTCCAATCCTACCATTTGACATTGCTATTCCTGTATATGGTTCTTGCTTTGTGGTGGTAATATGCCAACCGTCATTTTGGGCATAAATGGATAAATTGGGTAGTAAAAAAAATATAATTATTAGTTGTTTCATTTTTTTCCTTTTTTTAATGAATACCAACGACTTCGGCTATGCGTAGTGCGAGTTTTTCAAGGCACTTCACTTTCCATTTAGCAGTTAGTTTATTTACTATTATTTATTTCATATCAGCACTTTTGTCCACAATCCGAATAGTGATTGTTGGTGCTCGTTTTTTTATTTTTTAGGTAGATATAATTTCATTCCTCCGATTTCTAATTCGTCTAAATGTCCCATGTTACTTTCGTCTTTTGTTATCAAGTGCATATGCAAAAATGAGTCATGATGAGTAAAAACTCCTTTATGTTCAGTTGAGAAAAATCCAATTATTTGAGTGTCTTCATTTGCAATATTGTAATTTGTTTGTCCTTGATGTGCTTCATCAGGCGAAGATACTTTTGTTCCTTCTGGTAAATTTTGAATATGAATAATCGCATTTGAAACATTTCCGATTAATTTAAAGGCAAATGGTCTTTTAAATTCAGTGGTGTTGTTGTCAATGAATTTCTCCAAATCTTTAATTGTCTTGACGTCAGATGGTAATTCAATTTCATTCCATTCAGTTATATTTCCATAAACAAAGAATGGTGCAGATGATTTAAACGATTTTTCAACAGTCATTGTCGAATCTGATGTCACTTTTGACACATAGCTTTTTCCGTTATTAATTAACAATTCGCCCTTTAAATAGCTTACAGGTCCAAGTCCATAAAGACCCTTTTTATCTGAAATTGTGTCTAAATTAATACGACTGCCTAATTCGCCTTTCCACATCACGTTTTTCATTGCACCGACAATAGTAATATCAGGATACACTTCTGTTTTTTGGATAGACTTTTTTTTCTGTGCCGGATTACAACTGATCAGTCCAATTGTCAGAAGCCCGAATGCGAATTGTTTACTATTCATATTGTCTTTTCATTTTTCTTAAATTAACAACAATGTAAGGATAAAGATATTTGTTTTTATACCCATTATATTTTTTCTCTATGTTTTTACTTTATTACTGTTTAATTAAGAACTCAACGATGAGTTTAAAAAGTAAACTTAATAAAAATCTTTCCAAAAATAAAAAGTTATTTTGAGAAGAATGTTGTGGAGTAGAGGCGAGTAAAATCGAACTATTGGATGGAGGATTTGATTTTAATTTAAAAATTGACGTCTAACTTTTTCTTAAAATTTTTTCCATTTTTCGACCTTTTGCCAATTCATCAATCAATTTCTCTAGTCGTCTACATTGTTTGTAAACTTCAAATCCATCGTCAATTTCTTCGATACGATACCCACAAACAACTCCTTTAATCATGTGTGCATTGGGATGGATTTTTGCTTTTTTAAAAAATGTTCTAAATGTTACTTTATCTGCAATAAGTTTTTGTAACATATTTTCATCAAAACCAGTTAACCATTCAATAACTTGATGGAACTCTTCTTTTGTTCTACCATGTTTTTCTAACCTGTTCCAATATAGGGGGTAAATAGATGCAAAAATCATATTACCAACTTTTTCATTTTTTTGAGTAGTAACCTTCATTTTTTATATGATTTATTTAAGTTGTTTAATTATTTATTTGATTTAAATACAATATAGAACTATTTCAATAAATATTTATTAAAATAAAATAACGGATGCTTTAAGATATAGATTTTTATATTCTCTTTCGGGAACGATTCTGTGGATGGGAAGCTTCTAAAATCGAACTATTTTGAGACAGATTTATTAAGATTTTTTTTTAAAGTTAATGTTTTATAAAGCGTTTATGTATGAGTAGTAACGCTTTCGTTTTCTTTTTGAAGTGAAGTAAGTATCTAAGTAACAATTTACAAATACAAAATTCAATTGTTACATTCTAGACACATCATCAAAAAAATTATTATTAACACCTTCTTTTATTTTTTTATTAATTTTCAGGTATTGCCGTAAAATAAGCAATGGGAATTGATTCTCTTCTGAATCCAATACAATTTACTCTAAAGTTGATATTATTTGACTAATGACTTTAGGCTCAATTGACATTGAAGATATTGGATTGGATGTGACCTCTATGAAGATGAATTAATATTTTAATTATTTATTGTTTCAATATTTTAACTAATTTTTTATTGTCATTAATTCTCATCAAATAAATACCGCTTTTTAAATCACTCGTGTCAATTCTTATTTCTTTACTATTCGTAATATACTCATCAATTATTTGTCCAATGATATTATACAATTTAACATTTTTAATATATGTATTTTGCCTAATAACTAGAAAAGTTTGAGATGGAATTGGATATATTTCTAAAAAATTATTTTCAACAGAATCAATTCCTAATGTTAAAACAACATTAACCGTTCGAGTTACAGAAACTGCAGCATTGCCATTAGCATCACTAACATTA
>JBELHH010000001.1:0-158281 GCA_042091515.1 Flavobacterium sp. | reverse complement strand
TTGATGACATCCTTCCCAAAAAGGATAACAATTAGCCAGAATAATATCACAGGCTTCTGTTATAGTTGGTCGATCCTCAAATTCATAGTAAGCATCTACATACCCTACAGGAATCTCAATTGTTATTTTTTCTTTTACTTTATTGATAAAATGAACCAATTCACTTTCTGATAAATCACGTCGATACATTACTTCATTTCCAACGGCAGCAATATCAACAAAACCTTCATTTACTAATTTAATGAGACCAGCTATTTCTTTTTTATTGATTTCAGCGTCATCACCAAGCCAAGCTCCAACGAGTGTTTTTATCCCTAATTCATGCGCTATTTTTGGAATGAGCTCATTTCCGTCTGTACAGGAAAACGAACGAATCCACTTTGTATACGGTTTTAGTATTTTTAGACGTCTCCTAATCTGTTCTTCCGATAATTGATCGCCAGGTTGTTGACCTTCTTCATAGGGACTAGAACATAATCCATGCATTCCAGATTTTAAAACGTCATTAAAAATGACTTTTAAATCGTTCTTTGATTTCTTTGATAAATCTATATTTGTTAACGATAGAATTTTTTCTGCTCTTACTGACATTTATTATTTCTAATTTAGGGTGTATAATGTATATTTTGTTTAATTTTTTTTTCTTTTTTCTAATTCAGCTTTTATTTCTTTAGCCCTTTCTTCTGTGATACTATAATTACGCATAATAAACATTGCAAAAATAGTCCCTATCATCGGGAAAAAACAAAAGAAAGCATGCAATCCATCAACAGCAACTTGTTGGTCAAGTGTCGTAAGATCAGGATTAAAGCCAACAATTGTTATAATAACTCCACTGAGTGCTCCAGCTATTCCATAACCAACTTTCACCATCCACCAATAGATTGCTCCAAAAATCCCTTCTCTTCGTTTTCCTGTATTTATTTCATCAATATCGATTACATCTGCAGTCATAGACATCATGATGGTAAACAAACTCCCTATCCCAAACGAAAAGAAGGGTAATGCGATAATGTACATCCATGGTTTTCCAGGAATGAATAAAAAATACAACATTATATAGCCTACTAATGAAATAGATTGAGATAACATAAAAGCTTTTTTCTTACCCATTTTTTTTGACATCCATGCCACGCCTGGGATTACGATAAAGGTTGTGCCCAGCGCTCCCAAACATCCAAACATTGAAACCCATATTCCACTGGCACCAGCATCTCCGTTAAATAATTTATAAACGATTACAAAAAATGTTAATGCCGCAACAGTATTAAAAGCATTGAAAATTAAAAAAGTTGCTCCACATAATTTTCTAAATTCTTTGATTTTAAAAGCTTCTATAAAACTTTGATATATTTTTTTTAAACTATTCCCAATATTTGCGGAGTTTAAAGGTTCATAATCTTCTTTAACTGTTGAATTACTTTTTATAAAAATTGCAGGAACTATGGCACAAATGGCACATGGGATAGCCACCCATATTGCTAATTCACGAACAGCAATATCTGCAGATGGAAACCAGTTTTCGTCATACATAATAATCCAAAACAAGGGTGCAATAACCCACGCCCATTGGCCAATCCATTGTGAGATCGCCATGATATTTGTTCTTTCGTGGAAATCATCACTCATTTCATATCCCATAGCCACATAAGGAACACTAAAAATTGTTAACCCTAAATAAAATACCAAAGACCACAAAAAGAAATACCAAAAATTATATTGTACTCCATCATCTTTATAAAGTTGCCACATAAATATATAAGCGAGTCCCATAAGTATTCCGCCAATTAAAACATATTGGCGACGTCGCCCCCATTTTGATTTTGTGTTATCGGAAATAAATCCCATTACAGGGTCTAGGAAAGCGTCAAAAATTCTAGGGAAAAGAAATACTAAAGACCACATCCACCCAGAGAACCCAAGGTCTTCAACTAAAACGACCATAAAGATTCCCAAGATTGCTGGAAACATTTGATTTGCCAACATCCCAAAACCAAAAGCAATTTTTTGACCCATTGGTACTTTGTTGGTTATTGAATTAGATTCTTGCATTGTTTATTAGTTTAGTTAGTAATGAGAATAGTTTGAATTGCTTGACCACTAATCGAGATATTTTTTGATTTTATACCCAGAGATAACTTGAAATTCTTTTCATTTGTTGATTCATTAAAGACAACAACAGCAATTGACCCATCAGGATTTTTAGCCGCTGTAACCATTAAAGACTCATCGGAGTTTTTAACATCAATTATCTGAGCTTTAGGTCTAATGTATTTACTAAAATGAGTCATTGTATAGTAAAGGGGCGTAAAATAAACCTCATCTTTTTCTGGATCTACAATTATTGGTGCTACACACCAATTTTTAAACCAATTTGGTCCTCCTTGAGTATCCAAGACCATATTCCAATCGACCCAGCCATCAACCCAGTTGTTAAGACACCCAATAATATCTCTTGCGTATCGATTTACTGGAGCATATTTGGGATGTAGGTGTTTATCTTTTTCAGAGGCCCAATCCCACCCCCAATCAGTTGATTCTTTTCTCCAATACCAATCATCATCTTGCCACTGAGGGATTTCAGAATCTACGCAACCTTCGGTTTCTATTAAGTATTTATTTGGTGCTTTCTTATGAGCGTATTGAAGTGCATCGGGAAAGAAATCATAGGTGCTTTCATACCAGTGAATAGCAGTACCATCAAAGTATTTTGAAGATGCCTCATCTCTATACATTTCATCAACCCATTCTTGCAATCCAGCTCTATTTTGATCATACCCCAGAATAATCTTATCTCCGTAACCATCAGCTTCCAGTTTTGGTCCTAAATGAAATTGTACAAAATCTGTCATTTCTTTTGGAGAAAAGTGCATACTCTCCCAACTATTTCCATTTCCATGAGGTTCATTTTCTACAGTAAATCCCCAGATGTCAATTCCTTCTGCCTTGTAAGCAGTAATATATTTTGAAAAGAAAAGTGCCCATGTGTCATAGTATTCTGGGAGCAGTTTCCCTCCAACCCAACTATTGTTATCTTTCATCCAAGGAGCTGCTGTCCATGGTGAAGCGATTATTTTAAACCCATCTTTAGAGATTTTCATAGCATCTTTAATCATGGGGATGATGTCATCCATGTCTTCTTTTACAGAAAAGTGTTCTAACTCTTTGTCTCCCGGAATAGGCGTATAGGAGTAATTTGAGAGTGAAAAATCACAAGAGTTCATATGCGTTCTTGTTAGCGAGTAATTAGCTCCTTCTTCTGCAAAGTATGCTTTTAGTATAATCTCTCTGTTTTTTTTACTTAATTTATTTAATAAATAGGCAGACGATTCAGTAAATGCACCGCCAAAACCTGAAATGATTTGAAATTTTTTCTCTGGATTTATAATAATGGTAGACTGATTCTCTGAACTAGAAAATGAGGTTACTGGTGTTAATTTATGACCGCTATTGGAAGTTTCAAAAATATTAACTAATAACGATTGTTCTGTTGAACAAGAGTAAAAACTGATAAGAATAACCATAAAAAGGAGAAGTTTAAAAGAGATTTTCATCTGTTACAAATTTTAATGAATTGTTAATATTGTTTTATTGCTGGTATATGCACTTCTAAAAGAAGACTATCTTTATTCCCATTATACGTTTTTATAATTGAGTTTTTACCTCGTTTTAAACCCTTAAAAACACCATTATCTACAAAATCCCATAAGGCATACTTGGCTTTACCGTTAATTGTAAATAGTCCAAAATGATTTTCTGATCCTCTAGGATTTTTAGCATCTTTCCAATGCTCATCGAAAGCTTCAAAGTAGAAGCAGGAAATGCCAGCTTTATTTGTCCATTCTCTCATATGTTTGTAATATAATGCTTCCTTATATTCGTCTGTTGCTTTGCTTCCTTTATTACCATAGTATCCGTTTGAGACTGAAGCCCAGCCAGTTTCTCCAATATGAATGGGTTTATTAACTCCTAAACTTTTTACATAGTTGACGACGCTATCATATTGAGAGATTGCATAATCTTTGGCCCTTAACATGATGTTATTCACTTTTTTTATATTGGAATTTGCTTCTTCCGTATACCAAAAAACAGGATTGTAGTGAGTGTCATGCATGGGATATGTATGGACAGATATATAATCTACTGCTTTGATTAGTTTTTCTAAATCCTCTACATGATATTCATCACTTCCGCCTCCCCATGAGGCAAAATTATCAGAACTTGTGATCCAAAGATTTTTAGGTAACTCATTATTTTTCTTTAGATTTTGTAAATGAGCAACCCATTTTAAGATTACTGAAGGTTGAACATAATAATTAGCCGCCCACTTTACCATAGCCTCATTACCAACGGCAATAATTTTTACAATTTCTGGATATTGGTTTGTGAGTTCTACAGCTCTAGAAATTTCAGAGATATTTCGTTCACTTTCTTCATGATGATTTGGATGGTTAGAGGTCCAAGCTCCTTTACAATCGATCCATGCACCTAACATCACATACATCTCAAAATTAGGATCTTCTTGCTTTAACTCTTTTATAGCTTTTAAAAGTGTAGAGGCTTGCGCTAAATGAACATTATAGGTTCTTACAATTCGAATTTTCATTGCAAAAAGAATTTTCATATCTTCTTTTATTTCTGCAATGGTTGGTTGAATTCCTCTAGTGGTTTTTCGGTACCCTCCATATGAGATTGCTAAATAATTTGGGTTTCCCAATATATCTTTTGCTGTCAATTGTTTTTGTTTTTGTTGTTGTATGCTTCCATCTAGTGTCTTTTCGATTTTACAAGCACCTAAAATGCTTGACGTAATTAGGACATATAGATAAAATTTTAATGTCATGAGTTCATTTTTATTTTAATTGATCTTTATTTATGTATGCTTGTATTTGGTTTACCTCACCAGTTCTTTTAAAAATCTTTTGACTTGTTATAGAATCTACTACCAAAGAATCAATCAATATTTGATTTTCATTGTTAAAAGAAATTTTTAGTGAGTCTTTTTCAGCAATATGATATATTACAGGGACTTGACAATAGGTAAAACCAAGAGAGTTCTTGGGCATAATAATTTCCTTCTTTTCTTTAAAAACATTTACGTACCGAAAACATGTTTCTTCAGAGACAAATTCATTCATTCTTAACAAACACGGGTTAAACGATAGCTCTCCTTTTTTTACTTGAACTCCTAGTTCCCCAAACCTGCTCAAGATATCTTCTTTTACTTGACCAGTCATTCCTGGTTGTTGTGCCCCTTTTCCTCCTGGAGTATGAGAATAGGGGTCTGTTGGAAAAGCACCATATAGTTGAGGTGATTTATGGACACCTATACCCTCATTAATTTCATAAAAATGCTCTAGTAATTGTCCGACAATAATTTCATTTTCTCCATCCTTAATAGCCTTTATACATGATTCTTGAACTGCTAATAATAATTTTGAAACCATATGCCAATAAATAGAACCTAGTCCCTCATACCCATAAAATGTTCCTGATCTACCCGTAAACGCTTTGTGGTTAAAAACCTCTTCAAACGCATTAAGAACTCTAGGAGTATCCAATGATACATAAGTATTGTATTTTGTTTTGGAAAGTTTTTCTAAAGCCTCTGAAACATCATTAGCATTTTTAAAGTTTCCATTAAAATGATATTTTCCATTGACGTCCTTTTCTAGAATTTCTACAGCACCGTCTTTTACCATTTCTTGCATTAATTTTGATGATAAAACAGTATCTTCAGGAATTGTATTTCTATCTAAGAATCCTTTTAACTCTTTATTGGGGTATAACAAATAGCTAAATTGATCTTCTCTAAAAAGTTTACTTTGTTTTAAAGTATTTAGAACAGTTAGCGTTTCTTTACCGTTTAAATACCCTGAGCTTAAAACCGCTACCTGACCCTCTAACATTTCACTCAAGTAGGAAATAGAGATTGAATTATCTGGTTCAACTGTCATTAAATTGTATGCGTGATATAGGTTGTCAGTTCTTTTGTTAGCATTTATTGAGTGCTCTAAATAAGATTTACTTAAACAGATAAACTTCTTTAATTTTTCTATAGAAAGTTCTGTTTTTCTTCCTGAAAAAGCATGTTTGTAAATATGTGTTCTATAATCACTCCCTGCTTCTCCTAAAGCATCAAGAATTAATTTTTTGTTGATGTTATTGATTGGTGAAGAGAGTAACTGTTGATTTTTTTCAAATGTTTCAAAAACTTTATTGAAAAATCCTGAAACCTCATTTGATATTTCTACATCATTTATAGCAGTGTCGGCCAGTAATTTTTCAAAGAAATCGAAGAATCTTCTTAGATAATATAGCGTAACCATTGAGACTCCATTTCCTACTAAAGCATTATTAGCATCATTCCATTCCGGTCGTTGAGTATTCATCCAAATCCCACCTTCAGGGATAAAGTTGGATAACTTTGCCAATGAGGTAGCTAGTATTTTTTCTATGAAATTAGCTTTTACGATAAAACGTTGTTCATCACGAAGCAATCCACCATCAGCACCCAATGAAATGCGTTCTTCCCGGATTTTGGCATCTAATTTTTGATCAAAAACAATGGTGTCTTTAGGGTTTTTTAGTAATTCTTGATATGGCTTTATTTTGTAAGGAACATTCGCATAGACAAACAAGTTTTTTGTGAAAAAGCTTTCTAACTTCTTTGGTTTATGATCGTTTATAAACTCTAAGAACTTTAATAAATAGATAATTTGATGATCTCCCCAGTAACCAATATATGACCAAGGGTCGTCTGGCTCAATAGTTTCCCAATCAAAACCTCCTTTTGTTACACGGTATGGATTGTATCCGTCAAAAGTAGTGGCGTTTAGGAATTTATGAATCATACTTTCAATAAATTCTGGGTAAGAATGTGCTAGCGCTTCCCAGTTTTGAAATATATCACGCCAATTTCCTTCATAATCTAAAATTTTAGACCCATCAATTTCATTTCTAGTATTGATTGAAAATTTATTCCAAGGACGACTAGGGTCTCCATGACGACGACTAAATTTTAAAGGCATATACTCTAAACAAAGACGTCTAAAGTTTTTGTCTTCGTTGTCATAGGCAATTTGTTGAAGATCTAATAGTGAAAATACTTCTGGAAGTTTTGCAATAATTTTTTCAGACGTAAAGGCTACTTTTTTATTAGCTTGTTCTAAATAATTGCTAAAGTCTCGCTTTTCAATTTGATAATTGTTATCAAATATTCCACCACGCATAATATTAAAAAGGGTATTTGCAAAATGACGTGTGTCTTTTAAAATATCTGAAGAAACTTGAATTGCATCTGAAGCAGCATTAAGTTCAACAAGTCTTTGAGTTCCATAATCAATATTTTCGTTTACTTTATCAGCTAGCGAATTATCTTCTTTAATTTGCTTGGATAATTTTGCAATACTTGAGTGATTTTGATTTACATTGGCAACAATCATCCACTCCTTAGAAGATTCTCTTTCTAATTCAATCTGCGAATTTAAAAAATAAGCTCCTTTTTCTGCCTTAATATCTACTTCTTGTTTTACAGGTTTTCCAGATCTAAAATCATTTAATTGTAGGGAAGAAAGAAGGTATTTGGGGTTTTCTAGACCAAGAGACCACACCACATTTGCTTTTAGTGCTTCACTGGCTTCTGCTTTGTCAACTAAAATTGCACTAAGTGCAAAAATCCCTAGCCCGGAAGATTCCTCTAATTCATTACGCTTGTAGGCATCAACTAAATTACTAGATTGATTTTGCTCATCGCTACCAATGCTTGCAGGTAATATGTTTTGAATTCCATCAAGAAAACTAACAGATACAGATTCGTCACTTGTATTGATAATTTTTGATTTTTTTATGAATCCGAAGGTGTTACTAGAACTCCACTGATATCTAAAGGTTAGTTCTAAATCATGATTAATTTCTTCAAAAATAATTTTGTTACCGTATCTGCTTTTATAAAGATTCTGAGTTGTAGAATATTTTCCCAAAGATCTAACAGCTAGTGGTTCCCACATGTATTCTTGTCCACTTTTGAGAACTTTAAAAATAGATTTATTACCTGTAATATCAGCAGATTCAGTTATTTTGTCGTCTGTATAATAAGGGAATAAAGCATATTCAGAATTTTTTCTTCCAGCAGTTAAACCGCCATTACTTGAAATAAACATCCAATGATTAGAATCACTAACGATGCTCATAAAAAATGGACGCATTTCATCATTATTTGAAATTTGAAAGTATACTTCATCATCAATTATTATAGATTTCAGATGAACTTCTTTTTTCTTATTTATGTTGTTTTTGGTTAATGAGATATTTTCTGCAATCATTTTTTTGTATGTATTTTTTATTGAATTTTAATTGGATTGTATGATGTCATCAATATAGAAAACTCCAGAACTTGTTCCCGAACCATCGATGAATATAGCGACCCTCTTGTATTGATTTTTAGATGAAAAAATAAATGTTAATTCTTCCCATCCACTTCCATTGTGTTTTAAATTAAATTCTTGAAAAGCTGCTTTATTTTCTCCTTCTTCTAACTTAAGTAGAAAAGAAACAGGTTTTTTAGAAAAAGCTTTTAATTTGATTTTATTTCCATCAACAAGGTTTAGAGGATCGATTAGATCAAAATAACCACCTTCCCAATTACTCCCGGAATTGATTATGACTCCAACGTTTGATGCTGTTGAATTTATTCCTGAAATTTCAGGGTTTTGTATAATTTGAAAGGAAGCACCATTAAAGGGGATAAAGTTCTGCGAATTAAAATGATGATCAAAATTAATTTCAAATAGACTTGCGGCTGTTTTTTTTATTGATTTTAAGGGAGGGAACGTTGTTTTTTCATTTTTTTGATAGAGAGCTTTTTGTTGTTTCATCCCTTTAGAGAAAGCATCTGCTAGGTTAATCTTATTAAAATGCTCTTGGATATCTTTAAGACTGATCTTCTTTTTGTTAAAGTTTAATTGATGTATATGTTGAAGAACATAATAGGCAGCTCTTGGATATAAATCATACATCCCTTTTTCATCTGCGAAGCCTTTAGAACAGATGCCAAACCATTCTTCATTCATATTATTTTTTCCCTCCATCAAATCATAAGAATACCCTCCATTTTTCCAAGTAGCAATTTTATCATGAATGGTTTCATTTTTTCTATGATCAAAATCATACTTCCACCAACCATCACTAAATTGAAAAGTAAACCCACCAATGGAGTTTTCATATTTCCCTATACCCGCCGAATTTTCATAAATTTCTTTCCAGTTTTCTAATAGATAATATGCTTGAGATTGTTGATCTTCTTTGTTTGTAATTACATTAAAAGCATCCGCTCCGAATTCTGTAAATAAAAGAGGTTTGTTTAAGGTTTCTTTTACTGTTTTAAATAAATCAGTGAATGAAGCACCTCTGTAGGAGTTTACCCCAAAAACATCTACATCTTTACATTCTTCTGCGACGATGTCAATAAAAAGGAGATCGCCATTGCAAATAGCAACAGGATGATTTGGATCTGCATCTTTCAATATTTTAGCAGCACTATTCATTAATTTATACATTGGTCGTCCACGTTGTTTTCCAATAACTTGTTGCTTTTCTTTTTCTGGAAAATTTTCAGTTTCTGAACCAGCCCAAAACAAACCGTAGTTGTTTTCATTTCCTAGTAAATACATCAATAATCCTGGGGTATTTTTGTATTTATGAGCTAATTTTTTTATTTCAGTCAATAAAATTTTCTGAGAATCTAGATTTGAGTAGTCAGTTATTGGTTCCCAAGTGTCATTGATTAAAAGTCCATATCTTCCAAATGAATGATTTAACATTGTGTAAATACCATAATTTTCGAAGATATATTGAATCCACTTAGGAGGAATTTCAGAATATTGACGAATAACATTTACATTCATATCTTTTAAAAGTGACATTTCCTTACTGAGTCCTTCTTTAATCAATTCGTCAGATCTCCCCCAAAAATTAGAATTTACCGCATTTTTTCCAATAGGGATAAAGTCCCAATTCATTCCGTTTACTATGAAATTACGTCCATCAACTTCTAAGACAAAACCGTTATTGTTTTCTTTTTTTATGATAACATGGTTCGATTGACTCGAGACAACGTTACAGCTAAAGAAAATAATAAAAAAAGATAGAAATAGATATATGTTCTGAAATATGAATTTCACTTTACTAAATTGTTATAAAAAACCCTTTTTTGCTAATTTAATGGTATCATTCCATCTAAAATAAAATAAAACCTCGACAAAAAACATACAATTTTTTAAATGAAAGAATTAATTTTAACTCATTTAATCCTAAGCACAATGTTTAAAGGGAAAATAGTGATT
The DNA here is from genome assembly GCA_042091515.1 of Flavobacterium sp. Classification (GTDB taxonomy): domain Bacteria; phylum Bacteroidota; class Bacteroidia; order Flavobacteriales; family Flavobacteriaceae; genus Polaribacter. Next base: position 147,938 of record JBELHH010000001.1, on the reverse strand, counting down.
TTTACGATTCTTTAAACATGATAGGAGATTCTCGATTGTTGTACTTTTGTATAGGATTTTTGGTTAGTTGTATGGTTTTCTATAACCACCCTTAGAGAGATATTTTCATCAATTTATCCTTTGGTCTTTCAATCATTACATTTTTACATAAATAACATTATTAGCTAATCATTATAGATATTTAGTTAAATAATAAAGGGTCTTAATAAATTTTTTTATTAAGACCCTTTATTATACAGTTGCTGTGTAAACGTTTAATGGATAAGTGTTTTCAAAGTTATTTATTGAAACACTTTTACATAATCAACCTCCATTGTATCTTGAGTGAAATTTGAATCAATTGTACCTCCCAATGTTCCTCCCATAGCTACATTTAGAATCATAAAAAAATCAGCGTTAAAGGGTAGATTTTCATTATTTGTAAACTCATAATATTTTAGATCATCTACATAAATCTTAATAGAGTTTTCTGACCATTCTGTGGTATATGTATGAAATTCTGTTGAAGCGTTTTCGACAGAGGTACTTTCCCCGTAGCTTGCACCTGAAGAGGTACTCGATTCAAACCAGTGACATGTCCCTAGGACTCTACTTTTATCATCTCCTCTTTGTTCCATTATATCGATTTCTCCAGATTGAGGCCATCCAACATCTGGAAAGTTTGCACCAAGCATCCATATAGCAGGCCATGTCCCTTGAGATTCAGGGAGCTTAGCTCTTACTTCAACTCTCCCATAACTAAATTCATATAGGTCTTGAGTTTTAATTCTAGCAGAAGTATAGTTATTTCCATTTTTTAGTGCGTTAATTTTAAGAGAACCATTCTCAACAATAACATTCTCTGCGTTGCTGGTATATGTTTGAGATTCTCCGTTCCCCCAGCCTCCTGCGCCAAGATCATATGTCCATTTAGTTGTATCTGGAGCTCCATCTGTGTTAAAATCGTCCTCCCAAACCAATTCAGTAAACTCATAATCTGGATCAACATCTCCTTCAACTGGTTTGGTTGATGTAAATCTTTGATACCAAGCAAAGCCATTTCCGGCTTGTATGATTCTAACAAATAATTCATCTTCAGAGATAGAGATAATATCATAGGTACTAGCTCCAACATACCACCCTAAGAAACCTCCATCAGAGATTTCGAAACTTGTTCTTCTGTAAGGAACTTCATTATAGCTCCCTTCTATAGCAGCCTTAGAGCTTGACGGGAAAAAAGAAACATTTTTTTCACCAAACATTGTCGTTGCAACGGTTTCGTCATAACATGCATCTCCTTCTACTCCTAATTCACTTGCATAGGCTCCTGGAATAAATGCAGGACCAGCGGTTTGCTCAAATTGAATACCATTTTCGGTTCTGGTAAACACAAATTCATTGTCATACATACAATATTTTTCAGCATCCCAAGGTTGGATTAAATTCCACCAAGCTTCATATGCAAATTCACCATTCCCATAATCATCTTCTACAGGTCCTAATCCTACATGAAGAGGTTTATTTGCTTGCCAATACCATTTTTTACTATCGCCAACATTTGCACCTGCTAAGAGGTTCTCAGCCTCTTCATCTTTAAAAGAATTGAAAACAGTAATTTCTAAATTAGTACTTGTTCCTAGCCCACCTGTACCTGTTGCATTTATAATTACGTTGTATGTGTAGATACCAACATTAGACGTAAAGCGATGTTCAATAACTCCAGTAGGACTTACATCTGTATTTCCATCACCAAAATTAAATTGGTAATTTATTTCATTATCTGAAGTTGCAGTGAAAATAACAGCAGCACTTCCATCACCATATGGATTATCATTGTCTTGCCCAACGATTTCAAAAGTAACATTTAGGTTTGTAGGAGCTTCTAGTTTTCCAACTTCATAATTGTTTTCTTGACATCCTATCAATGTAAGAGTACTCAAGAAAAGGATTGCTATGATATGTTTTATTTTTTTCATTTTAAAAAAATTAACTTGGTATAAATAATATTTTTATTCTAATTAAGAGTTAATGATACGTCATCTATATTAACCTCTCCAACTTCAGCTCCAACATCAAACAAAACTCGAGCATCATCAGCTCCAAAATCAGCAGCTACTAATGTTAATGAATAGGTTGTTCTAGTTGGACTAATCGTAACCGTTTCTATGGTGTTATTCCAAGGAGAAGCACTAAGCCCTATTCCGGCAATAATTGTTCGGTCTGTATCGGACCAAGCATCGAACGTTAAGATATAAGTACTTCCTTGATTAATTGAAAGTTTTTGACTCATATTTACATCATAGGCATTCCCTGCTAATGTTACATTCACAGAATAGTAAGTGTTACCATCTGTTGTTACTGTTGGAGCTGGATCATCATCACTCACTCCAACAATCCAAGGGTCACTACCATTTTCAAAATCTCCATTAGTAACTAGGTTCCCAGAACCAATAATTAATGAGACATTATCGATATTTACAAGTCCAACCTCACCTCCAATATCAAACAAAACTCTAGCATCGCTTGCCCCAAAACCAACTCCAGAATAGGTATATGTAAAAGTTGTTCTGGTTGTGGTGATATTTAATGGTGCTCCTGTATTTGTCCATGGAGTAGCACTAAGCCCAATTCCAGCGACAATAGTTCTATTTACATCAGACCATGCGTCAAAGGTTAAGGTATAGGTATTTCCTTCAATAATCTCAACTTTTTGACTCACATTTACGTCATAAACATTTCCTGCCGCTTCTACATTTAAAGAAAAGTGAGAATTTCCATCAGTAGTTACTACAGGTGCAGGAGCATCATCATTTACTCCGATAATCCAAGAATCACTTCCATTTTCAAAATCTCCGTTCGTTAGTAAACCATCATCGAATGATTGTCCAGAACCTTCCTTGTAAAAATATAAATTATCTATAAATACGGTTCCAACAGGATCTGCTGAAATTACAGTTTGATTGATATCAGAAAAAGGAACATCTGTAAAATTTGATAATGGAATGTCAAAACTAATCCATTGTCCTTCTTGATCAATTGTATTGCTTATTTCAAATTCAATATTATCTACTCCGTTGTTGTATCCGGTTCCATTAAAATCTACAAATTTTATTTTGAATGTATTAACATTGGTACTCCAAACATCAAAATGAACCATTTCCATGGCAGACGCATTTATTGGTTCAACTTCTGTTATAATCCCTGCATAAGCTAAATCTCTATATACAAGGGTTTGTTCATCTTCTATTGATACTTCTTCTTGAAGCGCTACTACAGACCAACTTGTGGTATAAGCGTCTATCAATGTTTGTTGATAACGATCACTATATATGGAAATTACGTCTCCACTGTCTCTTCCTGGAGGGACAGGGGCTTTTGTAATTGGGGCTAGTATTTCTGTTACTTCAAACTCTTCTGTATATTCTGTTGTTTCAATAGCACCTCCTTTGGCAATTACTTTCACAGAATAAATCCCTGGTGTCTGATAGTCGTAAGAAATTTCATCACCAATATTTCCTGTTGCAACTGGTTGGTCGATTCCTTCCTCACCAGAGTGAAATTCATAAGTTGTTGCAAAATCTGCAGTTGCTGTAATATTCACTTTTCTTGATACTGCCACGTCATTTTCTATTGTAACTACTAGATTTTGTGGAGCTTGAAAAGAGATTACGATCTCTTGAGTTGCCTCTGTACTATCTCCTACTAAATTATAGGCAATAATTCCAACAGTATAATTTCCTTCTGTATAGATATGTTCAATACTTTCTCCTTGAGGGAAATTTACTGGTTCAGATCCATCTCCAAAATCGATATCAAAAGAAGTTGCTCCTTCTGCAAAGGGTGTGATGGTTGCCAAACCAGAATTATCTTGTGTGATTGTGTAACTAGCTCCTACATTTGCTGGAAGAGGTACATCATTTAGAAAATCTAGATTAGTTTCGTCCTTACAAGCACTTATTAAAATAAGGACAATCAGTGCTGTGTATATTGTTTTTATTTTTTTCATAATTGTATGTTTTAATATCCTGGATTTTGAGCCCAACGATTTCCTGCTAATTCTATTTCTATTCTGGGAATTGGAAAAACTTCATTTTTGTTAGGAGTAAAACCTGGAATAGTGCTAGTATTTCCAGTTCTTACCTGATCAAAGAATCGGTGACCTTCACCCGCTAATTCTAATCTTCTTTCATTTAAAATATTTGTAAGATTTGCAACAATTCTGTGATTTTCATTTCCAAAAGCTCTATCTCTAACCTGATCTAATAAATCTTGAGGATTATTTTTTTGTACAGATGCCTGTAGATTTGCCTCTGCTGCCATTAACAATACATCTACATAGCGTATAGCTCGGTAATTATTACTTCTATTGATGTTTTGGTCTGGAAGCACAATGTCATCTGCATAAGGAATGTATTTTTTATTGAAGTACCCTGTATGTTCAGAACCTTCATTATAGGTAACATCAGGTCTTGTCGCAACAAAGGCATCGATATCAAAAATTGTTGATTCTTTTCTTGTATCTTCCTCTTCATAAGCACTTACTAATTCGGGAACTGGAACATTAAAACTGAATCCAGACGCATAAGGTGTAAAATCACCGCTTCTAAAACGAGGACCCATAAACCCAACAGCAAAGTTTCCTTCTAAACATTGAAAACATTCAAAACTAGCACCTTCTTGACTTCCAGAATATTGGACTTCAAAAACAGATTCGCTGTTATTTTCATTAGTGTTTAGAAAAATAGTTGAAAAATTAGAAACCAATTGATATTGCCCTGATGAGATTACTTTATTAAAAGCATCTGCCGCTTCATCAAATTTATTTTGATATAAATAAATTTTTCCTAATAAGGCCCAAGCAGCTCCTTTGGTAGCTCGACCTTGTTGATTTTGTAGCCAAGGGAGACTTTCTATAGCAAGGGATAGATCTGTTTCTATTTTTGAATAGATTTCACTTTTTGCAGTTTTGTCTATTGATTGGGTTTCTGCGATACTAATTCTTCCTTCTGTGTACATTGGAACATCTCCAAAGAATTTCACTAGCTGAAAATAGTAGTAAGATCTTAAAAATAAGTTTTCTGCTAATATTTTTTGTTTGCCTTCAAAATCGATTTTGTCTTGAAATTCAACAATATAATTGGCTCTACTAATTCCTGCATACATCCATTGCCAGACACTTCTTAAGGCTCCATTATCTGGGGTTTGAATCATATCATCTATTTGTTGCCAATCTAAAACATCTGTTGGATTTTCTCCTCCACAGTAACTGTTGTCGGAGGCAATTTCTCCTAGAATATTATTCAAAGCTGTGGTTGATAATAAGTCATATACTCCAACTAAAGCATCTTGATAATCTTGAGGATTATTAAAATAGTTTTCAGAATTTTGTTGTCCCTCAGGAGAAATATCTAGGTAATCATCACAAGAATTTAAAGAAAACACTGTGAAAGTAACTGTGATTATATATATTATTTTATTTTTCATCATGTTTTGTTTTAAAATGAAACATTAATTCCCAAAGTAAAGGTTCTTGTTTGAGGATATTGTCCTAAATCTACACCTGCAGCTGTTGGATTTGCATTTGAGACATCAGGATTATAACCACTATACTTTGTGAATGTATATAAATTATTCGCTGAAACATATAATCGAATTTTATCCATCTTAATTTTTTCTAGCGTGGCGGTAGGGAAAGAATATCCCAATTGTACGTTTTGTATTCTTAAAAAAGAAGCATCTTCTACAAAGAAATCAGAAAACAGGTTATTATTTGACGCATTGGTAGAAGCTCTTGGAGTTGTGTTTGAGGTTCCTTCTCCTGTCCAACGGTCTAGGTACATTCTCGATTTGTTACTGTAGGTAAGAAAACGCTCATAACTTCTTACGGCTTCATTTCCGATAGAAGCATATAAAGAAGTCGCAAAATCAAATCCTTTATAATCTAAATTTAAATTAAAGCCTAGTGTCATATCTGGAATTGGATTTCCCAGAACAGCAAGATCATCCTCGCTTCCAAATTCAATTACTCCATCACCGTCTGCATCGATAAATCGAATATCACCAGGTTGAGCATCAGCCTGAGAGGCATGCGCATCAATCTCTGCTTGGTTCTGAAAGATTCCGTCTGTTTGGAGTCCATAAAAGGCTCCAATAGGTAATCCTGTTTGAAATCTTGAGGTGGTTTGGTTTAATCCAAACAATCCACTAGGGAGAAATCCAGCAGCATTATTAACTTCTATTGTGTTATTTTTAACTGTTGTAATATTTAACCCAGCAGCAACATTAAAATTATCGGTAATTTTTTTATTAAAATTAATGCTGATATCAAACCCTTTATTTTCGATCGTACCAGCATTTACAATAGGTGCAGAACTTCCTCCAGCGGTAGATCCTAATAAGCCAGACACTTCAGGAACTAGTAAAAGGTTTCGAGTTGTTTTTTGATAATAGTCTAGTGTTATATTAAATAAATTATCAAAAATTGCAGCATCAAATCCAATATTAATTTGTTCATTGGTTTCCCATTGTAAATCTGGATTTGCCAATTGCCCTAGCGCATTTCCGTTTGAAAGGACGTTCCCGAATGGATAGGTTGCTTCTGCGTTGGCACCTTGTAATCTACCGATCCAACCGTAGCTTCCTATTTTATCATTTCCGGTGATTCCCCAACTCCCTCTAATTTTTAAATTACTAATTGTATTGCTGTCAAAAAAGTCTTCTTTGGAAGGAATCCATCCTGCGGAGACAGAAGGGAAATACCCCATTCGATTGTTAGGACCAAATCTAGTAGACGCATCTCTTCGTACCATGGCAGAGAATAAATACTTTCCATCATAATCGTATTGAACTCTTCCAAATAGAGAGTACCAACGGTCTTCATTGATGCCAGTAGAAGCGCTTCTGTTTCGTTGAACGGTTCTGTTGTCTACTATTATATTTCCATCAGCATCTAGAGAAGTTGTAATACTTTCGTCATATATATCTTGGGTATTAAATAAAAATGCATTGTCCCAACTGTCTTCACCAACTAAAGAACCAAAACCATAGACCCCATAGAATTGTTCGCTTCTGAGGGAGGTTCCTAATAAGAAATTAAAGTTATGATTTCCAAAAGATTTTTTATAGTCAATAAAAGTTTCCCAGGTATAATCAGTATAATTTTGGGTATCTTCTCCTACACTACTAAATAAATCCGTGATACCATTACCATTGGTGTCAGTTACAAACTGATTATTCGCATCTAGACTCACATTGTTGTTTACTTTATTAGGGCCATAGTACACTAAGGGATAGTAATTTCTATTAATTACATCAGAATAGTTAAAGTTGTATCTTGAAGTTACTTTTAGGTCTTCTAGGATCTCATATGATAATTCTATTTTCCCAGTAAACCTATTCACCTTTGTTTCATTGTGCGTATTATTAATTAGGGCAAGAGGGTTGATAATCTCTATCCCTTGTTCGCCTCCAATGTATGAGAATCCCCTCGAGGGTCCACTGCCATCGGTTCCATCAAATACTGAAGTTAGAGGAGATGCATTTAAAGCATAATATAAGGCTGAACCTCTACCACCTTCAGGAATTGTTTTTCTATTAATATTCGTATATAATAAAAAAGTGCTTAGTTTTAATTTGTCTGTTAAATCAATCCCTAAATTATTACGTACTGTTATTCTATTAAAGTTCGACTTCTCTGGAGAAATAATTCCATCTTGTTGAAATATACTAGCACTTGTACTATGGGTAACAGTTTCAGAACCACCACTCGCGCTAAATGTGTGATTAGTTATTGGCGATTGAGTAAATAATTCTTTTTGCCAATCTGTTCCAACTCCATACCCTGCTATATTAGGATAAGGAATGGTATTGCCATCAGCAATTTCTGTTTCGTTTACATAGATAGCATATTCACTAGCATTCATTAAATCTAGTTGATTGGATGCTTCTTGAACTGAATAGTAAGAATTGAATGTAAACTTAGTAGGTCTGTTCTTTTTTCCTGATTTTGTTGTAATTAAGATAACACCATTGGCAGCCTGAACACCATAGATGGCAGAACTAGCGTCTTTAATGATGTCCATTTTTTCAATGTCGTTAGGGTCAATTACACTGAGGTCAGATCCTATGTTAACTCCATCCACAATTACCAGAGGTGTATTGTTTCCGTTCGTGGTAATTCCACGAATCCTAATATTTAGAGAAGACCCTGGAGAACCTGAATTAGCAGTTACCTGAACACCGGCAGCACTTCCTGTTAAGGCTTCTTCAATTCTGGTTGGGTTTGTTTCTGCAATTTTTTCTGCATTTAAAGATGAGAATGCTCCAGAAACTAGCTCTTTTCGTTGACTTCCGTAACCAACGATTACAATCTCGTTAAGCTTCTCAGAACTTTCTTCAAGAGCTGCATTAATAATTTCTTTGTCTACAATTACCTCTTTGGTCTTATAGCCTAGATAACTAAAAACAATAATTGAGCCTTTGGACACTGATGATATTTTGTAGTTTCCATCAAAATCAGTAACATCTCCTTTAGAGGAGTTTTTAACAATGACATTCACCCCAGGGAGAGTCTCTCCTGTTACAACATCTGTGACTACTCCCGAAACGTTAAAATTTTGGGCACTCACGAAGTTACTAGTTAAAATGAATGAAATTAGAATAATGAGTTTTCTCATGAAATTTTCCGTTTAATTAAATCAGTTCTAAAATTAATTGAAATAAGTTTAAATTACTGTTAAATCCACCTCAATAAAAAACATACATTAAAAAAAAGGGAATTTAAACTTAGAGTCCTTATTTTTAGATAGCTTTGAGAGCGTATTTACTTTACTTTATAAGTGATGTTAAGGTAATGTATGGTTTTTGAAAAAAAAAACATGGGACTATTTTTCTAAGATATAACTGCTCAAACTTGCTTCGTGTGGAAGATTCATCTTTTTCCTTAAGCGATATCTTTTAACTTCAACACTTCTGATAGATATATTTAGTAGAGGTGCGATTTCTTTAGAAGATAAATTTAATCGTAAATATGTACAGAGTCTTAAATCATTTGAGGTTAAATTTGGGTGTTCTGATTTTAACTTTTTGATAAAACCTTTATCCGTATTTTTAAAAGCCTCTTGAAATAATTTCCAGTCATCGGAGGTATTTAAATTATTATTAATAAGTTTAATTACAGTTTTGATCTCTTTTAGATCATTCACAGATCCGAGTTCTTTTTTTATAGTACTTAACAATTCATTCCTTTTAATCAAATTCATAGTAGAAAGTCCGAGTTCTCTATTTTTAGAATCAATGTCTTTTTGCAAGTCTAAATTTTTAAACTGCATTAATTGCTGCTCATTTTCTAACTGCTTAATTTCTATTTCTTTTTCTTTTTGTTTTAAAAGCTTTTCACGTTGGTTTTTAAAATAATTTCTATGAAGAATATGAATTATTACTACGATAAGAATAGCAAAAACAAAATAAATTATTAATGCTAAGGTTGATAAAAACCAAGGTTTTGCTATTTCAAAACTGTAGGTAATACTATTATTAGTTTCTTGATTTCCAAGCCTAGCTTTTGCTTCAAAAATATATTTACCATGAGGTAAATTTTCAAAGTAAACCTCTGATTTTTCCGACCAATTACTCCAGCTATTATTAAATCCAATGAGTCTGTATTTATAAAAAGAGGGCATATATTTGTTATAGTCAGGAATACTATATGATATCTTTAGTTGATTTTCTTCATTTGTTAACTTCCCATCATCAAGAAGACTTAGAGGCTTGATGTTTCCTTGGATCGAATTTACTGTAATTTTATCCAGTCTAATTATCTGAGTTGTTTTTTCTCTAAGTGTTAAATCTATTATTATATAACCATTGGTTGTCCCTATGAGATATACATCATCTCCTATGTAAAGGATATTTTCATATCCATCTTTTGTTTCTCTAACGTTATTGGGAAATGGAATTGAAAATAATTCATAGTCTGAGCTCAATTGAGCTTTTTGAACATAAGGAATATTTTTACTTGTAAATGCAAAAAGCTTGTTGTTAGCATTAATTAATTTTCCGGAGATATAATCTGAGGAATCATATAAATTACTTAGAACACTATCTTTTTTGAATTTTGAGGAAGCAATATCATAATAAAATACACCTTCATTAGCGCTGTAGAGTATTTTATTATTGTATTTGGTTAACCCCGATTTGATGCTTTTTTTTACAGAAGTTTTTGAAAAAGAAAGGACTTCATTATACTGAGAATTAATTTTTATTTGATAAACACCTTTTTGTTCATGACTCACTAAGAGTTCATTTTTTGTTATAAATTCAAAATGTCTTGATGAAATATCAAACCCTTTTATTTTATTTTTTAAACGCCATTTGTTTTTTTGTCTACTAAGGATTGATAAACCATTATAGTTTCCTTCTAGTATTAAATCTGGTCTCCCTTCAATTTCTTTTAAAAGCCAGGTTCCTGATGTATTTTTTATTTTTTTGGCTTTTCCTTCTTTAATTATAAATGTTCCTTTGTCGTGACCACAGAATAATGTGTTTTGAATCTTTTGTAATGACCACACCTGACCTTCTGTTCCAGGAATAATCTTAAAAGAACCATTTTTGCCTTGTTTTTTATAAAAAAGACCTTGATTGGTTCCAAGATATAGAATGTTATAGTCGATGAATGTTGAATATACTGACCCTAAAATACCTAAATCATCTACAGAGACTTTAAAAGGAGCCTTAAAATTTATGTTACTTATACCATTGTCTAAACCTAGCCATACATTTCCATCATAGTCCTCAAATATAGAGAGTACGGTATTATTTGCTAACCCTTTACTTTGGTTTATTATATACTCAATTTCTTTTTTAGTATTAACAATTAAAATCCCATTGGAAACAGTACCAAGGATAAAGTTTCCATTTTTTAATTTTATACTATTATATACGTTGTATTTATTTAATTTTTTATTGAGATTAGTATCCCATTCGATAATCGATACATCATTTTTATGGATAAAAAAACCATGTTCTTTAGTTTGAAACAATAATTCATCATTTTCACTAAAGATATTGACGACGATTCGATCTTTTAATTGAAGATCGTTTGTAATTAAAACCTCTTCACCATTTTTGATTTTGAAGATTCCTTGATTAATTTTTTGATAATAGATTTCATTATTAACCTTATAGATTTTTGTAATTGTGGTTTTTGATTTAATTATATTGACAGATTTAGACTTTATATCATAGATGTAAATTCTATCTAAAGATTGAAATAGAATCCAATGATCTAGTTCCAAGATATTCCAAAATTCTTCATCTTCAGCAAGGGAAATAGATTGTTTTTTTGTTAAAGATGTATATTTTAGAATTCCAAAATCATTTTTTTGCCAATATCCAAAATCCATATAACTTCCCGTATAAACCTTGTCTTCTATAACCTTAACGGACCTTACGATCGATGAATTTGAAGTTTTGTAAAGACTCCAATTTGCTCCGTTATATGTCAATAGTCCATTATTGTTAGCAAAATAGATTGTTTTATCATCTCCTTGAGAAATACTCCAATTTTGATCTTCAGCCCCATAATCTTTAGGTTTAAAAACTTCAATAGGCGGAAGCTCTTGAGATAATACACTTATTTTAAAAAGTATAAAAAAAGAGATAAAAAACTTTAATTTCATTTCTAATTGTGCTGTCATTTAATTATTGGCAAGAGATTTGAATTTGAGAAAAGAGTGCGAAAAAACCAATTGTTAGCATCTCTTTAAATGTTTGGTTACTAAATTAAGAAAAATCTAATAGAAATAACGGTTTTTACCCTTATTTGTATTGTATGTGTTTAGGTTTTCTTGTTGTTTTATTTTTTTAAAAAATAAGAATATATTACGATATAGTTAAAAGTTCCTTGTAATTCAATAAAAAATTAAAAAATAAACCTAAGATTTTGTAACTTATGATCTTTAATTTTAATTTTCTAAACTATGCCTACATATACATTAACAATTAATGGGAAAAAAACAATCGTAACTGCCGATGCAGACACGCCTCTTCTCTGGATTCTACGAGATCAATTAAATATGGTTGGAACAAAATTTGGTTGTGGAATTTCTCAGTGTGGGGCTTGTACGGTTCATATTAATGACATAGCTGTTAGAAGTTGTTCTCTGCCTATTTCTTCTATTGATGATTCATCAATTACAACCATTGAAGGATTATCTGAAAATGGATCCCACCCAGTTCAAGAAGCATGGAAAAAAATAGATGTTCCTCAATGTGGATACTGTCAGTCTGGTCAAATCATGACAGCATCGGCTTTCTTAAAAGAAAACCCATCACCCACAAAAAGTGAAATTCGTGAGGCGATGCATGGTAATATTTGTAGATGTGCTTCTTATAATAGAATAGAAAAAGCAGTTGAGTTAGCAGCTGATAACTCTTAATAACTAAAAAAATCAATCATGAAATCTCACCATAAATCACTAACGATTAGTAGAAGGAATTTTTTAAAAACATCTGTTCTTGCAGGAGGAGGAATGTTAATAGGGTTTAATTTGTTAACTGCATGTAAACCAGAAGCCACTCCTCCGGTTGATATCTCTAAACTCAATTTTAATGACTTCAATGCCTTTATAAAAATCTCAGAAGAAGGGTATGTGACAATTTTTTCACCTAACCCAGAAATTGGGCAAGGAGTGAAAACTTCAATGCCAATGATAATAGCAGAAGAGCTGGATATCCCATGGGATAAAGTGAGTGTTACACAAGGAGTATATGATCCTGTAAATTATCAAAGACAAGTAGCTGGAGGAAGTCAATCAATACGTTCTGGTTGGGACGCCTTACGTCAAACAGGAGCAACAGCAAAACAAATGCTTATCAATGCTGCTGCAATAAAATGGGGTGTTGATGCTTCCAACTGTTCTGCGTTTGAGGGAATCATTACGAATGCAGATGGTCAGAAGCTAGGATATGGAGATGTAGTTAAGGAAGCGGCTGGATTAGAGGTTCCTGACAATGTGATTTTAAAAGAACCGAAGGACTATAAAATAATAGGACAAGACATTAAGAATGTAGATATTCATAAAATCATTACAGGAAAACCTTTGTTTGGAATTGATTATTTAGCGGAAGGAATGGTGTATGCTTCTGTTTTAAGACCTCCAGCTTTTGGGAAGACACTTATCTCATATGATGATCGTAAAGCAAAAGAGATAATAGGGGTCACTGATGTTATTAAATTTGGAGATAAAATAGCTGTTCTAGGGACCAATACATGGGCGACCATGAAAGGTAAAAAAGCGCTTCTCACGTCATGGGATAATAAAGGAAATTTAGAAAGTACAGAAGATCATGACAAGGAACTCTTTAAAATTTTGAATGGGAATCAATTTAAGACTCCGCGAGAAGATGGTAATATAGCGAAAGCGTTTAAAAATGCTGATAAAGTAATTGAGAGAACTTATGAATCTCCTTTCCTCCCTCATAATTGTATGGAACCGATGAATTTTTACGCCAATGTTACTCCAGGCAAAGTTCATCTTGTTGGACCGATTCAAACACCTGCTTGGACGGTAAGTAAAATTGCTAAACTATTAGATAGAAAACCAGAAGAAATTCATTTAGAGATGACTCGTATGGGAGGCGGTTTTGGAAGAAGACTCTATGGAGATTTTGTTGAAGAAGCTGCAGAAATTTCAAGCTTAGCAAAAAAACCTATTAAAGTTATTTTTTCAAGAGAAGATGATATGGCAGCAGGAACTTACAGACCGGCAATCAAATATAGGATTAAAGCGTCTCTTAAAGATGGAAAAATTACAGGATATCATTTGAAAGAAGCTGCTATAAACAGAAATATGTTTGGAGCGATTCCTAATTTTTTTCCAGCAGGATGTATCCCAAATTTTAAAGTAAGTACTGGGAATTATAAAAGCAATATAACTACTGGAGCTTGGAGAGCCCCTTACACAAATTTTTTAGCGTTTGCAGAGCAAAGTTTTTTTAGAGAATTGGCTGATGAATTAGGAAAAGACCATCCTTCATTATTAATCGAGTTACTTCAAAATGTTAAAGATACCTCTGATAAAAGTATTGAGTACTCCGGAGATAGAATGGAAAAGACTATTAAACTTGCTCTGGAAAAATCTAATTGGGGAAAAGCACCTAAAGGAATCTATCAAGGGTTTTCTGCATATTACAGTCACAATACTCATGTTGCAGAGGTAGCGGATATTGAAATGGTAAATGAGATGCCTGTAGTTAAAAAGGTTACGGTAGCAATTGATTGTGGAATAGTGGTGAATCCTCTTGGTGCAAAAAATCAAATTGAAGGAGGCGTTATTGATGGAATTGGGCATGCCATGTATGGTGATTTTTCTTTTAAAGAAGGAACACCACAGTCGGTAAATTTTGATACTTATAACTTAATTAGAATGCAAGAAACTCCAGTGGTAGAAACCTATTTTGTAGCCAGTAATTTATCTCCAACAGGATTAGGTGAGCCAGGATTACCTCCTGCAGGAGGTGCTGTTGCAAATGCGATTAAATCAGCTACATCAAAGCAACTTTTTAAGCAACCTTTTATCAATCAATTAAAACAATCTTAGTCTAGTTCCAATAATTTTTGATAAGATTCTTGAGTATCGACATCAAAAAACTTGGTTTTAGAAGTCATTTTTAGTACTTCTTTTTTATATTTTTCTATGACAGGTTTTGCACCTTCATTATTAGATAAAATAGATAGTTCATTAAATAATGATTTGTCAAAAATTGCAGGAACACCAGAAATTTCGTCATAACTTGTTAGAATAATCCGTTTACCAGAAGAATCAGATAAGGAGATTAACTCTTCGTAATGCTCTGTTGTTATGAGTGGGGTGTCTGCTAAAGTAATAAGAACTCTATTATAATTGTTTTTCTTTTTTATAAATTCAATTCCTTTACTTAAAGAGCTTCCTATCCCATCTTTCCAATTATTATTTTTAAGAATCGTCGCTTTTTGACCTCTAATGGATTTAAAAATATCTGAAAAATGAGCTCCTATAACTATAAAAACATCAGAATATTTTAAGTCAGCAGCTTGAGAAAAAGTATGTAGTAATAAAGTTGTGTTATTATAGGGTAACAATTGTTTAGGTTCCCCCATTCTTTTAGATTCTCCTGCAGCAAGAATTAGTATTGCGGTTTTTGACATTATTGATGTATTCCAATTTGTTTATTCTTCAAAGATATGGGTTTTTGATTTCTAATAACAGCTAATATTTCAGCAAGAATTGATATTGCAATTTCTTGAGGTGTTTCAGCACCAATATTTATTCCAGCAGGGCCATAAATCTTATTTAAGAAATCAATGGAAAGTAATTCGTTATTTTCTACTAATTCATTCAGAAGTTTCTCCCTTCTTTTACTTGGGCCTAGTAGTCCTATGTAATTTATATTTTTATCAACTAACACGGAAAGATACTTTAAATCTTTTACATAACTGTGGGTCATTATCATTAGCACAGTTTGAGAATCAAAATTCATTTTATTTAATTCATTTTCATCAATCCCTAAATATTCTGAAGCTCCTGGAAAATTATCTATTGTTTTTGGATCGTCCATTGGGGCAACAATGGTAACCTCCCAACCAATTGAAGAGGCAAATTTACATAATTGAACAGCATCATGTTCTGAGCCTATAATAATCAATTTAAACCCTGGTTTAATTGTTTGTGAGAATTGATCTAAACCAATTGCAATTTTTGAATCTGATACAGAAAATTCTTTTTTTGAAAAATGAAAAATTGATCCTCCTTTATGCCTATCTGATTCTTTTTTTGAAAAATAGGATGTAATGGAAAAAGACTCTCTTAAGACATGTTGTTTTTTAAAAACATTTATAAACTCTTGTGAAGGGTAAAAGGGTTCGATTAAAATATATAGAATCCCTTCACAACCTAGGCGATACCTTCCATCATATTGCATTAATGTAGGAGTGTTTATTTTAAAAACGTGTTGTGCTTGACGTAAGATTTCTTTTTCTATACAACCACCACTAACAGCACCTATCATTTTTCCATTTTCTTGAACCAACATTCTAACGCCAGGTCTTCTGTAGGAGGATCCATTAAGAGAAACGACGGAAGCTAAAGCAGTTTTTATTCCTTGTTTTTTTGCAATTTCAGCAGATTGGACAATGTCTTTTAATTCGTGTAGCATAAATAAAGCTCCTAAAATACAATTTTTAATAAGAGGGATGAAATAATTATCTTTACTTTATAAAATTTTAACTGATGAAAAAATTAATCTCCATATTTATTATTATACTATTTATGCAAGTAACAGCTGTCGGTCAGAACAATGATGTTGCTTTAAATGCTTATTGGTCGCAAGGAAAAGCAGAAATAAGTGTATTTGAAATTTCACAAAATAGATATAAAGAAAATCATGAGGGTCAGCTAGTTAGTGTATTTGTCACAGAAGATTTTTTGACCGACAGGCACGTGAAAAATGAATATTATAAGAGTAATTTTTCTTCGTGGATTTTAAAAAATATCCAATTAAAAAAGTTCACAACTGGGGTGTATGACTATTCATTATTTAGTGCTGTATTTACACCAATTGATAGAATTCGATACCCTAAATCTTTAAAAGTTTCTGCCTCTTCTCAAGAATGGTGTGGAACAATATTTACGCAATTTAATTTACAATCTAATGAGGATTATAAGGTAGAACATCGTTCTTATTTTGAAAATGAAGGAGACATAAATACAATTATCAAACAATCATTCTTAGAAGATGAAGTTTTTACAGTTCTTAGAATGAATCCATCATTTTTACCAACAGGTTCAGTAAAATTTATTCCACCAGCAAATTATATTCAATTAAAACATTTACCCTTACAATCATTTAAAGCGATAGCGACGTTACATCGTTATGAAAAAGAAGATTTACAAGGGGCTAATTTAATGGAATATAAAATTGAGTATGGTCAGTTAAAAAGAATAATGTCTATAATTTTTGAAAATAGTACTCCTTATAAAATTGTGGGTTGGTTTGAAACATTTCCTTCTGCTTTTGATGGAAAACTAAGAACAACGAGAGCTGTTTTAAAAACTCAAAAAATGTTGCCATATTGGAGACAAAATAGTTTAAAAGATCAAAATCTAAGAAAAGAATTAGGGTTAGATTAAAAGAAAATATCTTGTGCTAATCTAAACGTGTTGGCATGTGCTTCTACAATTGTTTTAATTTCTGGAGAATATCCACCCCCCATGCTACACATGACAGGAATATTAAAATCTTTACAAGTTTGAAGGACAAACTGATCTCGCTTTTTACATCCTTCTAGACTTAAGGAAAGTTTTCCTAATTTATCTGATTTGATTATATCTACCCCACATAAATAGTAGATAAAATCTGGTTGTTGAGCTTTAATTAGTTTAGGTAATGTATCTTTTAATATTGAGAGGTATTCAGCATCTTCTGTTCCATTTTCTAATGGGATATCTAGATTGCTTTTTTCTTTATGAAAAGGATAGTTATTTTTTCCGTGCATAGAAAACGTAAAAACACTGTGATCATCTTTAAAAATTTCTGCAGTTCCATTACCTTGATGTACATCTAAATCTACGATTAGAATATTAGTAGCTAATCTATTCTCTTGCAAATATCTAGCTCCAACCGCTTGATCATTTAACATACAAAAACCTTCCCCTCTATCTGTAAAAGCATGATGTGTTCCACCAGCGATATTCATTGCAACTCCATGTTTTATGGCAAATTCACTAGCCTTCATTGTTCCATCTGCAATAATCATTTCTCTACCAATCAGTTCTTCACTTAGTGGGAACCCTATCTTTCTAGCTGACTTTTGATCTAATGTAATATTCAATAAATCAGAAACATACTTTGCGTCATGAACTAAAAAAAAATATTTATTATTTGGAATTTCAGGTTCAAAAAAGTTTTCTTCGACACAGGTTCCTTCATACAATAATTGTTGTGGCAAAAGATCATATTTGTCCATTGGGAAACGATGCCCATCTGGTAAATGATGTTTGTAAATAGGATGATAGGCTATCTTTAGCATTAGCTTATTTGCTGACCATTGCTTACTTTTTGTTCGGGCTCCACAAAAGCTAATTTCCCATCGAATGTATTGGTCATTAAGATCATTCCCTGACTTTCTACTCCTCTTATTTTTCTAGGTGCTAAATTGGTTAAAACCGTCACTTGTTGTCCAATGATATCTTCTGGAGAAAAGCTCTCTGCTATTCCAGAAACAATGGTTTTAACATCAAACCCTAGATCTACTTTTAGTTGTAATAACTTTTTTGTTTTCGCAACTTTTATTGCTTCTAAAATGGTTCCCACTCTTATATCTAACTTTATAAAGTCTTCAAATTCGATGGTTTCTTTTTGAGGGTCTATAATTTTAGTTTCTTGTTCATTTTCTTTTTTGGTCGCTTCTAATTTTTTTAATTGAGCAGCAATGGCTTTATCTTCTATTTTTGAGAATAATAATTTAGCTTTTCCTATTTGGTGTCCGGCGCTAATTAAACTATTTTTTTCAGAAACTTCATTCCATGTATTAATGGTTTCACTTGAATTAATATTAAGTATTTCTTTTAGTTTTTTTGAAGTAAAAGGTAAAAATGGTTCGGAAATTGTTGCCAAAGCGGCGGCTATTTGAAGAGAGATATACATAATTGTTTTTACACGCCCTTCATTTAGTTTAATTACTTTCCACGGTTCTTCATCTGCCAAGTACTTGTTTCCTAACCTGGCCAGATTTATTAATTCTTGTGATCCTTCTCTAAAACGATATCGTTGGATAGATTTACCAATACGATCAGGAAAACTTTTGATAGATGCCAAAACATCTTCATCGACATCAGAAAGTTTTCCAAAGGCAGGAACCTTCCCGTCATAATATTTATTAGTTAATACAACAACTCGATTGATAAAATTTCCAAAAATTGCTACTAATTCATTATTGTTTTTTGCTTGAAAATCTTTCCAAGTAAAATCATTATCCTTATTTTCTGGAGCGTTAGCTGTAAGTGTATATCGCAACACATCTTGTTGTTCTGGAAAATCTTCTAAATATTCGTGTAACCAAACAGCCCAATTTTTAGAGGTAGATAATTTATTACCTTCTAAGTTTAAGAATTCATTTGCTGGCACATTTTCGGGTAAGATATAATCTCCGTGAGCTTTTAACATTGCAGGAAAAATAATACAATGAAAGACAATATTATCTTTTCCTATAAAATGAACCAGTTTGGTGTTTTTATCCTTCCAATATTTTTCCCAGTCTTTCCCTTCTCGTTTAGCCCATTCTTTAGTAGAAGATATATAACCGATGGGAGCGTCAAACCAAACATAAAGTACTTTTCCTTCTCCACCTTTAACAGGGACAGGAATCCCCCAATCTAAATCTCTAGTAACTGCTCTTGGACGTAGACCGTCATCAATCCAAGATTTTACCTGTCCAAGAACATTAGATTTCCAATCTTTTTTATGGCTTCCTAAGATCCATTTACGTAGGAAAGATTCGTGTTTATCTAAAGGTAAAAACCAATGTTTTGTTTTTTTAACTGTAGGGATATTTCCTGTGATTGCAGATTTTGGGTTGATTAGGTCTGTTGCATTGTGGCTAGTTCCACACTTTTCACATTGATCACCGTAACTTTCTTCAAATCCACATTTAGGACAAGTACCAACAACAAATCGATCTGCTAAAAATTGATTTGCATTGGCATCAAATAATTGTTCAGTAATCTCTTCAGTAAATTCTCCTTTTTTATTTAAATCAACAAAAAAATCAGAAGCTGTTTTATGATGAATTTCTAGTGAAGTTCTCGAATAATTATCGAACGAAATACCAAAATCTTTAAAAGATTGTTTAATTATTGAGTGATACTTATCAATAATATCTTTTGGTGAAACGCCTTCTTTTTTTGCACGCATTGGAATGGCAACACCATGCTCATCACTTCCACAAATATAAGCCACATCGTTTCCCGTTAGTCGTAAATATCTAGCGTAAATATCTGCAGGAACAT
This sequence comes from Flavobacterium sp., assembly GCA_042091515.1. Classification (GTDB taxonomy): domain Bacteria; phylum Bacteroidota; class Bacteroidia; order Flavobacteriales; family Flavobacteriaceae; genus Polaribacter. Next base: position 127,914 of record JBELHH010000001.1, on the reverse strand, counting down.
AAACACCCGCTAAATGCCCAATATGAATAGGGCCATTAGTATATGGCAATGCAGCTGTGATGGTATATCTTTTAGAAGAACTCATGAATCTTGTTTTGATCTATTTTTAATAAGCAAAAGTACAAAAAGCAAGTCGAACATATTTTTGAAAGCCCAATGAATTTAAATACATTTACAGAAATCAATATTATGAAGAGACGAATTAAATTCGTATCGTTAGTTTTGTTGCTATTTTCTTTTTTGTCATTTTCACAAACAAAGAATGATTCAATTTTTAAACCAATGAAATTAATTGAACCAATGTATTTAAAAAGAGGAGATAGCATTGCCATTGTAGCCCCAGCAGGAATACTATTGCAAAAAAAAGAAATTATCGATAAGGCTAAAAAATTAGTAGAAAGTTGGGGGTTAAAAGTATTGATAGGGGAGAATACTTTTAATCAAAACAATCATTTTGCAGGTACTGATGATGAGCGTGCTAGTGATTTTCAAAAGGCACTTGATAATTCAAGCATAAAAGCCATTTGGTGTGCTAGAGGTGGATATGGAAGTGTTCGGATTCTAGATAAATTAGATTTCACCAAATTTAAATTAGCCCCAAAATGGATTATTGGGTATTCTGATGTTACAGCTTTTCACAGTCACATTCATAACCTTGGAGTGCAAACAATACATGCTATGATGGGAACCAGTATATCATTTGATGAACAGGAGACAGAACAAAGTATCGAATCTTTTAGAAAAGCATTATTTGGAGAACAATTAAAATATCAAATCCCTTCCTCAAAATATAATAGAAGTGGCGAAGCAGAAGCAGTAATAGTTGGAGGTAACCTGAGTATTTTACAAAGTTTATTAGGGAGTGAAAGTCAAGTAAACACAGAAGGTAAAATTTTATTTATTGAAGAAATAGGAGAATATAAATATCAAATAGATAGAATGTTACAAGCACTAAAAAGAGCCGGATATTTTAATCGATGTAAAGGGTTGATTGTTGGTGATATGAGTAATATAAAAAAAAATACAACAGATTGGGGAAGCTCTATAGAAGCCTTAATTTTACAGGTAGTTGCTGATTATGATTTCCCTGTGTTATTTAATTTCCCTGCTGGACATGAGACAGATAATAGAGCTTTACTATTTGGAGAAAAAGTTAAAATGATCGTAAGGCCAACAACATCAGAAGTTATATTTAAATGAACATGATAGAAGAAAGTATTGCCAACTTTGCCTCGTTTATCTGGGGATATCCATTACTAATATTATTAATTGGAGGGGGACTATACCTTCTTGTTATTTCTAGATTTTTACCGTTTAGATATTTTGGACATGCCATTCAAGTGTTGCGAGGAAAGTATGATGATCCAAATGACCCTGGACAGATAAGTCATTTTCAAGCATTAACAACAGCACTTTCTGCAACCGTAGGAATGGGAAATATATCTGGAGTAGCTGTTGCAATTGCGATGGGTGGTCCAGGAGCAATTTTTTGGATGTGGATAAGTGCTATTGTTGGAATGTCTACTAAATTTTTCACTTCTTCTTTGGCTATTATGTTTAGAGGAAAAGATACTAACGGACAATTACAAGGAGGGCCAATGTATTTTATTATTGAAGGCTTAGGGAAAAAATGGAAACCACTTGCGATTTTCTTTAGTGCATGCGCAATGATAGGAGCCTTGCCAGTTTTTAATGTAAATCAATTAACTCAAGCAATTAATGATATTTTATTAACTCCAAATGGAGTAGAAGTAACGAACTACACTAATTTAGGAGTAGGAATTTTCCTTGTGATTATTACTTCGTTTGTAGTTCTTGGAGGATTAAAAAGAATAAGCAAAGTTACAGCGAAGCTAGTTCCTGGAATGGTTTTACTCTATTTTCTGTTAGTAATTGTGATACTTATCGTTAATTTAGAAGAGGTACCAAAATATTTTTTGATGATTTTTACAGATGCTTTTTCTGCAGATTTTATTAAAGAAGATTCTGTATTAGGAGGAGTCGTTGGTGCTTTAATTATTTTAGGGATAAAACGCGGTGCATTTTCTAATGAAGCAGGAGTTGGAACAGCTCCCATGGCGCATGGAGCTGCAAAAACTGATGAGCCTGTGAGAGAGGGATTAGTGGCGATGTTAGGGCCATTTATTGACACAATTATTGTTTGTACCTTGACAGCACTAGCGATTTTAGTTACTGGAGTTTGGCAGACTAGTGATACCAATGGGGTGAGTTTAACGGCTACAGCTTTTGGAAATGCAATGCCAGGAATTGGAAAATACTTATTAATGATCTGTGTAGCAATATTTAGTATCTCTTCCTTGTTTTCATATTCTTATTACGGAACAAAATCGTTATCTTTTATAGTGGGAGCAAAAAATAAATATTTATATAATTATTTATTTATTATAAGTATTGTTATTGGTGCTACAGCGAGTTTAGATACCATGATTAATTTAATTGATAGTGCATTTGCTTTAATGTCAATCCCAACAATGTTGGGAACAATTATACTCGCTCCGAAGGTGATGAAAGAAACAAGAAAATATATTAAAAAGTTAAAAAATACTGGGAATTAAATTCCCTTCTTGATAAAAAGGCTGAAAACGAGCAAACAACTCCTCCGAGTACCAATTTAACTCTCTTGTTTTTTTTACCATTTCTGCATGTTTTGGGTTTTGATATGCATAATTCATCATTCCTTCCGCTGAAGACCAAAGCGAAAATGTTGCTTGCATTAACAAAGGAAACTCTCCAATTCCTTTAGAGAAAATCAACTCATCATAATTGTTCATAGATTTTGAAACTGAAGGAACATTTTTCCAAAATTGATATGCTAATTTGGGTTTAATCGTAGCTCTAGTAATAACAGCAATTGGTTTTTCTTTATCAAAATTAGTAGATGCTTCAAATGGATTTTTTTTACTCCACTGACCATGACTTTTTATAGTATGCATAAGTAAGTGGCTGTAAGAAGTAGCTTTTTGAGTATATTCTTTTATGACATCAGACTGTAAAAAATCTTTAGCCTGTTGTTCTGAATTGAAAACAGCGACAAACCCATAGGTTGAAAAATCTGGTTTTATGGAAAAACCATTACCACTTCCAGTACCTAATGGTTTAAAAAAAGAGAGACCGTTATTTTTCTCTAAGGAAATTGGAGGCATACCCATTCTTCCTAGGGCCTGCCATTTGTTTTTAAGGCCAGTATATTCAAAAAAAGAAATTAAGGTAGTCTGAGGCATGAAAAATTATTTTTACAAAATTAAGAATTAAATGGTTTTGTATTTTAGTAAAATGGCAAAACATTATGAATTAGGAAAAAAGGGAGAGCAATTGGCTTTTAAGTATTTAATTGATGAAGGCTACGAAATTTTAGAAAAAAATTGGAGATTTCAAAAAGCAGAGATTGATATCATTGCTAAAAAAGAGACAATACTTGTCTGTATAGAGGTAAAAACGAGAACATCTAGTGATTTTGGAGATCCTCAAGATTTTGTAACCCAAAAAAAAATTAAGTTATTGGTGATGGCGATGAACGAATACGTGATTCGAAAAGAGTTAGATGTAGAGGTTCGATTTGATATTATTGCAATTACTAAAAACAAGTCAACACAGATGATCCACCATTTGAAAGATGCATTTTTGTATTTTTAGTTTATTTCCTCTAATACTAATTTCAAATCCTCGATTCTTTGAGGTATTGAAATAATTTTTTTAGTTGTTCCCAACACAAAGTAAGATGGAGTTGCATTAATTTGATACGTTTTTGCAATTTCATTTTCCCATTTTTTAAGACCGATAACATGATGCCATCCTGGCATCTCTTTTTGATATTCTAACCATTTTTTTTCTGATGTTTCCATGGCAAAAGCAATCACTTTAGTATTGGGTTTATCCTTTAGGAACTCAAATACCTGCGGGACTTCTCTCAAACAATGAGAACATTCGGTACTGTAAAAAATTAATAAGTAATTCTTTCCCTCTTTTAGAGTGGAAAGACGTTGTTTTTTGCCATTTTCTGTCCATGAAAAATCTGGGGCTACTCTTCCAATTGCTATAGTTAATTCAGCAATAATTTTTTCTTTAAATATAAGATTTTGATTTTCTTTTGGAAGCAGGTCAAAATATTCAGAAAATAAATAATCTACGATTTCTGCATTTTTAATAGCTGCAAATTGTGAAATTAAGAACTCAATTACATCAGCTTTAAAGGAAAGTTTATTTATTTTATCGATAACTGTTTTAGACGATTTTTTATAAAGATCCTGTTGTTTTTCGGGATCTTGAGAATAATTTATATAAAAAATATAATCTGAAATCCGATCTAATAAGAAGGAAGAATTATAGAGAATTTTACTCGAAAAATCAATGTGATCAAAAAAATGATTAATAGAACTATTAATATATTCTCTAGGAGTTTTTAAAATTTCAGGGCTATTGTAACGTTCAGTAGCTTCTATGAAATTATTAACCAATGCTCCTTGAGACTTTTGTTTGTAATCAATTTCTATCTTTTGAAGTTTCTGAAGCCATGTTTTATAGTCCTTTTTAGTTAATTCATTTTTCTTCTTAAAATAAATATTCTGTAAAGAATCTATTTTAAATTGAGCTGCTGAGATGTCTTTTAAATACGAAGTATAAATTTGATTTTCATTTGATTTTTTATAAACAAGTGTATTTATTTGATCTTTTGGATTGAATTCAAACTCAATATTTTCTTTGTTAAATAAAAAATCAATAAATCCATTTTTTTTCATATTGTAGAGAATTCTATATGCTCCAATTTTTGCATCAACGGGTAATGTAAATTCAAACAAGCCAACACTCCCATCCTTTTTTATTTTTGTATTCTGAACAAAAACTTGTTTTGTCCCTTCTACTTTGTAGAGGAGAACCCATAATGACTTTTCAGTGGGCTGCATAGTTCCTTTAACAGTATATTGAGCATGCGATAATGCGCTTATTAATAAAAATAGAAGAAAAATTTTTTTCATGATCAATTAGATTTAATTCATACTGTTTAATAGTAGTTCAAAATTACAGTTTCTTAGTTAAATTATGTAATTTGCTGACAAATAATTTATGTATGGGTTTTCAAAATAAGGTTGTTTGGATTACTGGAGCTTCATCTGGAATAGGGAAACACTTAGCAATAGAGTTGTCCAAGCAACATGCATTATTAATTTTATCAGCTAGAAATAAAGAATCGTTAGAAACAGTAAAAAGAGCTTGTATAAATAGCAAAAATATTTTTGTTTTGCCCTTAGATTTAGAACAATACGTTGGTTTTGAAAATACCGTACAGCAGGCAATTAAGATATTTGGAAGAATAGATATATTGGTTAATAATGGAGGTATTAGTCAACGATCATTTGCAAAAGACACTATAATTAATGTTGATAAAAAAATTATGGAAGTCAATTATATTGGGACTGTAGCATTAACAAAAGCATTAATTCCCCATTTTTTAAAAAATAAACAAGGTCAAATTGTTGTGACAACTAGTATTGTTGGTAAAATAGGAACTCCTTTACGATCTAGTTATGCAGCTTCAAAACATGCACTACACGGATTTTTTGACAGTTTGCGGGCAGAGTTATATCACTACAATATAAATATAACTCTTATTTGTCCTGGGTTTGTTTCAACAAATATCTCATTAAATGCTTTAACTGGAGATGGGACATCACAACAAAAAATGGATACTGCTACCGCTCAGGGAATTCCACCCAATCGTTTTGCTAAATTAATGGCTAAAGCGATTAAAAATAAAAGACAAGAGGTCTATATTGCAGGGTTTAAAGAAAAATTAGGGGTATATGTAAAAAGGTGGTTTCCAAAGCTTTTTTCTATCATGATTAGAAAATTGAGTGTTACTTAAAAAAATTGATTCCTTCAAAATAATGCACGACCGCTTCTTTCATTAAAACAGTTTGTTCTCCGGGTCTGAGATTTGGAAGACTTGTTATTACTTTATAGTGAGGCCAGCCATCGTTATCAAAATAATCAAAGGCATAATATCCATAAGGCTCTAGGAGCTTACATATAGCAATATGCATTAGATTAACTTTTTCATCTTTTTTAAATACTCTTTTTCCTTGGCCTAATTCTTGAACTCCAATTAAATAAATAATTCCATCAATATTTAGATCATCGCCCTCAGCAAATTGAGAAGATAATTCCTGTATTAAATAATCCCATTTATTTTTTAAATCATTAGAATTTTTGCGGTCTATTTTCATAAGGTAAAGATATTAATTTTACCAATGATTATCTTTCTTGAGAATATTATGTTTAATAGGATTGTATTTTTATTTTTTAATACATTTGTTGGCTTAAAAAAATATTTTTATGGCAATAAAAAACAGGTTACAATATTTGATCTTTTTTTGCATAATATCTCATGCTGTTTCTCAAGAAAAAAAGGTTGAGTTAGATTCTATTATTATCAATTCAAGTAGAATTGACTTATTGTTCAAAGAAAACTCGAGAACAATAACAGTAATCACATCAAAAGAAATCAAACAAAGCGCTACAACGAATATTGCAGATTTACTGCAACAAGTTGCCGGAGTAGATATTCGAAGGAGAGGTTTAAATGGGATGCAGTCCGATTTATATATTAGAGGTGGTAGTTTTGATCAAACGTTATTATTAATTGATGGAATAAAAGTAGAAGATTCCCAAACGGGACATCATACAATGAATATGACTTTACCTTTGCAGGTAATCGAGCGAATTGAAATTATTAAAGGCCCTGCTGCCCGTGTTTTTGGACAGAATGCTTTTTCTGGTGCTATTAATATTGTGACTAAAAAAGAAGTAAGCAATCTTAATTCTGTTGGAATACAAGGAGGGTCATTTGGACAAATAAACGGCGCATTTACTATGGGTAAAAAATTCACAAATAGTTCTTTTATAGGCCACGCTTCTGTGAATACATCAGATGGTTATCGCTATAATACAGATTTTACAAATCAAAATTATTTTATTAAAAGTACTTTTAACCAAGACAATACCCCAGTTAATTTTATTGGTTTTTATACTTCAAGAAAATTTGGAGCAAATGGATTTTATGCTTCACCTTCGGCAACAAACCAGTATGAAGAAACAGAAACCAGTTTATTAGGTTTTTCTTCAAAAATTATAAAAAATCAATTAACATTGAAGCCTCAAGTGTATTGGAGGAGAAATCAGGACATGTATGTTTTTGTTCGTGATAATCCATCAATATATAGAAATTTACACATTTCAAATAAGGTTGGTGCAGAGTTAAATATGTCATATTCTTCTAATTTAGGAGTTACAGGTGTTGGAGTCGATTATGCCAAAATATTTTTACACAGTAACAACCTTGGCGATAGAGAAAGAACGATGACAACGATGTTTTTAGAGCATCATTTTAAATTATTTAATGAGGCGGTAGATGTTACGCCTGGAATTGCAGCTACTTATTATTCAGACTTCAAGTTTCAAGCTTTCCCTGGAATAGATGTAGGTCTAAAACTTAATAATCATCTGAAATTTTATGCTAATGCAGGATATACTTATAGAATTCCAACATTCACAGATTTATTTTATAGTGATCCAACAACATTAGGAAATGAAAATCTGAATCCAGAAGAGGCTATTTCTGAAGAGATTGGACTTAAATACTCAAAAGGGACATTTAATTTTTCTACTGCTTTTTTTAACAGAAATTCTAATAATTTAATAGATTATGTGAAAAATGATGAAGATGATCTATGGCAAGCAACAAATATTCAAGAATTAAATACAGCTGGTTTTGAAGTTAATTCATCATATCGTTATCAAGTGAATAATTACTCACAACAATTTTTAATAGGCTATACTTATTTGAAGGAAAACATAGATACTAATGAATTTCAGTTTTCTAGATACTCAATTAATTCATTAAAACATCAATTTACAACAACTTATAGGTCTCAATTTTTTAAAAATATTAAACAAACGTTCGTATATAAATTTGCAGATAGAACTTCTGGAGATAGTTATTCAGTGGTTGATCTGATGGTATCATTAACTCTTAAATCATTTGACATTTCTATAATTGCAAACAATATTTTTGATGCTGATTATACAGAAACCAATTTAGTTCCGATGCCAGGAGCAAACGGAATGCTCAGTGTTAACTTTAACTTTTAAATTCTTTAAAGAAAAGGTTTTCAGAGAAATGCATAATAAAATGATTTGTTACAGCATTACAGGATACATTTTTAAACAATATAAAAACTCCGCTGAAAAGCGGAGTTTTAAGGTTTTTAAGTCTTTGTATTCATTTTAAGTGAAAGAGAAAATGGTTACAATAAGGTCAGTGCATCGCTAAATACTTATTGAAACAATCTAAAGACATCGTTTCCATTAGCAAATAGTAACAAGGCAATTAATAAAATAAAGCCAGCAACTTGAGCATATTCTAAAAATTTATCGCCTGGTTTTTTCCCTGTAATCATTTCCCATAAAGTAAAAACTACGTGGCCTCCATCTAATGCAGGAATTGGAAGTAAGTTCATAAAACCTAACATGATTGATAAAAATGCGGTAATATTCCAAAAACTCTCAGCACTCCAAGTTGAAGGGAAAATACTACCAATAGATATAAAACCACCTAATCCTTTATAAGCACCTGTATTAGGGTTAAAAATCTTTTTTAATTGTTTCATATAATTGGTAAGTGTTTTATAAGATTTATTGATTCCAGCAGGGATAGCCTCAATAAATGTATAACTAATATTAGCTAAATTATAGTACCCTAATCTTTCTAAATCTGATAATCCAATACCGTATGTTATAAGTTCTAGTTTCCCTGTATCACTTACTTTTAGAGCATAGGTTTTATTTTCCTCTTCTCTTTTTACTGTAACAAAAATTTCTTTTCCACTATTCTCTTTCAGAATGGCTTCAGCTTGGTCATAATATTGAATAGGTATATCATTTATACCAATTAAAATATCCTTGTCTTTTAGTTCTGCTGATTTATTGATTGAATTTTCTGGAATATTAGCGATCATAAACGGACTTCTGGGTCTCACGATCATTCCAGCATCTTTTCCTCTATTAATAAGTTTATCAATAAAATCTATGGGTAATTCTTGTTCAATAATTTTTCCATTACGCTCAATAGTATAATTATTTCCATTGATAAAATCAATTGTAATATCAGAGAATTTTTTTATTTTTTCTCCATCAACTGATAGTATTTTGTCTCCATTTTGAAGGCCAATATTTATTGCAAGAGAGTCCTGAACCCATATTCCATCTTTTACGTTATCATTAGGTAAATATTTTTCTCCATACGTATAAAGTAACATAATGTAAATAAAAATTCCCAGGACAAAATTCACAAAAACACCTCCCAGCATAATAATCAAGCGTTGCCATGCAGGTTTAGATCTAAACTCCCATGGTTTGGGTTCTTCTTTCATTTGTTCTGTATCCATACTTTCATCAATCATGCCCGCAATTTTCACATAACCACCTAAGGGAATCCATCCGATTCCATAGACAGTTTCGCCAACTTTTTTCTTAAACAGAGAGAATTTATAATCAAAAAACAAGTAAAATTTTTCTACTTTGGTTTTAAACAGTTTTGCAGGGATAAAGTGACCCAATTCGTGCAACACAATTAGAAGTGATAAACTTAGTATAAATTGTGAGGCTTTTATTAATATTTCCATCATCGGTGATCTTCAGATTTTAAGGCACAAATGTACGCTTTTAAGTAGAGTTCTAAAAGATTGTTTTGAGATGGTTTTTTTATTTAACAAACATTTAAGCACTTATAAAACAAAAATCTAGTGACAATTATTTCTTATGTAGTAAATTTGTAAAATATTTATGTGTATGGATTTAGCTTTCTTTAAAAAATCAATTCCAACAATTAAATTTTTAATCTTATTCTCTGTTGTTGGAATTACAGTTTTTTATCAACTTATGTCTGTAGATGAAAAATTAAAAATATACAATCCAATCGACATCAATCCAAAATTGGTTGATCTTTCAGTAAAAAATGTGAAAAAAAATCATACTATTTCAGATTTTGAGTTACGCAATCAAAATGGAGAAAAAATTACACATAGAGCCTACCAAGACAAAATTTATATTGCTGACTTTTTCTTTACTCGTTGTCAATCTATTTGTATAGCGATGGCTTACAACATGAGTGAATTACAAGACCATTACAAAAATGATGATGATATTATGTTTTTATCTCATTCTGTCACTCCTGAAATAGACAGTGTTTCTGTCTTAAAAAAATACGCATTAGAAAAAGGAGCTATTGATGGTAAATGGAATATTACTACAGGTTCAAAAACACATATTTACGACTTAGCACGTAAAAATTATTTTGCCGTATTGGATGAGGGAAACGGAGATGAAAATGATTTTATCCATACAGAACAATTTGTCTTAATAGACAAAGAAAGAAGAATAAGAGGGTTTTATGACGGTACAGAAAAAGACAATATGGAAAAGATAAAAAAAGATATAAAAATTTTAAAAAAAGAATACGACTAAAATAAACTGTTTAGAATGATTCTAGTTTAGTATCTTTGTATTTAATTTTAATTCCACACAGACAGAATTCAATTTAAGTGAAAACGATAGCCTCCTTACTCATAGGTGAATTAGCCTACATTTCAGAAGAATCTCTCAGTAAAATTCCATTAAAACTATTGGAAATGGGCTGTCTTCCAGGTGCAGAGGTAGAGCTTATTCAAATCGCACCCTTAAAAGACCCATTATATATTTGTGTTAATGGAAGTCATCTTGCGATAAGAAAAGAAACTGCTGCAAAAATTGAAATTATTAAAGCAAAATAATGAGTTCAAAAAAAACAATTAATGTTGCTTTAATTGGAAACCCCAATACAGGGAAAACATCATTATTTAACCAACTTACTGGATTAAATCAAAAAGTAGGTAATTACCCTGGAGTTACTGTAGATAAAAAAGAAGGATCTAGTAGATTGTCTAATAAGTTAAAAGCAGTTTTTACAGATTTACCAGGAACTTATAGTATTAACCCAACATCTATCGATGAAACAATTGTTTTAAAAACATTGTTGAATTCTAGAGAAGAAAAAACACCAGATGTAATAGTTGTTGTTGCAGATGTCGAAAATTTAAAAAGAAACTTACTATTATTTTCTCAAATTAAAGACCTTCAAATTCCAACAGTTTTAGCCATTAATATGGCAGATCAGATGAAACGAAAAGGAATTACGGTAGATTTAAAATTATTAGAAAGAGAGTTGGGGAGTGAAGTGGTACTTATGAGTATTCGGAAAGAAACAGAAAAAGGGATCGCAGAAGTAAAAAAGGCTATTATAACTACGTATGCCAATGTAAAAGCTCAACCATTATGTAATGTAAATAATAAAATAGACCCAGTTTTTTTTGAAAAGCTAAAAGAAATTAACCCAAAGTATTCTATATATGAACTATGGTTAATGCTTACACAAAACAGTTTTCCAGATAGTATTACAAAAAAAGAAAAAGAAGAACTTTTGGCGTTTAAAAATGGCTCTAAAAACTTAAAAAAATATCAACATAAGGAAACCATTTATCGCTATCAGAAAATAAATGAAATTTTAAAAAAAACATATCTGGTAGACCGATCAAAAGCATCAGATGTTAGAGCAAAGCTTGATAAAGTTTTTACTCATAAAATTTATGGCTATATCTTATTTTTTGCCATTTTGTTATTGATTTTTCAATCAATATTTGATTGGTCTAGTTTACCAATGGATCTTATAGACAATACATTTGCTAGCCTTAGTTCTTATGTAAAGTCACAATTACCATTAGGAGTTTTAAATAATCTAATTTCAGAAGGAATTATTCCTGGAATTGGAGGAATTGTTATTTTCATACCCCAAATTTCAATTCTGTTTTTATTTATAGCCATTTTAGAAGAAACAGGATATATGAGTAGAGTTGTTTTTTTAATGGATAAAATTATGAGACGATTTGGAATGAGTGGAAAAAGTGTTATTCCATTAATTTCTGGAACAGCTTGTGCAATACCAGCAATCATGGCCACGCGAAATATTTCTGGGTGGAAAGAACGATTGATTACTATTTTAGTTACACCATTTACTACTTGTTCCGCTCGGTTACCAGTCTATGCGATTATTATTGCCTTAGTTATTCCAGATAAAAAAATTATTGGAATTTTAAATTTACAAGGCTTAATACTGCTAAGTCTATATGTTTTAGGTTTTGTAACAGCTATTTTAGCAGCCATTATATTGCATAAAACGCTCAAGGTAAAGAGCACCTCTTTCTTTGTTGTAGAAATGCCAGATTATAAAGTTCCATCTATTAAAAACATATTCCTTAATGTAGTTGAAAAAACAAAGACATTTATCTTTGGTGCTGGAAAAATAATTCTTGCGATTTCGATTATACTTTGGTTTTTGGCATCTAATGGACCTCAATCATATAAAGATGTAGAAAAGAATATAATAGAAAACTCAGCACATCAACAAATTACTCCAGAGGAACTTAATCAAAAGGTTGCTTCAGCAAAATTAGAAAAATCGTATATAGGAATCATGGGGAAAAGTATCGAGCCAATAATTAAACCTCTTGGATATGATTGGAAAATAGGAATTGCTTTAATTAGCTCATTTGCGGCGAGAGAAGTTTTTGTAGGAACTTTAGCAACAATTTATTCTGTAGGAAGTGAAGATGATACTGCTACAATTAAACAACGAATGGCCTCTGAAATAAATCTCCAAACTGGCGAAAAGAGATTTAATTTGCCAGTAGGAATATCATTATTAGTTTTTTACGCATTTGCTATGCAGTGTATGGCAACATTAGCGATTGTAAAAAGAGAAACTAAAAGTTGGAAATGGCCATTAATTCAGTTATTTGGGATGGGTGCTTTAGCCTATATTTGTTCTTTTATTGTATATCAATTACTAAGTTAATGCAAGAGATTATTGTTTATTGTATTGTTGTTTGTGCTGTATTTTTCTTGGTTAGGAAAATAGTATTCAAAAAAACATCGTCTGGATGTAGTAAAGATTGTAAGTGTTAAAAAAAAGATTTTTTTTTATAACTTGTCACAAAATAAAATCCGTAACCCTAACTATTTAATCATGAAAAAAATATATTCAATAATATCGATGCTAATTTTTATCGTTATTTTTTCAAACCAAGGTATTGCCCAAGACTTTAAAGGATTAGACAAAAGTCCATTGGATATTGTGTCGTTTCCTAATAATTACAGAGTCTCTGATAAAGTAATTAAAATAACCTACAGCAGACCACAATTAAAAGGAAGATCTATAGAAAAATTAGTTCCTATAGGTAAAAAATGGAGAACAGGTGCTAACGAAGCTACAGAAATTACATTTTATAGAGATGTAATTTTTGGAGGGATTGCTGTAAAGGCAGGAACATATTCTTTATATACAATTCCTGGAGTTGAAAAATGGGAAGTTATTTTAAGTAGTCAATTAAATGTTTGGGGAGTCTATTTTCACAAAAAAGAAAATAATGTTGTTGCGATCGAGGTTCCAGTAAAAAAAGTAAAAGAGCCAATTGAAGCATTTTCAATTTCTATTGACAAAGAGATGACAATTCATATGGGATGGGGGAATGTAGTGATAAGTATCCCTGTTCAGTAAGGCAGCCACTATACAAACTCTAAGAAACCGCAGCTATCTTTTGCGGTTTTTTTATACAGTTCATTTACTCCCTAATACTTTATTCTTTGAGAGAATAAGCGTAAATTTACCCACTTTAAGAGAAAATCCCATGCATTATAATTTTAAAGACATAGAAGTAAAGTGGCAAAAATATTGGGCAGAGAATCAAACATTTAAAGCCAGTAATAATTCTAATCTCCCTAAATACTATGTATTAGACATGTTTCCTTATCCTTCAGGAGCAGGGTTACATGTAGGACATCCACTAGGATATATTGCATCAGATATTTATGCTCGGTATAAGCGTCACAAAGGATTTAATGTGATGCACCCTCAAGGGTATGATAGTTTTGGATTGCCAGCTGAACAATATGCAATTCAAACAGGTCAGCACCCAGCAAAAACAACAGAACAAAATATAAAGACATACCGACGTCAGTTAGATAAAATTGGATTTTCATTCGATTGGTCTCGAGAAGTTCGCACATCGAATCCTCAATATTACAAATGGACTCAATGGATTTTTATTCAGTTATTTGAGTCTTGGTTTAATAAAGATGCTAACAGAGCAGAAGATATTGATACATTAATAACAGCTTTTGAAAATTCAGGAAACTCAGAAGTGAATGCAGTATGTGATGATGATATTCAAGAATTTTCTTCTGATGATTGGAAAGGATTTTCCTATAAAGAGAAACAACAAACATTATTAAAATATCGATTAACATTTTTATCTGATACAGAAGTAAATTGGTGCCCTAATTTGGGAACTGTGTTGGCCAACGACGAGATTATAAATGGTGTTTCAGAGCGAGGTGGCCATCCAGTCGTTCGAAAGAAGATGACACAATGGTCCATGCGAATTTCTGCGTATGCACAACGGTTATTAGATGGTCTAAACACGATAGACTGGCCTCAGCCACTAAAAGATTCACAAACCAATTGGATTGGTCGTTCACAAGGAGCTATGGTGTCTTTTAAAATTGATGGGTATTCATCAAAAATAGATGTTTTTACCACAAGACCTGATACTATTTTTGGAGTCTCTTTTATGACATTAGCACCAGAGCATGAATTGGTATCTCAAATTACAACAGATTCACAACAAGCAGAAGTAACAGCTTATATCGAAGCTACCAGTAAACGCTCAGAACGAGATCGTATGGCAGACGTAAAAACTATTTCTGGGGCTTTTACAGGAGCGTACGCGATTCATCCTTTTTCAGGTAAAAAAGTTCCAATTTGGATTGGAGATTACGTGTTAGCTAGTTATGGAACTGGAGCTGTAATGGCGGTTCCATGTGGAGATCAACGAGATTATGATTATGCAAAACATTTTGGGATAAAGATTCCAAATATTTTTGAAAATGTAGACATTTCTGAATCAGCACATACCAATAAAGAAGGAACTGTTATTGCACAATCAGACTTTTTATCTGGGCTTTCTTATAAAAAAGCTCTAAAGCTAGCCATCTATGAATTGGAGAAGCGAGGTGTAGGATATGGGAAAATAAATTATAGATTGCGCGATGCTGTTTTTAGCAGGCAACGCTACTGGGGAGAACCTTTTCCTGTGTATTATAAACACGGAACTCCACAAATAATCGATGTGAAACATTTACCAATTGTACTGCCAGAGGTAGAAAAATATTTACCAACTGAAGACGGTCAGCCTCCCTTAGGGAATGCTGAGTTTTGGGCCTGGGATACAATTCATCATAAGGTTGTTAATAATAGCAAGATCGATCATGTGTCTGTATGGCCTTTAGAACTAAATACAATGCCCGGTTGGGCGGGTAGTTCTTGGTATTTTAATCGATATATGGATGCCAATAATAGTCATGAATTTGCTAGTAAAGAAGCTCTAAATTATTGGCAAGATGTAGATTTATATATTGGTGGGTCAGAACATGCCACAGGCCATTTACTATATGCTCGTTTTTGGCAAAAATTTTTATTTGATAAAGGAATTGTTCCTGTTGATGAGTTTGCAAAAAAATTAATCAACCAAGGAATGATTTTGGGAACCAGTGCAATTATTTATCGTATTTCAGGATCAAACACCTACGTTTCTAGAGGCTTAAAAGATCAATACCAAGTAGACGAATTACATATTGATGTTAATTTAGTTAATAGTTCAGATGAAGTTGCTGTAGAAAAGTTAAAGAATTGGCAACCTCAATTTAATACTGCAGAGTTTCTTCTGGAAGACGGTAAATTTATTGTGGGAAGAGAAGTTGAGAAAATGTCAAAAAGATGGTTTAATGTAGTCAATCCAGATACAATTTGTGAAGAATATGGTGCAGACTCTTTACGTCTTTTTGAAATGTTTTTAGGGCCATTAGAACAAGCAAAACCTTGGAAGACTTCAGGTATTTCTGGAGTTCATTCTTTTTTAAAAAAATTATGGAAGTTATTTTATAATGGAGATGCTTTTCAGGTATCAGATATAGATCCTACTAAAGAAGAGCTTAAAATCTTACATAAAACCATTAAAAAGGTAGAAGAAGATATTGAGAATTTTTCATTTAACACTTCTGTTTCTACTTTTATGATTGCGGTAAACGAACTCACGGCTCAAAAATGTAATAAACGTCAAATTCTTGAGCCGTTACTAATTATAATCTCACCATATGCACCCCATATAGCAGAAGAATTATGGCAACAATTAGGTCATTCAAGATCTATTTCGACAGTAAAATTTCCAATTTTTGATGCAAAACATCTTATAGAAAGTTCTAAAAATTATCCAATCTCTTTTAATGGTAAAATGAGATTTACGCTTGAATTACCATTAGAGATGAGTAAGACAGAAATAGAAAAAATAGTCATGTCGCATGAAAAAACTCAAGTACAGCTTCAAGGAAGAACCCCAAAAAAAATAATTATTGTCCCTGGAAAGATTATTAATATTGTAGGATAAAATAATAGGATTGCTTCTCTAATTAATTGCATCTCCTGCCATTAGAGTTGTTTTAAGTATCTTGTGCTATTGTATTTTTTAAAACCAGTAACATTTTCTAAGATTGTCGATGGATACTTCATCATTTAAATTGGATTAGTTTTATAAAACAAAAAGAATTAAGTGAAAAACTTTAATAATATATCATTAAGAATTAGAATTTTTATAGCAATGATTTTGCTAATTTTCTTAGCGACAGTATTAATCATTAATCTAACTATTTATCAATTTGATGAACAAACTAAAGACTATAATGTAAGTCGTTTTGGAAGAAAAGAAGAAACTTTAAAAAAAGAAATTGCTATTCAGTTATATCAAAGAGCAACACTCCCTGTTACTACCCAAAATTTAGCTATCATTTTTAAGAATTCTATTTATGAAATGGCTTTTATCCATAATTTAGAGATTAGTCTTTTTGATTTACAAGGGCAGCTCTTAAAAACATCAGTTCCTTTTGGATTTAAGGATTCTATTCCAGATAACCTCACAATTTCATTGGTGTCAAAGTTAAAATTAAACCCAGATCGAAGAATCTTTGAAATCATTGAGAATAAAAATAATAATATTGAAAATTCATATACCTATATTTTAGATTCTATCGGAAATGAAATAGGAATATTAAAATTAAAATTTTATCAAGATAATACGACTCAAGAGTCTGAATTAAATGAGTTTTTAACTAGGTTAATTGTGGTGAATCTTTTCATGTTTTTAATTGCAATAATGCTCGCATATTTCTTGTCCAGTTTTATTACAAGATCAATTAAGAATGTTTCTGATAAAATGAAAAGAACTCGTTTGAACGAGCGGAATGAAAAAATTGATTTGAATTTTGCTAGTTCAGAAATAGGAATTTTAGTAGATGGTTATAATCAAATGATCGATGAACTTGAAGAGAGTGCTGCTAAGTTAGCAAAAAGTGAGCGAGAACAAGCCTGGCGAGAAATGGCGAAACAAGTTGCCCATGAGATTAAAAATCCATTAACACCAATGAGACTTTCTGTTCAAAGTTTCGAGAGGAGGTTTGATCCAAAAGATCCTATGATTAATGAAAAAGTTAAAGAATATAGTAATACATTGATTCAACAAATAGATGTTATGAGTTCTATTGCATCAGCTTTTTCAGATTTTGCAAAAATGCCTGTTCAACATAAAGAGAAAATAGAAATTGTTAGTGTTGTAAAAATGGCGTTAGATATTTTTAATGAAGACTATGTATCCTTCACTCCAATGGAAAAAGAGATGTATGCATTTCTTGACAAAACTCAATTAATTAGAGTCGTTACAAACTTAATTAAAAATGCAACCCAAGCTGTGCAAGGAGTAAAAAATCCATCCATTAGAGTAAAAGTATTTTACAAGAATGATAAAATTTATATTGAGGTTTCAGATAATGGAAAAGGGATCAAGGAAGAGTTAAAACATTTAATTTTTGAACCAAAATTCACAACAAAAACAAGTGGAATGGGACTTGGACTACCAATAACTAAAAGTATTATAGAAACTTATAATGGATCAATAAACTTTACTTCAGAAGAAGGAAGAGGAGCTAAATTTACTGTAATTATACCTAGAATATAAACGAATTTTATCATGACTTTTGAGAATATTTTGTTAGCAGATAGTAATGGATTAGCAATCATTACAATTCATAGACCAAAGAAATTAAATGCGCTTAACAAAGCCACTATAGAAGAACTCCATAAAGCAATTAAGGAGTTAGATAAAAATCCTTCTGTAAAAGTAATTATAATTACAGGAAGTGGTGAAAAAGCATTTGTTGCTGGTGCAGATATTTCAGAATTTGCAAATTTCAGTGTTGAAAATGGGGCTAAGTTAGCTGCGAAAGGGCAAGAAATATTATTTGATTATATAGAAAACCTTTCAAAACCAGTGATTGCTGCAATCAATGGTTTTGCATTAGGAGGAGGTTTAGAATTGGCAATGGCATGTCATTTTAGAGTGGCTTCAAATAATGCAAGAATGGGGCTGCCTGAAGTTTCTTTAGGAGTAATTCCTGGGTATGGAGGAACTCAACGATTACCGCAACTAGTAGGTAAAGGAAAAGCAATGGAATTAATCATGACTGCGAGAATGATTACTGCTGATGAAGCTAAAGTTTTAGGTTTGGTGAACTATTCAACAAAACCAGAAGAATTACTACCATTAGTGGAAAAATTAGCAAAGACTATTATGAGAAATTCTTCAATAGCAATAGGTGGAGCAATTAAAGCTATAAATGCTAATTTTAAAGAGGGCATTAATGGGTATAATGTTGAAATTTCTGAGTTTGGAAATTGTTTTGGAACCCAAGACTTTAAAGAAGGGACTACTGCTTTTTTAGAGAAAAGAAAAGCTGATTTTCCTGGAAAATAAAAAAAGCGAGCTTCATGACAAGCTCGCTTAAACAAATCAAAATTACGGTCGTTTTATTTTAGAGAAAATTCTTTAACATACATACGATCGTTTGCTGTTGCTACTACTTTATAGCTTCCTTTTTTTTTTCTAGAGAATAAATTCTTTTTAATTGTTGACATCCTTCGATAGTCTCTTTGAAAATTATTTCATTTTCATAACATATGGAGACTTGCATAGGGGTGGCTTCAAAATCTAATTTAGAGATTAAAACCTTGTTTTCATCTGCTCTGATTGAAGGTTTGAAAACTATTTTTTCTGCCTTTTTATGAAAAATAGCTTCGCCTGAAATAATGGTAAACGGAAGGATATCTATTTGAAAATCTTTATCAATTTCTAATATATAATACCCATTTTCTAAGGTATTAAAATCAAACTCTTTTTTGATAGAGCCAGAAACATTAATGAAGTTTTTGTAAATAATTTTCCCACGTGAGTTTTTAATAAATAATAGCTGACCTTTTTTCACATTAGTTAATGTTACTTCGATCACATTTTCTTTCCTCTTCTCTAAGGAGGTTTCGATTGCGTAACTAGTTAATGTTCCAAGCAGTAATGTTCCAAATACAGTTTTTCTAATTATTTTTTTCATTTTTAAATGTTCTTAAAATTTAATAGTACAAATATTTATTAGTTTTGTTTATTTCAAAACATCCAAATTGGCACATATATGTTCAATATTAACCCTAATAAAAATTTAGTTACATAAAAAAGATAATATAAACTATAATTTAGATAATTTTGATTATATTTTTAATGATGATTAAGTGTAAATTTGTAAAGTGATGAATAAAAAAATTGAAAAAGCAATTTGCTACTATACAATTAAAAGCAAAGAGATAATTGACTATGTGAATTCCAATAATAACTTAACTGCTGAGCAAATTATTCAGAGTGCAGAAGAATTATCTATTTTGGAATATAAATTAACAGCTCTTGAGGTTGCAAAAGCGAGTTAAAATTATGTAAGTCCCTTCCATTCATCAAAAAACTGTTGAAGAAAATTCTCCATGTATAGATGTCTTTTGTTGGCGATACGCTTCCCTGTTTGAGTATTCATCTGATCTCTTAAAAGTAATAATTTTTCATAGAAATGATTAATTGTTGGAGACACAGATTTTTTATACTCCTCTTTAGACATTTTTAAATTTGGCTTGATTTTTGGATCGTACAAAAGTCTATTTTTAAATCCACCATAATTAAAGCACCTAGCAATTCCAATAGCACCCATAGCATCTAAACGATCTGCATCTTGAATAACACTTAACTCAGGAGAAGAAAACTTTTTACCAGTATTTAATGATGATTTATATGAAATATAGTGTATAATATTTTCTATATGAACAATAGTTTCTTCATTTACATTCTGACTATTTAAAAATATTCTAGCTTTTTTAGGACCAATTGATTCGTCTCCATGATGAAATTTTGAGTCAGCAATATCATGTAAAAGTGCTCCAAGTTGAACAACAAAAATATTAACCTTTTCATTTTTAGCAATCATTATTGCATTGTTGTATACTCGCTCAATATGAAACCAATCATGTCCCCCTTCAGCACCCTCTAGTGTTTTTTTTACAAAATGAATTGAATTGTTAATGACTTTTTTGGTATTCATTTTGTAAAAATAAAAAATCCACTCATTTAAGAAGTGGATTTATATAATAATATCACTTAGATGTTATTTTTAACAAAATTCATCATAAGCAGAAATCAAATTCTCTGCGATGACCTGAGCAGATCTACCTTCGATATGGTGACGTTCTAGCATATGAACCAGCTCTCCATCTTTAAACAGGGCTACAGCAGGAGAAGAAGGAGGGAAAGGAACCATATGTTCTCTAGCTTTTTGTGTAGATTCTTTATCAACACCTGCAAATACAGTTGTTAAGTGATCTGGTTTTTTTTCAAATTGTAAAGAGGCCAATGTTCCTGGTCTTGCAGTACCTGCCGCACATCCACAAACAGAGTTTACCATCACTAAGGTAGTTCCTTTTGATTGAATAGCTTTATCTACGTCCTCTGCTGAATTTAAAGAAGAAAAACCATTATTAGTTAATTCTTCACGCATTGGTTTTATTAATTCTTCTGGATACATTTTTTTAAATTTAAGATACAAATATAAGGAATATAACACAATCAAAATAGTATATTTGATCATCAAAAATTGAAATATGAGTAATTTTTCTAAATGGCTTGGAGCTGGAATAGGTTTTACTTTTGGAGGTCCTATCGGAGCAATTTTAGGATTTGCTGCTGGAACTGTTATTGATACATATACCCGAGAGGATTTTTTAAACGAACAACAAGAATTTCAACAAAAAAACCAACAAAGGAAAAAACAAACGTTAAGTGGAGATTTTGAAATTAGTTTGCTGATTTTAGCATCAGTTGTCATTAAAGCAGATGGAAGAGTAGATGAAAGAGAACTAAATTTTGTAAGAAACTATTTTGTTGGAATCTATGGTAAAGGAAGAGCAAATAGGGCCTTTCAGTTATTTAAAGGAGTCATTAAGAAACAAATATCAACAAGGCAAGTATGCTTACAGATTCGTCAACACATGCCCCATTCATCGAGACTTCAGTTGGTTCATTTTTTGTTTGGGATAGCCAATGCAGATGAACATGTCTCTGAATTAGAAGTTGATGAGATCCGAAAAATTGCAGGATATTTATCAATTAATCAGTATGATTTTGAATCGATTAAAGCGATGTTTTATAGCTCTGCAAATAGTGCCTATAAAATTTTAGAAATTTCAAAAAACACGTCTAACGAAGAAGTAAAGAAAGCTTATCGAAAAATGGTAAAAAAATACCATCCAGATAAATTAGTAGGATTGGGAGAAGAACATCTTAAAGGTGCAAAAGAAAAATTTCAAAAAATTCAAACAGCTTATGAAACGATTAAAAATGAACGAGGACTTCCTTAAGCGTTATTTTTCTTAGTCTTACTCTAAGAATTACAGGAAAATATGTATTTTCGCAATTTATTAGAAAAAGCGATTTATGAGTACAAAGTTTCCTGAATATAAAGGACTTAACTTACCGAATATAGCGAATGAAATGCTAAAATATTGGGAAGAGAAGAATATTTTTGAAAAAAGTGTTTCTTCCCGAGAAGGGAAAAAACCATTTGTATTCTTTGAAGGACCCCCTTCCGCTAATGGGCTGCCTGGTGTTCATCATGTATTGGCACGAGCGATTAAAGATATTTTTCCGCGCTATAAAACCATGAAAGGCTTTCAAGTAAAGCGGAAAGCAGGTTGGGATACTCATGGTTTGCCTATTGAGCTGGGAGTTGAAAAAGAATTAGGAATTACCAAAGAAGATATTGGTAAAACTATTTCTGTTGAAGACTATAACTCAGCATGTCGAAAGGCTGTCATGAGATATACAGATGTTTGGAATGATCTAACACAAAAAATGGGATACTGGGTAAATATGGATGACCCCTATATTACTTATGAACCAAAATACATGGAAAGTGTTTGGTGGTTATTGAAGCAGATTTATAACAAAAAATTATTATATAAAGGATATACGATTCAGCCATACTCCCCCAAGGCAGGAACTGGTCTTAGTTCACATGAATTAAACCAACCAGGGACTTACCAAGACGTAACAGATACAACGGTGATTGCTCAATTTAAAGCGATAATAGAATCACTGCCAGATTTTTTGAAAAATGAAGGAGATTGTTACTTTTTAGCATGGACTACCACACCATGGACGCTACCCAGTAACACTGCCTTAACGGTAGGCTTAAAAATTAATTATGCCCTAGTTGAGACCTTTAATCAATATACTTTTGAACCTGTGAAGGTGATTTTAGCTAAAAAATTAATAGGAAAACAGTTTTCAGGAAAATACTTTCCAGTAGAAAGTAACTCCGAGTTGTCTAGTTTTTCTTCTACTGATAAAAAAATTCCGTATATGGTGATTAAGGAATTTTATGGAAAAGATCTAGTAGATATAAAATATGAGCAATTGTTGGATTATGTACTTCCAAATGATAATCCACAAAATGCATTTCGAGTAATTTCTGGAGATTTTGTAACAACAGAAGACGGAACAGGAATAGTACACACATCACCAACCTTTGGGGCAGATGATGCACTTGTGGCAAAACAGGCAACTCCTGAAATTCCACCAATGCTAGTCAAAGATGAAAACGACAATTTAGTCCCATTAGTTGATTTACAAGGACGTTTTAGACCCGAAATAGGGGAGTTTGGTGGAAAATATGTAAAGAACGAATATTACCCTCCAGGTGAAGCGCCAGAAAGATCTGTTGATATTGAGTTAGCTATCAAATTAAAAGAAGAAAATAAAGCTTTTAAGGTTGAAAAATATAAGCACAGTTATCCTAATTGTTGGAGAACAGATAAACCAATTTTGTATTATCCTTTAGACTCTTGGTTTATAAAAGTTGCCGATGTAAAAGATAAAATGTATAAATTAAATAAGACCATTAACTGGAAACCAACCTCTACTGGAGAAGGGCGTTTTGGAAATTGGTTAGCCAATGCAAATGATTGGAACTTGTCAAGATCTCGTTACTGGGGAATACCACTGCCAATTTGGAGAACAGAAGATAAGAAAGAAGAAATTTGTATCGGTTCTGTTGCAGAACTTAAATCTGAAATGAAAAAGTCTATAGAGGCTGGTATTCTTTCTGAAGATATTTTTTCTGATTTTGAAGTTGGAAATATGTCTGAAGAAAACTATGCAAGAATCGATTTACATAAGAATATCGTAGATCAAATTGTATTAGTTTCACCTTCTGGAAAACCAATGAATCGCGAAAGTGATTTGATTGATGTTTGGTTTGATTCTGGATCAATGCCTTATGCTCAATGGCATTATCCTTTTGAGAATAAAGAGTTAATTGATAATAATAAATCCTTTCCAGCAGATTTTATTGCCGAAGGTGTTGATCAAACAAGAGGATGGTTTTATACACTTCATGCAATAGGAACCATGGTTTTTGACTCTGTGGCCTACAAAAATGTAGTTTCAAATGGGTTGGTTTTAGACAAAAATGGACATAAAATGTCTAAACGTCTAGGAAATGCTATAGATCCTTTTGAAACGTTAAATACTTACAGTGCAGATGCTACGCGATGGTATATGATTTCTAATGCGAACCCGTGGGATAATTTAAAATTTGATGTTGATGGAATCGAAGAGGTAAAACGTAAGTTTTTTGGGACATTATATAATACGTACTCTTTCTTTTCATTATATACAAATATTGATAATTTTTCTTATTCCGAGACAACTATTCCATTGAAAGAAAGACCCGAGTTAGATCGTTGGATTTTATCAGAATTAAATACTTTGATAAAAAAAGTAGATAAATTTTATACAGAATACGAACCAACAAAAGCGTCTAGAGCAATTTCGGATTTCACTCAGGATTATTTAAGTAACTGGTATGTGAGACTTAGTAGACGAAGATTTTGGAAAGGTGATTATCAACAGGATAAAATTTCGGCTTATCAAACATTGTATACCTGTATGGTAACCGTTGCTAAATTAGCTGCACCAATTGCTCCATTTTTTATGGATCGGTTGTATTTGGATTTGACAGCTGTTACTGACAAAGAAAATTTTGAGAGTATTCATCTATCTGAATTCCCTTCTGCTGACGATTCATTTATAGATAAAACATTAGAGCAAAAAATGGAGGATGCACAAACAATCTCTTCTCTAGTTTTGTCGTTACGAGCAAAAGAAAAGATAAAAGTTCGTCAACCACTTCAAAAAATAATGATTCCGGTTAAAAGTCAAGAACAAAAATTGTCAATTTTAGCTGTAGCAGATCTTATTAAACACGAAGTAAATATTAAAGAGATTGAATTATTAGAGGATGCATCTGATATTTTAGTAAAACAGATAAAACCAAATTTTAAAACATTAGGCCCAAAATTTGGAAAAGAGATGAAATTGATTGCAAATGCCATCCATAACTTTTCAAAAGAAGATATCGCAACAATCGAACGAGATCAAAAAATAGAGGTTGGACTTGAAGGAAAAATGATTAACTTGGAACTTTCAGACGTAGAAATATCTTCTAAAGATATTGAGGGATGGTTAGTTGCGAATGAGGGGGCAATTACAGTAGCATTAGATGTTATAATATCGGAAGATTTACGTGAAGAAGGAGTTGCAAGAGAGTTAATTAATAGAATTCAGAATGCTCGAAAAGATAGTGGTCTTGAGGTTACAGACAAAATTAAATTATCAATCTTAAAATTTGAAGACTTTGAGAAGTCTATCAAAAAGAATAAAGAATATGTTATGCGTGAAACACTCACAGAGGAGTTAACGTTTGTAGAGCAATTAACAGAGGGTGTAGAGATTGAGTTTGACACCATAAAAAGTAAAATATTAATTCATAAAATGTAAAAATCATGTCGAATACAAGCACAAAATATTCTGATGAAGATTTACAAGAGTTTAAAGAAATCATCTTAAAGAAAATAGAAAGAGCTGAAGAAGATCTAGCCTTATTACAAAGTTCTTACAAGAACGGATTAAATAATGGAACTGATGATACTTCTCCACAGTTTAAATCTTTTGAAGAAGGTTCTGAAACTATGAGTAAAGAAGCAAATGTTCAATTAGCCATTCGTCAAGAAAAGTTTATCAGAGATTTGAAAAACGCATTAGTTCGTATAGAAAATAAAACATACGGTATTTGTAGGGTTACTGGGAAACTAATCCAAAAAGAAAGATTAAAACTAGTTCCTCATGCCACATTAAGTATTGAGGCTAAAAGACGACAGTAAAAATTCTCTCGCATCAAAAGAGTTTTCTAAAGGAATTTAAATGTATTTTTTTACAGATAATTCAATTAATATAAAGACTCTTTTTAGCTTCAAATTAACCGATTCTTATTTCTATAAATTACGAAATATGTCCAAAAAAAACATTGCTTTACTCACTCTAATCTTAGCCATTGCAATAGATCAGATTGTAAAGATTTATATTAAAACAAATTTTTATTTACAAGAAGAAATTCTTGTTTTTGATTGGTTTAGAATTCATTTTGTTGAGAATAATGGAATGGCTATGGGTTTTGAATTTGGAGGAAAAGCAGGGAAATTATTTTTGACATTATTTAGAATTGTTGCCGTTGGGGGTATTATTTACTGGTTAACAAATTGTATCAAGAAGAACATGCCCACTGTTGTCATTCTCTCCATAGCATTAATTTTAGCGGGTGCTTTTGGAAATATACTAGATTCTGTTTTTTATGGTGTTATTTTTGATACTCCTGGTGGCAAAGGAGTAGCAACTTTATTTTCAAAGACACCCTATGGTGAATTGTTTTATGGAAAAGTAGTTGATATGTTTTATTTTCCGATATGGGAAGGAATTTTACCTGAATGGATTCCTTTTGTTGGAGGAGATTTTTTTAGATTTTTTAATTATATCTTTAATCCTGCTGATTCTTATATTACAGCAGGTGTTATTTTACTTTTTATATTTAGTAAAAAAGCGTTTCCAAAAGAAGAAAATTAATTCAAAAATTTTCAGTTAACTTCACAAGGTTTTTCTGTAAACCATAAATTACCAGCCCTGCAACATTTTTAGTTCCAGTTTTTACAAGCATTTTATTTCTGTGACCTTCAACTGTTCTCCTACTAATACAAAGTTTTTTTGCAATTTCAGTACTAGTATGTTGATTGCAAATAAGTTCTAAAATTTCTAATTCTCTCATAGATAACAGCTCTATATTAGCATTACACGTAAGAATTTTTCTTTTTGATTGTATTAGACTCTCATGAATTATATGGATCATTCTATCATCATAAGAATATCCTTTATCATGTACTTCTTTGAGAGTTGAAATTACTGTGGTTAGTGAAGCATTTTTTCTCAGGTATGATATTGCCCCAAGACCTATCATATTTATAAAAAAAGACTTGAGTATGATATTGGTAATGGCAATAATTTTTATGTTAGGAGCTTCTTTAAATAGAGATTTAATTGTTTCTAATCCGTTGAAAAGAGGGAGTTCTAAATCGATTAGAATGATAGAGGGTTTTTTTTCACAATTTTTAAGCTGGTGAATGAGTTCTTTTGTGGTTTTTGCCTCAAATAAAATATCTAGAGTTTTAAATTTCTTTTGGAGAATTTCAATTTTACTTTTAAAGACAATTTCTTTGTCTGCAATAGCAATGGATATTTTTTCTTTCATTAGGGGGAATTTTTATGATTTCAAGATACAAAAATATTTGAACCATGAGATACATTTCAATTATTTTAGAATGCAAATAAAAATAGTATTTTCGTTCTATGTCAACATCTTTAGAAATTCAACTTAAAACATTACCAAACTCTCCAGGGGTATACCAATATTATGATAAAGATGGAAGGATCTTATATGTTGGAAAAGCAAAGAATTTAAAAAAAAGAGTAGGCTCGTATTTTACAAAGAATCATGAGAATACGAAGACAAGAATTCTAGTTAAGAAAATAGTACAGATCAATCATATTGTTGTAAATACAGAAACAGATGCTTTATTATTAGAAAATAATTTAATTAAAAAATACCAACCAAGATATAATATCATGTTAAAAGATGATAAGACTTATCCTTGGATTTGTATTAAAAAAGAGCGATTTCCTAGAGTTTTTATGACGCGAAGAGTTATCAAAGATGGATCAGAATATTACGGACCTTATACAAATGTAAGAACGGTAAAATTATTGCTAGATTTAATAAGGGAATTATACCCACTTAGAACCTGTAAATATGATTTATCCCAAGATAAGATTAAAGCAAAGAAATATAAACTTTGTTTAGAATATCATATGGGAAATTGTGCTGGCCCATGTGAAGACCTCCAAACTGAAGAGACTTATCTTGAAATGATTAAAGTCATAAGAAATATTATAAGAGGTAATTTCAAGGAGAGTTTAGATAAATTTCAAGAAATAATGCTTTCTTTTTCTAGTAAAATGGAATTTGAAGAGGCACAAAAAATCAAAGAAAAATTAGATTTATTATCAAATTATCAATCAAAGTCAACGATCGTAAACCCCTCGATAAATAATGTTGATGTTTTTTCTATTATATCTGACGATACTCATGGGTATATCAACTTTTTAAAAATTGCAAATGGATCAATTATCCAATCGCATACAACAGAAATAAAAAAGAAGTTAGATGAAACGGATAAGAAAATTTTAGAATTAGCGGTGATTACTATTAGGCAAAGGTTTAATTCTATGTCAAAAGAAATTTATGTGCCTTTTCAAATAGATTTGGGTAATACTGTCAAAGTTACAGTTCCAAAACTAGGAGATAAAAAACGGATTGTAGAACTGTCCGAAAGAAATGCAAAGTACTATAGACAAGAGCAGTTTAAACAAATAAAAATTATAGATCCTGATCGTCATTTGAAAAGAATAATGACTCAAATGCAGAAAGATCTTAGACTCTCCTCAGAGCCAAGACATATAGAGTGCTTTGATAATTCTAATATTCAAGGCACACACCCTGTTGCTGCTTGTGTTGTTTTTAAAGATGGAAAACCAAGTAAAAAAGAATATCGCCATTATAATATAAAAACTGTAGAGGGTCCAGATGATTTTGCTTCTATGGAAGAGGTTGTATTGAGACGTTATAAAAGATTGTTATCAGAAAATGAGCCTTTACCACAACTAATTGTAATTGATGGAGGGAAAGGGCAATTATCATCTGCCTTAAAAAGCTTAGATTATCTCGGTCTCAGAGGCAAGATCGCCATTATAGGTATTGCTAAAAGATTAGAAGAAATTTATTATCCAGGAGACTCTATTCCCTTGTATTTAGATAAAAAGTCAGAAACATTAAAGATTATTCAGTTTCTTAGAAATGAAGCACATCGGTTTGGGATTACTCTTCATAGAAATAAAAGAAGTAAGAGTGCTATTCAATCAGAATTAGAACAAATTCCAGCCATAGGCAAACAAACTATTACATCATTATTGCGTAAGTTTAAATCGGCAAAACGAGTTAAAAAAGCAACTTTACAAGAGCTTACAATACTGTTGGGAAATTCAAGAGCAACAAAAATTTATAAGTATTTTAATCCATAAAAATGAAAAAAAGTCTATTCATCTTTTTAATTTTCCCTGTGGTGTTGTTTTCACAAAAAAAACAACCAAGAATAGGTTTGGTGCTTAGTGGTGGTGGTGCAAAGGGATTTGCACATATTGGTATTCTGAAGGAAATAGATAAATCAGGATTACAAATAGATTATATTGGAGGGACTAGCATGGGCGCTGTTATTGGTGGTTTATATGCTTCGGGATATTCAGGGAGCCAAATAGAACAAATTGCAGATTCAATAAATATTTTAAAGACCTTACAAGATGTTTTACCTAGAAGTTCAATGCCTTTTTCTGAAAAAGAATTTGGAGAAAAACATGCGATAGTTTTACCTATAAATAAGAATAAAATTCAGTTGCCTAGAGCAGTTTCAAAAGGGCAGAACTTACTAGATTTATTGTCAATTTTAGTATCACCATTAGATGATATTTCAAATTTCAATAAACTCCCAATTCCTTTTTTTTGTGTTGCAACTGATGTAGAAACAGGCGAAATGGTTTTATTAGAAAAGGGCTCATTACCGTTAGCTTTAAGAGCAAGCGCCTCTTTTCCAACATTATTAAATCCGATAGAACTTAACAATCATCTACTAATAGATGGTGGGATTATTAATAATTTCCCTACAGATATTATGATTAAAAAAGACGTTGATATTATAATTGGTGTTGATGTTCAAAGCGATTTAACTGAACGTGCAGGGTTAAATTCTGGTATTAGTATTTTAAACCAAATAATAAGTTTTGATATTCATGAACAGAGTATAGAAAGAGCTTTAGATGCTGATTTTTATATCAAACCTGATATTTCAGAATTTACGATTATTGATTTTGATAAAAGTAAACAAATTATTAAAAAAGGAGAGGAGGTGGCTTCATTGTACAGAAAAACTTTTGATAGCATTTCACAATTACAATATGTAAAAAAACAAAGGCCTCGAGTTATTTTGTCAGATAAAGAGTTTGTAATTGAAGGAATAAAAGTTATTGGAGCAGAAAACTATACTCCTGCATATGTGAGAGGAATATTAAACCTACGAATAGGGGATAGAATAACAAGGAGAGAATTTAATAAAAAGATTAATTTTTTAACAGCTACCGATAATTATGACCAAATACATTATACCATAGACTCTAATAAAATTATTATTTATGTAAAAGAAACAGCCTCAAAAACTAGTCTTCATTTAGGGGCTCATTATGATGCTTTATATCAGTCGGGAATCTTAGCAAATTATGTTCATAAAAGATTGTTAGTTAAGAATGATGAATTGTCGTTTGGTTTAATTTTAGGAGATCGTTTACGATACCAGTTAAATTACTTTGTAGACAATGGTTTTTATACAAGTTATGGTTTTAAATCCAGATATAACCATTTTAACACACAATCCCTTTTTAATAATGCAAATAATCCAGATGTAAATCGTATCGAATTAAATTATGCTGATTTCACAAATGAAATTTTTATTCAAACCACTTTTGGGAGAAAATTTGCATTAGGTTTCAGTACTGAATTTAAAAAGTTATTGATAACAACCGAAACCATTACATTACTAGATGATAAAGTCATATTTGACAATAGTAATTATCTAAATTTTTCAACATACTTAAAATTAGACACTTACAATAAAAAATCTTTTCCAACAAAAGGGTTTTATGCTAATATTGGAGCTAAGTATTATGGGTGGTCTTCAGATCATTTAGAAAATTTTAAATCATTCCCACAAATTAGTGGGCGACTTGGATTTGTGACAACGTTTTGGGAAAATGTAACTTTTCAGTATACAAATGATGCTGGATTTTCTTTTGAAAACCCAACCTCTCAAGTTTTTGATTTTTATATTGGAGGGTACAATCAAAATTATATCAATACTTTTTTTCCAATGTATGGTTATGAATTTGCACAACTTTCTAATAAATCTTTCTTAAGATCAGAATTTTTAGTTAGATATAAGGTTGCTAAAAATAATTATGCGACATTCATTGCTAATTATGCAAGAGTAGATGAGAATGTTTTTAGTAATGGGAAAGACCTATTCAAAGATGTATTATCTGGATATGCATTGGGATATGGTCTTGATACTATAATAGGTCCGTTAGAATTAAAATATAGTTGGTCTCCAGAAAATAAAAAGAATTACTGGATTTTTAATATTGGTTTTTGGTTCTAATGTTAATTTAATGTTACTAAATAATTTTTTTAATGTAAATTATATTGTATATTTGTGTAAACAAATTGTTAATTAAATTTACAATACTTATGAAAACGTTACTATCAGTTGCTTTTTTGCTATCATTTTCTTTTATTCAATCGCAAGAAATAGAGCCTTCTTATGAAGTTGAGGGAGATAAAGTAAAAGCAACCTATTATTTTGCAGATGGAAAGGTCTATAAACAAGGTTTTTTTAAAAATAAAAAATTAGCAGGGAAATGGTCTGAATTTGATAATAAAGGTACGATCGTTTCTACAGGATTTTATAAAGATGGTAAAAAGGTTGGAACTTGGTTTCAATGGAATAAAAACAATCTACGTCAAATTAATTATGAAAATAATAGCATTGTAACTGTTAATACTTGGAAAGAAGATACAAAGTTGGCAGTCAATCGATAAACAAATACTTTTAAAAATAAAAAACCCGCATTAAAACAATGCGGGTTTTTGTTGATATGTATGTGCCTTATTTACGTATAATTTTAAATTTATACTGTAAATATCTATAAGCATCTCTAGGTATAATTGTAATCCACTTTTTGTGCTTTAAATACCATCGGAAACGAATCGATGATACCCCTTTGGTTAAATAAGAAGCTATAAATGGATGAACGTTCAACATGACATTTTTATTTTTAGGATTTGAAATAACACGTTCCAAATCGGCTTCAATTTTATCTAACAATACAATAGGAGCTTCTACTTCTCCGTTGATATTAGGGTTTGGTTCTTTAGTTTTAATATTGAGTTCAGGTCGGACTCTTTGCCTAGTTATTTGGATTAATCCAAATTTACTAGGGGGTAAAATTTTGTGTTTTGTTCTATCAAAAGACATTTTTTCCTTCAAATGCTGAAACAATTTATTTCTATTTTCTGAACGATGCATATCAATGAAATCAATCACGATAATTCCACCCATGTCTCTTAATTGTAATTGTCTCGCAATTTCAGTAGCGGCAATTAAGTTTACTTCTAAAGCTGTTTCTTCTTGTGAGCCAGCTTTATTAGATCGGTTACCACTATTTACATCTATCACATGTAATGCTTCTGTGTGTTCAATCACTAAATAAGCCCCTTTACTCATAGAAACAGTTTTACCAAAAGATGTTTTTATTTGGCGTTCTATTCCATATTTTTCAAAAATTGGCGTAACTGATTTGTGTAGTTTTACAATTTTTTCTTTTTCTGGGTAGATTTCCTGAAGGTATTCTTTAATTTCTACTTTCAGTGTTTCGTCATTGGTGACAATGTTTGTAAAAGAATCATTCATTACATCTCGTAAGATTGAAGAAGCTCTGTTTAATTCGCTTAATACTTTTGTTGGGGTATCAGTGTTGGCAATTCGCTTACACATAGTTTTCCAACGGTCTAATGAATTTTGTAAATCCTTATCTAGTTCTGCTACTTTTTTACCTTCAGCAACAGTTCTTAAAATTACACCAAAACCTTTGGGCCTGATGCTTTTTGCTAATCTTTTTAAACGTTCTTTTTCTTTAGAATCTTCTATTTTTTGAGAAACAGAAATTCTATCAGAAAAAGGAACTAATACTAAAAATCTACCAGCAATAGAAAGCTCAGAGCTTAATCTAGGGCCTTTGGTAGAAATCGGTTCTTTTACAATTTGTACTAATAAATTTTGACCTGATTTTAGTACATCGTTAATACTTCCGTCTTTGTGAATATCTTTTTCAAAGCGGAAATTTTTTAAAGTGAATTCTTTATACCTACCTGTGCTTACTTTCTTAATAAAATTATTTAAAGATTTTACTTTTGCTCCTAAATCATGATAATGTAAAAAACCATCTTTTTGGTATCCTACATTTACAAAAGAAGCATTGAGCCCTGTTAATACTTTTCCTATTTTGGCTAAAAAAATATCGCCAACAGAGAATTTATTATCAGTAGTTTCTTTATTTAATTCAATAAGTTTTCCATCTTTTAATAAGGCAAAATCAATATCAGATGAATTCGTTCGAATTATTAATTCTGTTTTCATACTGAAATGGGTTTGTACTATTTGTCAAATGATGACAAATAATGGATTAAATTTAAACAGGTATTATTTGTTAATACCATACGAGGCTTCTGCATGCTACAGAATAAAAACCTCTATTTCAATGAACGTTTTTTAATGTAATTTAAAAAAAGAAAAAGAGAGGGGTAAACCTTACTTTTTCTTATGTCTGTTTGCTCTCGCTCTTTTCTTGCGTTTGTGAGTCGAGATTTTTGACCTCTTTCTTTTTTTACCACTTGGCATAATTGTCTAATGTTTTAAAAATCTTTCGATTCAGATTCGTTTGATTATTTTACTATCACTTTACTTTTTACTCCATCGGTAAAAGTTTTTGCTGGCTTAAACGCAGGAATATTGTGAGCTGGAATTTTAATAGTAGTGTTTTTAGAAATATTTCTTCCTGTTTTCTCTGCTCTTGTTTTGATTATAAAACTACCAAAACCTCTCAAGTAAACATTTTCTCCTTGCTCTAGAGCACTTTTAACTTCTGTCATAAATGCTTCTACTGTTGCTAATACATCCGCTTTTTCTATTCCTGATTTGTTCGATATTTTCGATACAATATCTGCTTTAGTCATGTTATTATAATTTATTTTGTTTTCTAAAAATGCGGTGGCAAATATATGATAATTAATCTATTCCGTAAAATGAAATGATTAAAAATATCTCAATTTTAAGACGTAATATTGCATCTGTAAAGAAATTTAATGAATTTTTCTAACATATTAATTTACTGGTATTTACAGATAAAAAGAGATTTACCTTGGCGGAAGACTAATGATCCATATTTGGTTTGGTTATCAGAAATTATATTACAACAAACCAGAGTTTCCCAAGGACTAAGTTATTATCTCTCATTTTCAGAGGCATTTCCCAAGCTAGAAGATCTTGCAAAATCTAAAGAAAGCAAGGTGTTAAAAATGTGGCAAGGCCTAGGATATTACTCTAGAGCTAGGAATCTCCATTTTACAGCCAACTATATTTCAAAAGAATTACAAGGGGTTTTTCCAAGCTCTTATAAAGACCTTATTAAATTAAAAGGAATCGGAGATTATACAGCATCAGCCATAGCTTCTATATGTTTTAAAGAACCAACAGCGGTGGTAGACGGAAATGTATATAGAGTTTTAGCAAGATATTTTAAAATCAAAACTCCAATAAATAGTTCGCAAGGAATTAAAGAATTTAAAAGCCTAGCCCAATCCTTAATTGATGAAAAACAGCCGGGTGTATACAATCAAGCGATTATGGATTTTGGAGCTTTACAGTGTAAACCTCAAAACCCTCAATGTTGTGCATGTCCTCTAAATACAGGATGTATGGCTTTTAAAGATAAAACAGTTTTAAATTTTCCAGTCAAGGTGAAAAAGAATAAGATTAAAAAGAAATTTTTTAATTTTTTAGTGTTTGTAACCGATTCTCACAAAACAATTATCGAAGAAAGAAAAGGCAAAGGAATTTGGCAAGGCCTTTATCAATTTCCATTGGTAGAATCAAGTTGTGAAGTAACCCTTGACGAATTAATGTTAACAAAAGAGTTTCAATCTCTTGTTCCAGTTAATTCAACAATTTCTTTATTTAATAACCATTTAATTGTCCATAAATTATCCCATCAACATTTGTACACAAAATTTTGGATTGTTACTACAAAAATTAATGAAAAAGCAAGCTTTAATTGGCAAGAGATAGAATCACTTCCCGTACCTGTACTTATTGCTAATTTTTTGAAGAAATTCTCTCCTAATTTGAATTGATATTTTTATTACATTTGATATTATATTAAACAATCTACTATGTCAGGGACAATCAATAAAGTTATTTTAATTGGTCATTTAGGTGATGAAGTAAAGATGAATTACTTTGAAGGAGGGAATTCTATAGGTCGTTTCCCTATTGCTACCAATGAAAGTTATACAAATAAGCAGTCTGGAGAAAAAGTGACAACAACAGAGTGGCATACTATAGTTGTTAGAAATAAATTGGCTGAAATATGTGAAAAGTATCTTTTAAAGGGTGATAAAGTGTATTGTGAAGGAAGAATTAAAACACGTCAATGGGAACAAGAAGGACAAAAACGATACACTACAGAAATACATGTGGTTAATATGACTTTTTTGTCTACTAAAAAAGCAACATCATCTCCTGATGAATCTAGTGTTGAGACTATGTCAACAAATGTTAAACAATCAAAACCTACAAACATTGATGATGATTTACCATTTTAAATATCATAAAATTAGACCTTTTGGATCCTGACCCCGAATTTTTTCTGGTAGTGACCGCAACCAATCATTTCATTTTTGGTTTAGAGATTGCCTTTTTGTTATTACTACTCGTTTTTTCTGCCTTGATCTCTGGGACAGAAGTTGCTTTCTTTTCATTGTCTCAAACCGACCTAGATACAATAGAAGATAAATCTAAGGAGGACAATCTTATTATAAAATTACTAGATTATCCAAAAAAATTATTGGCGACAATTTTAATTACCAACAACTTTATTAATATTTTAGTCGTTCTATTATTTACGTCCTTAGATTTTTTTGGGAACCTTAATACTTCTATCCAAGTTTTTGGATTTTTAATCAAATCTGAATTTGTTCAATTCGGAATTGAAGTTGTTATGGTTACTTTCTCAATCCTATTATTTGGAGAAGTATTGCCGAAGATTTATGCATCAAGAAAAGCATTAAAATTCTCCAAATTTATGGCGAAACCTATGAGATTATTAACAATTTTAATGGCTATCCCAAGTAGAGTTCTTATTAGTACCTCCAATATAATTGAAAAAAGATTAGTGAATTCTAATTCAAATTTCTCTGTAGAGACATTGTCGCAAGCACTAGAACTTACATCTGAAAATGCGACCACAAAAGAAGAGCAAAAGATTTTAGAAGGAATAGTTAGTTTTGGTAACACAGAAACGGTTCAGATTATGAAACCACGAATTGATATTTTTGCGCTCTCTGTAAATGAAACATATCAAGAAGTTCTAAAAAAAATTGTTTTTAATGGTTATTCCAGAAACCCTGTTTATAAAGATTCCATAGATAATATTATAGGTGTTTTATATTCAAAAGATTTATTAGCACATTTAAATAAAAAAGAATTTTCTTGGCAAAAAATACTTCGAGATCCATTTTTTGTTCCTGAAAATAAAAAAATTGATGACCTTTTAAGTGAATTTAAAGAGAGAAAAAATCACTTAGCTATTGTTGTTGATGAGTATGGAGGAACCAGTGGTTTGGTTACTTTAGAAGATGTTATAGAAGAAATTGTAGGGGATATTAATGATGAGTTTGATACCGATGATCTTTCTTATTCTAAAATCGATGCAAATACGTATATTTTTGATGGAAAAATTACCATTAAAGACTTTTGTAGAGTCTTGGAAGATTCTAATGAAGAAAAGTTTGAAGATCTCAAGGGCGAATCTGAGACAATTGCTGGTTTTATTCTAGAGCTTTCTGGGAAATTTCCAAAAATAGGAGAGAAAATAAAATTTGATATTTATACTTTTACAATAGAAGCCCAAGATAGAAAACGCATCAAGCAATTAAAAGTTACAAGAAAAATAAATGTATAAACTCTATTTCTTTTTTTTAGTCATATTTTTTATTTCGTGTAAAGAGGAGACACTACCAAAACCAAAAGCATTCTTAAATTTAGAGTTTGAGAAAACGACCTATCAAGAATTACCAGTACTAAGGCCCTATATTTTTGAAATTCCCAAAAATATAAAAATCATAAATGAGCCGAAAAATTGGTTAAAAATAGAATATCCAGCCTTAAAAGCTTCTATAGACCTTACCTACAGGAAAATTGATAAGAATCTCAGAGAGTTACTAATAGAATCAGAAAGGTTAGTTTTTAAACACACCATCAAAGCAGAAGAAATAATTTCTAATGATTACTTAAATAATACTCGAAATGTATTCGGAAGTATTTATGAGATTACAGGAAATGCTGCGTCTCAGATTCAATTTCATATTACTGATAGTACGCATCATTTTTTAAAAGGAGCACTGTATTTTAAAGCAAAGCCAAATTACGATTCTTTACTTCCGGCTATAAATTATATCAAAAATGATATTCTTCATTTAATGGAAACATTTAAATGGAGGAGTAAATAATTTTTTTTATAAGTTTCTTTATCCTAATTTAGATATATCCAACTTTTAAACTAACCAAAATGATTAAATATAATTATCTAAAGGGGCGCTTAGCTCCTATATTATCAATATTGTTTTTAATTTTTGCTTGTAATTCATATCAAGAACAAAGTAATAATTCTTTTGAATATAGCTTACATATCGATTCCACATTTAACAGAAATGCTCCATCACTACAATCATTTGCTCATGCTTCTGTAACTAATGAATGGTTATTATTTGCAGGAAGAACAAATCAATCTAACAGCAATGGAGGATTGCATTTTATGAATGGGAATTATACTAATACATCATTCCCACCGGTTTCTTACAATGATAGTGTTTTTGTCTACAATTTAGATAAAGACATAAGAATTGCTATTTCGATTCAGAAAATGATGAGTGTTCTGAAAAGTAACTTTCCAGAAAATTATAAAGCAGTAAAAGGATTTGAATCGATATTTAGAAACTCAAATTCATTGGTACGGCAAGATGGAGAGTTTTTGTATGTAATAGGGGGATACGGTCCTGCTGATTTTAAAGCCAAAGGACAAGCAATGCAGAATTATACAACATATAATCAAGTAGGAAAAATTCATGTACCATCTTTAATTAATTTAGTAAAGGGAGAGTATACAGGTGTTGAAGCTGCAAAGCTTTTTTCGTTTGGGAAAGGTAAAAATTTAACAACTACTGGAGGAGAACTTATTAAAATTGGGAATGTTTTTTATGCTGTTACAGGCCATTGTTTTGGAATTAATTGTACCCCATTTCAAAAATATCAAGATGCCGCGTATCCATTTACTATTTCAAAAGATACATTACACACCTTAACGCTTACTCAAGGTAATCCTATTACAGATGTAATGAACCCTACATTGGCTATTGCAGACGATCTTTCAATTTTTAGAAGAAGAGACCAACCCATTATTCCTGCTATATATAAAAGCCCTGTAAATCAAAAAATTCAGGAGGGAATTGCAATTTACTCAGGGGTTTTTAAACCAGGAGAAGATATCAATTTACAAGCATGGAACGATGCAATTTATATCCATCCAAGCTGGGCAAATAATAAAGGAAGGTTATTTACACAAGATGTAACTTATAATCAAAAGAGTTTCAATGTATATGCATGTCCTTCATTCGTTATGTATGATTCGATTTCTGATAAATCACACACTTTTTTATTAGGAGGAATAGGTGACGGCGCATTGTCTAAAAACGGATTTCTTTCTGGATTTACAAATACAGCAATACGAATAGAGACAAACATTGGAGTACATCCATTAAAAAGTAATTATGAACTGATTCAGCCAGTAAATCTATTTAATAAAAGGATTAAAAACACCCCTCCTTTTTATGGAGCTGAGGCCGTCTTATTTCCAAATAAAGATCTACCTCTTGTAAGAGCAGCCTATGTTGATAATTTTCAGTTAAAAGAACAAAATACAGAGATTGTTAATTTAAATAAAATTAATTCTGATGAAATTTTAATTGGGTATATATATGGAGGTATTGAGGCTTTTGAATCGAATCCTGCCACATATGGTCCATCGAAATCTAGGGCTTCAAATGTAGTCTTTAAGGTAACCCTTAGGAAGAAATAAAAAATAGATGTCCCTACGACTAGTAGAGAGTAATTAGTAACCTATGATATTTTTCGTGTAATAATAACAGCTCTATTTTGTTGCCATAAATAAAACTGAACCCCAATTAAAAGTGCTCCAGATAGAAGGTGAACAGCTTGTGTTCCAAAAGGAAACTCTGCATAATACATTAAAATACCAGAAATGGTTTCTAAGAAAAGTAAAAGTAATACCCAATTAATTAATTTAAATCCTAAACTATGGAGTTGATTTAGATAGAATAGCCCTAAATTCACTAAAACAATGGCAATAGTAAATGATCGATGAAAGTAAAATTTAAAGTTGGGATTCATTAAACTATATTCTTTGTTTTCAAATCCGAATAATTTTACTTGCTCATCAATAAATTGGCGAACTTGTGTTCCTAAGGAAATTTGAATCAAAGAAAAAATCATAGAAATAATTAATAGTTTATTAAATAAAGGATGATATTTATAAACTACTTTTTTAACTTCAAGAATAAAAAGTAATCGTAAAATTAAGCCAATAATGATTAAACCAATAACCATATGAATGGTTATCATTGTTGGTTTTAAATTTGTGTCAACAACCATTTTCCCTAGAACAGCCTCCACAAGCATTAGAAAAAATGCAATAAAAGAAATAATTGGGATCCATTTGTTTTCCTTTTTAAACCTTAAAGAACCTACCAGTAAGAAGAGAAAAATAAAACCAGATATTACAGTAACTAATCTATTTATATATTCAACCCATGTGTGAAATTTATTAAATTTAGCATAGTCATGCTTTGTGTATTCTTCCCAATTATTTATATTGAAAGTAGTAGTTGTTTTAATTTCTTTATCAGCTACAAAAAGAACCTTATCTTTAATAATGATCATTCCCTGTTCGTAGTTTGTATTTGGTTGCCAATTAATTTGTTCTTCAGAAGTTGGAGGTATATAATAACCAAAACATTTTGGCCAGTCTGGGCAACCCATTCCAGACCCAGTCATTCTTACAAAAGAACCTGCTAAAAAGATTAAATAAAGACTTGCTAAGGTAACTTTGACTAATGTTGTAAACCGTTTTTTCATCTGAAAAAATAAATTTGAACAAAGATAAATCAAAAACAACAAAAAAAAGCTTCTGTTTTTAGAAGCCTTTTCTTTATAATGATTTTAAACAATTACTATTTTAATAATATTACTGGTGTTGCTTTATATAAATTACCACCAGCAATTCCATCAATAAAAGAGGTTAAATCATCAGTAGAAACCTTATTAGGCTCATATTTTATGGTTACAATACTATCTTTAAATACAACCTTAGCTTCAATAACCCCTTCTGTTTTTGAAAGTTTTGATTGTATTGTTTTTGCACAGCCAATTTCGCAAGTCATTCCAGAAATAGCCAACCAAACAGTTGCTGTTTGGTTAATAGCAATATCATTAATTTTTTTTTCATTTTTTTCAACACCTTTTTTACAAGATACCAATATTAAAGAAGCAAAAATAAGTGCTGTAAATGTCAAATTAGTTTTCATTATTAGTTCTTATGTTGGTTTTTTTGTACAAATTTATGTAATAAATGATTTATATCTGAAGAAATAGTCCATTTTTGCACAAATGTTTATCCCTTCAAATATGAATAATCAACATAGAAAATGGATTTACCTTATTGTTTTGGCAATAGTATGGGGGAGCTCATTTATACTCATAAAAAAATCCTTGATTGGATTAACTCCAGTTCAATTAGGTGCTCTCAGAACTTTTATTGCGGGTGTTTTTATCTTATTGATTGGCTTTAAGAGCCTAAAAAAAATAAAAAAACATCATTGGAAATATATTATAGTTAGTTCATTACTAGGAACATTATTTCCAGCATTCTTTTTTGCTTATGCTATAACAGGAATTGATAGTTCTGTGGCTTCAATATTAAATTCAATGACATCATTAAACGCTTTAATTATAGGAACTTTGTTTTTTGGAGTTGTTTTTAAAAGAATTCAATTAGCGGGAGTTCTTATCGGTCTTGTTGGGACCACCTTATTAATTTTTGAAAGCTCTTCCCTTAATCCAAGTCAAAACTATTGGTTTGCAATTTTTGTACTAATTGCTTCATTAGGATATGCTTTTAACGTAAATATTATTAAAAAATATTTATCAGACATAAGCGCTATGAGTATTACTGCTGGACATTTTGCTCTTCTTATTATACCAGTTTTTTTACTGTTAATCTTTTCTGGGTTTTTTACTTCTGTTGAGTATACTTCGGATATAAAAACATCATTAATATATCTTATTATTTTATCAGTTATAGGAACTGGATTGGCAAAAGTGATGTTTAATAAATTAATACAAATCTCGTCTCCAGTTTTTTCAACATCTGTTGCCTATCTAATTCCAGTGGTTGCTATTATATGGGGTTTTATTGATGGTGAAAAAGTAAGTTACCTTCAGTTAATTGCTGGAATGGTTATTTTGTTAGGGATTTATATTGTAAATAAAATAAAATAAAAAAGCTACAGATACAAAAACATACCTGTAGCATTAAAGCATTTTTTGTAGAATTATTCGAAATCTATATCCTCTACACCTTCATTAATTTTTACTTCTTGTAAAATAAAATTTAATGTAAATTGAGGAGTTACTTGATCTCTTTTGTGAGCAAATAAAATCCCATTTACTTTCTTATAATCAGAATAAATTGTTGGAATTCTAATTTCTTTCCCGTCAGGTCCTTTGGCCACCTCAACAGACTGAATTTTTAACCCAGAGGAAACATCATAAAAAATTTCAATATCTCCTGATTTAATAACATAAGCATTATTTCCATCAATTGGCTGAATTCTATCTAGGGTACCTTTTTTATAGGATAAATCTAAAAATGGAGCCGATGTTGATTTTGATTTTTCTAATTCTTTTTCGTCAAATGACTTTTTTTGTCCTCTAGCTTCATTGTATCCCTTTTCTCCATTAAATGATTTTTTTTGCATTATTTGTCCCATCACACTTAGAGAATTGGATGATTTGTTAGGAGCAGCTAATTTAGTTGTTAAGACCAAAGGTGTTCCTTGAATTGTTGCATTGTAAATCATTGCTAATGTTTTTACTTTAGAAACGTTGTCGATTCCACCGATAGCAGCGAAGTAGTTATCAATAACAGATTCTGCAGTAACTCCCTTAGGAATTGGAAGTGACATCCTAGGCTTTTTTGTTGAGTTACCATATTTATCGAAGTATTTTATGAGATAATCAGAGTTTTTCTCTAAGTTTTCTAAAACATCAATGCCTTTTCCGGTAATTATAATTCTAGCTTTATCACCTCTAAAGTATTTAATCGCTGCATTTTGGATATCATCAATTGTTACAGCGCTAATTTTATCTAAATAATTCTCATAATAATCATCAGGTAAATTATATAACTCTTTATTTAGAGCAAACCTAGCAATTGTTTCTGGTTTTTGTACATCCATAACAAAATTTCCAACATACAATTCTTTCGCATTTTTTAAATCTTGTTCAGTTACCTTTTGGTAACGAATTTTATTGATTTCTTTCTGTAATTCTACAACAGAACTATCCGTTACCACATTACGAACACTTGCAGTAGCCTTGAAAGCTCCAACATATCGATTTTGTTTAACACTAGAATAAGAACCATAAGTATATCCTTTGTCTTCACGCAAGTTTTGGAACAATCTCGCAGTTCCACCACCGCCAAGAATTTGATTCGCTAATAAAGCCGCATAGTAATCTTTGTCTCCTAAAGTAAGGTCAATTGTATTGATGACAGCGATTTCAGATTGAACAGCATTGGGCATGTTAATAAAATCGATTTCTGTAGTTTCAATAGCTGGTATAATTGGCATTGTATAAGAAGGAATAGTTCCTGTTTTCCAATTACCAAAAAGTTTTTTTACCATTTTCTTGATTTTCTTTGGATTAATGTCTCCAATAATGATCAAGTAAGCATTGTTTGGTTTGTAATAAGAAGCATACTGAGTTTTTACATCTTCTAAAGTGATATTATTTACAGTTTCCTTTGAAATAAACTCTCCAAAAGGATGGTTTTTACCATATGTTAAAACGTTTTCAACCCTTCTTGCAGCATTCGTGACACTTTTCTCATTTGACTTTAAACCATCTAAAGTTATCTTAACTTCTTTGTCAAATTCTTCTTGAGTAAAAAGTGAGTTTTTAACACCATCTGCCATTAGCCCTAAAATTTCAGGGAAATATCTTTTTAAAGAAGAACCAAAAGCCCCTCTATTAGAAAAACCTAAGTTTGCTCCTAAATAATCTACTTTTTCATTAAAATCATCTTTAGAAATGTTGGTTGTTCCTCTTCCTAATAAACTTCCCATTATACTGGAAAGCCCTGCTTTATCACCTTCAAAGATTGGGTAATTGTCAATAGTTAAATTGGCGGAAACCCTAGGTAATTTATGGTTTTCTACCATAATTACGGTCAGTCCATTTTTTAATTTAAACTCTATAGCCTCTCCAAGTTTTACTTTTGGAGCTGGTCCTGGCTCAGGCATTTTACTTCTGTCTATTTGAGCATTTACAGCAAAAGACATTGCTAAAATGGCTACGAATGATAAAATTTTTGTTTTCATAATATATTGCATGTCTTTGTGTTATTTCTTTTCGGGTAAGTATTCTAAAATTAATCTTTGATTAGGGTTCAAATACTTTTTAGCAACTGACCTGATTTCTTCTCTAGTAATAGATCTATAAATTTCTATTTCAGTATTAATTAAGTTGGTGTCACCAAATAAAACATTGTACCTCGCTAATGAATTTGCAATTCCCTCAACACTGGAATTTGCATTCACATAATTATTCTCAAATCGATTTTGAAGTTTTTGATATGATTTTTCAGAAATTAAATCAGTCTGAATTTTAACAACCTCTTCGTCAATTTCACTGATAATATCTTCTAATTGAGTTTCTCCTTGAGGGAGTCCATATAAAATATATGTTCCATAATCTTCTTGACTTAAGTTAATAGCTCCAACTTGTAAAGCCATTTTTTTAGTATCTACCAATTTCTTGTATAATACAGCACTTTTTCCGCCGCTTAAATAGGCAGAAATCATATCTAAAACTCTAGAATCTCTAGATTTCATAGAAGGAGTTCTATAGGCTGCTATGATTGCAGGAATTTGAATGTTTGGATCATAAGCTGTTGCTTTAATTGTTTCGGTAATAGGGTCTTCTTTGGGAAAGTTTCTTTCAATTTCATTCCCTCTAGGGATTGGCCCGAAATACTCTTGAATCATTTTCTTAGCAGTATTTATATCAATATCACCAGCAACTACTAATGTGGCATTGTTAGGAACATAAAATTTCTTATTAAAAGCCAAAAACTCTTCTAAAGTAGCAGCATCTAGATGTGCCATTTTACCAATAGTAGTTCCTTTGTAAGGATGCTTTTTAAACATGTTTAGTTTTACATATTCTAAAAAACGGGAATATGGTTGATTATCTACACGCAACCTCTTTTCTTCCTTTACAACTTCATTTTGGGTATCGACCCCATCTTGTCCGATAATAGGATGAAGTAATCTTTCAGATTCCATCCACAGACCAAGTTCTAATTTGTTAGAAGGAAAAATTTCATAATAGTATGTTCTGTCATCTGTTGTATTGGCATTATTCCTTCCACCGTTAGACGATACAAGATTAAACCATTCTCCTTTTTTAATATTTTTTGTTCCTTCA
This sequence comes from Flavobacterium sp., assembly GCA_042091515.1. Lineage (GTDB taxonomy): Bacteria > Bacteroidota > Bacteroidia > Flavobacteriales > Flavobacteriaceae > Polaribacter. The sequence goes on along the minus strand of JBELHH010000001.1, from coordinate 83,057 downwards.
AATAATAAATGCTCAAAAAAGTGAGCCATTCCAGTTCTATCTGGTTGTTCGTCTTTAGCTCCAACATGATACATCACAGATGTTGTGACTACTGGAGCAGAATTATCTTGATGTAAAATAATATGCATTCCATTATCGAGGTCATATTCTTCAAACTCTACTTTTTGAGCACTTGAAGAAAACACAAATAAAAACAATGCTGCGATTATTAGAAAATTTCCTTTCATTGATGATAGTTTTAGTTATTTAAATCTACTCGTTTTAACGAATAAATACTTATTTTGTTACAAGTATTAAGTACGTTTCTTCAAAAATAAGAACTTCTTCTCAAACCAATCAAAGAATAACAATCTTTTCTTTTAGAGAAAACCTTTTTTTTTTGAAGAAGTTCTCTTGTGTTCTTTTAAAAAAAGAGTATATTTGCACCCGCATTTTTCGGCAACGAGATGCACTTTTAATTATAAAAAGCTAAAATAAACATAATAGTATGTACGCAATTGTAGAGATAGCAGGGCAGCAGTTTAAAGTAGCAAAAGACCAAAAAGTTTACGTTCATCGCTTACAAGAAGAAGAAGGTTCTAAAGTAACTTTCGATAAAGTAATGCTTGTAGAAGATGGTAAAAATGTAACTATTGGCGCCCCAGCTATAAAAGGAGCCGCAGTAACGGCCAAAATTTTAGGTCACCTTAAGGGTGATAAAATAATCGTTTTCAAAAAGAAAAGAAGAAAAGGATATAAAAAGAAAAATGGACATCGTCAGTATTTAAGCGAAATTCAAATTGAAGGAATCGCTACATCTGGTATAAAGAAAACATCTGCTAAAAAATCAGCTGTCCCTAAAAAAGAGGAGAGAGACGCTGCCCCAAAAGCAGCGATAAAAGAAACACCATCTAATGATTTAAGTTCTAAGACTGTTGCTGAATTAAAAGCTTTGGCTAAAGAAAAAGGGATCAAAGGATATACTTCCTTAAAGAAAGCAGAATTAATAGAGGTGTTAAGCAAATAAGAATTTCAATTTTAAAACCATAAGATCATGGCACATAAAAAAGGAGTCGGTAGTTCGAAAAATGGTAGAGAATCAGAATCGAAACGACTAGGAGTTAAAATTTTTGGAGGACAAGCAGCTATCGCTGGAAATATAATTGTTCGTCAACGAGGAACAACTCATAATCCAGGCGAAAATGTATATATGGGGAAAGACCATACTTTACACGCTAAAATTGATGGAGTTGTTGCTTTCAGAAAGAAAAAAGACAACAGATCCTATGTTTCTGTAGTTCCTTTCGAGGCATAAGAAATAAACAAATATTAAAAAACGCTCAAACAAAGTTTGAGCGTTTTTTTGTGTTGCTCCTTTTATTGTAACGAAAATCGTACTTTATTTTTTTCATACTCATTTTGTACATTTACACAGATGAATTTTTTTTATAATTTAACAGCACATCTTAGTTTCTTTATTTTAAGGATTTATGCATTGTTTATTACTAAAATTAAACTATTTGTTTCTGGTAGACAAGAGACATTTCAAAAACTATCAGTTTTACGAAAAGAAGATAAAGTTATATGGCTTCATGCTGCATCATTAGGAGAATTCGAACAAGCAATGCCTGTGTTAGAAGAGATCAAAAAAAAATATCAAAATTATCAAATTGTTGTCACTTTTTTTTCTCCATCTGGGTATGAAATTAGAAAAAACACCTCCTTGGCTTCTATTTGTTGCTATTTGCCATTTGATACGAAAGCAAATATGAAACAATTTATAGAGTTAATAGATCCTGAGATTGCCATACTTGTTAAGTATGAATTCTGGCCAAATTTATTAAATCAACTTAAAAAAAAATCAATTCGAACAATTTTAATATCAGGAATTTTTAGAGAAAAACAAATTTTTTTTAAACCTATTGGTAGATGGATGAGAAAATCATTATCAACGTTTCATCACTTTTTTGTTCAAGACAAACCGTCTAAAAACTTATTAGAGTCTATAGATCTAACGAATGTTTCTATTACTGGAGATACAAGATTCGATAGAGTTACAAAGATTTTAGAACAAGATAATTCTCTTTCTTTTATTGAAGCGTTTAAAAACAATCACTATATGATTGTGGCAGGGAGTACATGGGATGAAGATGAAGAGCTTTTAATAAAGTACATCAATGAGTCTGAAGGGGAGAAATTTATTATTGCACCTCATAAAATTCAACCTAAGTCAATTCTAAAATTAAAAGAGCTTATACAAAAAGAAACGGTTTTATATTCTGAGAAAGAAGGGAAAAACCTTTCGACATACACTGTATTTATTATGGATACTATTGGTTTACTAACAAAAGTTTATTCATACGCAGATGTAGCTTATGTTGGAGGAGCTTTTAAAACGGGTTTACATAATATTTTAGAACCTGCAGTTTTTGGGATTCCTGTTGTAATTGGAACAAGGTATCATAAGTTTAAAGAGGCAGTAGACTTAGTAGAGTTAGAAGGGTGTTTTTCAGTAAATAATCAATCAACAATTTCGACTATCTTTAGTACATTAAAGAATTATCCTGATTTTAGAAAGAAAGCAGGGAGTATAAATAAAAATTATATTAAAAAAAATACAGGTGCTACTATTCAGATAATGCAATATATAAGTAATCATTTAAAATTATAAATATGGAATTTATTTCACAACCATGGCCCTGGTTTGTTGCAGGTCCTGCAATTACCTTCGTGCTGTTTCTTATGTTTTATTTTAGCAGAGCTTTTGGGGTCTCCACCAATTTAGAAACCTTTTGTACCATTGCTGGAGCAGGAAAATTTTCTGACTATTTTAAATCTGATTGGAAAGCTAGACAATGGAGTTTAGTTTTTGTTCTTGGAATTATTTTAGGAGGAATTATATCAAGTCAATTTTTAATGACTTCCAATGCAATTGATCTAAATCCCAAAACAGTACAAGAATTAGCTGAACTAGGTTTTGCCAATGCAGGAAGTGAATATTTACCTGCTGAAATTTTTAGTCTCGATCATGTTAGAACTTTGAAAGGGTTTGGAATCCTATTGGTTGCCGGCTTGTGTATTGGATTTGGAACACGCTATGCAGGGGGCTGTACCTCCGGACACGCAATTACAGGATTAAGTAACTTGCAGATTCCTTCTTTAGTTGCTGTCATTGGATTCTTTACAGGAGGATTATTGATGGTATGGTTTTTATTCCCTTTAATTTTTTAAATCATGAAGAATATTAAATTTTTAATTATTGGTGTTGTATTTGGAATTATTTTAAGCAAGTCTGAAGTAGTTTCTTGGTATAGAATTTATGAAATGTTTAAGTTTCAATCATTTCATATGTATGGAGTAATTGGTTCTGCTGTCCTTTTAGGAATTATTGTCATGCAGTTGTTTAAACGAGGGATTGTCAAAGATTTTCAAGGAAATCAAATCGTTGTAAAACCAAAGAAAAAAGGATTTATTAGAACCTTTGTTGGAGGGAGTATTTTTGGATTTGGTTGGGCATTAGCAGGTGCTTGCCCAGGACCAATATTTGTTTTAATTGGACATGGAGCGATTAGTATTTTGATTGTGTTATTAGGAGCTGTTTTAGGTGCTTTTATCTTTGGATTGTTACACAAGAAACTACCTGTTTAATTTGGAAAAACATCCAAGATTTTATAATGAAGTAAAAAGAGCAACAACCTAGAAACTGTAAGTTCCTTCCTCCCTATTTTTCTCATGAAGCCCATTTTCGACGGGCTTATATTCATTTAACTAAATATGGATTGGAGCAATCAAAGAATATATGTGAAATAGATTTATGATTTTGTGATTAAATATAAAAGCGACAATGAAGTTTAATGCAACGATAACTTTTGCATCGTTAAGCATCATTAATCTATATATAAAAAAATCAACATCTTATAATTTTTATGATTTGATGAAAGAATTCCCTCTATTATTAGAAGGTTTTAAAGGGGTAATTAAACAACATTATAGTAGTGACTTTTTTCGTTCTTTAGAAGTAAAATCGAATATTTTACAACCATATTTAAAAACGTTTAAATAAAGAGAAGTTTAAAAGTTAAAGGATACTACTAAGTCTGATTTTTGGATTTTTTAAGGAACTCTTACTTTCCCGATATTTAAAAAAAGTATAAAAACAGTAAATATCCCCTAAAATGGGGATACTTTTTTATGAAATACACTTCTTTTTAAAGAGAAAATCACGTTTTATATTTTTAAAAAATAGTCTACTTTTGTAGAAGGTCAAATAATGATTTTCTCTTTTAATAATAATTTTTGCAGAAACAGTTAATAGATAGTTTTGGAAGACAAATGGATTACATCCGTTTAGCAGTTACAGATCGGTGTAATTTACGCTGTCAATATTGTATGCCTGCTCATGGAATTGAAATAGCGTCTCGTAGTGATTTGCTGAGCTTTAAAGAAATGTACAGAATTATTCGTGTTCTCACAGAATTGGGCGTTACAAAAATAAGATTAACTGGAGGTGAACCATTTGTAAGGAAAGATTTTATGGGTTTTTTAGAAATGCTATCCTTTAATGATTTGTTAGAGACAATTAATATTACAACTAATGGAGCTATGATCTCTAAACACATCCCAACGTTGGAAAAGATGGATAAAATTAAGCATATTAACTTAAGTATTGATAGCTTACAAAAAGAAAAATTTCATCAAATTACTAGAAGAGATGTATTTCCTGAAGTCTATAAAACGTTTGAGGCCTTAGAGAAAAGTAGTTTAAATCTAAAATTGAATGTCGTTGTTCAGTCTGGTTTTAATACTGATGAAATTATTGATTTTGTTGCATTGACAAAAGATAAAAATATAGCTGTTCGATTTATAGAAGAAATGCCTTTTAATGGGAAAGGTCAAAGGACCATGGAAGAAACATGGGACTACACTAGAATTTTAAATGAGATGAAAACTAAGTTCGATATCTCACCAATTGTTTCAGAAAAATCTTCAACTTCAAAAAATTTTAAAGTCAATGGTCATAATGGAACTGTAGGGATTATTCCAGCTTTTACCAGAACTATTTGTGGTGATTGTAATAGAATTAGGATTACACCCATTGGAACGTTTAAAAACTGTTTGTTTGATGATGGAGTATTTAATATTAGAGATTTTTTAAGAAATGGAGCGAGTAATAATGACTTAAAAGCGTTGTTTTTAAACTTAGTGAAAGAGAAGCCAGCCAATGGTTTTATAGCAGAAGCTACCAGAAAAAAAGGAAATGTTTCTGAGAGTATGTCAACGATAGGAGGGTAAACTCAATGAAAAATTAATATAAAATATCATCTCTTGAAGAGTCGAGAGTTTTTTTTAAAGTATGATCTCAGTAGCAGAAGCCTTACAAATTATTTTAAAGAATACCCAAGATTTTGGAGTGGAAGAAGTTCCATTTTTACAATCAGTTGGAAGAGTCTTGAAAGAAGATATTATTGCTGATCGTGATTTTCCACCATTTAATAGAGTCTCTATGGATGGAATAGCAATCAATTACAACTATTTTCAACAAGGAATAAGAGATTTTAAAATTGAAGGAGTTCAAGCTGCTGGGTCACCACAGAAAACAATGAAAATTGCTTCCCATTGTATGGAAGTAATGACAGGAGCTGTCTTGCCAAAAATGACAGATACTGTAATTCGGTATGAGGATGTAGTAATAAAAAATGGCATTGCAACTGTTCATATTGAAGCCTTAGAGTTAGGAAAAAACATTCATACCAAAGGAAAAGACAGAAATAAAGGAGAACTTCTTATTGAGAAAAATACCATTATTTCTTCTGCCGAAATTGGAGTGATTGCTACCGTTGGAAAATCAAATATAAAAGTATCCAAAACACCCAAAATAATGATTGTTTCTACGGGAGATGAATTGGTAAATGTTCATAAAACACCTGAAGCACATCAAATTAGAAGAAGCAATGTATTTACCTTAGTTTCGTTATTAAAAAAATTAAATATCAGTGCCGAGACATCACACATTACTGATGACAAAGAAATTCTTAAACATACGATTAAAAGTTATTTACAGGAGTATGATGGGTTATTATTTAGTGGAGCAGTTAGCAAAGGGAAGTTTGATTTTGTTCCAGAAGTATTAGATGAGTTAGGCGTTAAAAAACAATTTCATCGCGTAGCGCAAAGACCAGGAAAACCATTTTGGTATGGTGTTAAAAATAACAAATCTGTATTTGCATTTCCTGGCAATCCAATTTCTACCTATGTTAATTGTTTGGTGTATTTTTATCCATGGTTTGCTAAGTCAGCAGAGTTTATATTCAATAAAGAAACGGTGATTCTTGGAGAAGACGTTTATTTCAACCCTAATTTAACATATTTCTTACAAGTTCATGTAAAAAATATAGAAGGAAAAGAAATTGCATTTCCCATCAAAGGAAATGGTTCAGGAGATTTGGCAAGTTTAGTAAAAGCTGATGGGTTTATTCAATTGCCAAAAGAGCAAACAGAATTTAAAAAGAATCAGATATTTTCCTTTATCCGATATAGGGATTAACGCATCTTTAAATCGGGTTTATGGATATTAGTAAGTTTCAATCATCAATCAAAATTTAATCAATGAAACTCACACATTTAGATAAAAATAATCAACCTAAAATGGTGGATGTTACGGGGAAAGAAATTACAAAACGAACCGCTGTGGCAAAAGCAACTATGTTTTTGGGAAGAGACGTTATTTCTCATTTTGAAAATGATGAACTTTCTACTAAAAAAGGCCCTGTCTTTCAAACAGCTATTATTGCAGGAATTCAGGCAGTTAAGAAAACATCAGAAATCATTCCAATGTGCCACCCCTTATTAATTAATGGGGTAGATATTACGATTACGATTGTAGATAGTGAGACTATTGAAGCGTTGTGTACGGTCACAATTGAAGGAAAAACAGGCGTAGAAATGGAGGCGTTAACTGGAGTATCAACAACTTGTTTAACCATTTATGATATGTGCAAGTCTATTTCTCAGCAAATGAGCATTAAGGAAGTGAAACTCGTAAAAAAAACAGGGGGTAAATCAGAGATTAAAAATGGGTAAACATCAAAAACATACAAATCTTGTGAGAAGAAACAATGGAAATTTTGCACCCAATGAAATTTCTATTTTAGGAACAAAATGTGGAATTATTTCTAAGTTAGTTCATGATGTTTCACAGAATTTATCTCAACATAACTTAGCCTATTTTGATGCATCACATGCACAAGATGTAGAAGATACAAAGGTGTCTGACTTTACTTTTCATCACCAAGGGAATTTAAGTATTACCACTTCTGCACCAGTAAATGAATACATCCAAAAAATTCAGTTTTCTCAATTTGATTATGTTTTTATCAATGGAAACCACTATGCAGGAAATAAACAAATTGTCTTTTTAGTTCCTGATAAAGAAGCATCAATTAATAAACGAATTGATCAAATTTCTGACATTCAGTTTTTTATCAAATTAACGAAAACTATTGAGCCCTTTCAATCGATTAAAGATAAATTTCCAACTTGGAGAAAGATCCCAGTTTATGGGATTAAAGAACTGGAAGATATCACAAAACATATTTCTAATCTAATTATAGAGAACACTTCAAAAATAAATGGATTGGTCCTAACAGGAGGAAAAAGCACTCGAATGGGTCACGATAAATCTACTCTGGAATATTTTGGAAAACCACATAAAGAATTTGTTAAAGAGTTGTTGGATGCACAAGGATTTCAAACCTATTATTCTGTTCAGAAAACTAGTAAAAATGATAATGAAATCCCCGATACTTTTTTAAATTTAGGCCCCTTTGGTGGAATTTGCTCTGCATTTCAAAAAGATCCAAATTCAGCATGGATGGTATTGGCAACAGACCTTCCATTTGTAAATGATGATTTAGTGAGTCTGTTAGCAAAAAAAAGAAACCCTGCAAAAGTGGCTACTGCTATTAAAGGAAAAGGGAAGCAATTTCCAGAACCATTAATTACGATCTACGAACCTAAAGCGTATCCTGTTTTACTTCAGTTTTTAGCACAAGGGTATTCTTGTCCTCGTAAAATGCTTATCAATTCTGATGTTGAGATAATTGAGGTTGAAGATAGTTTGATACGTAATATCAATACTCCTCAAGAATACGAAGCGGCCATAAGAGAACTTTCGCAAATTTAAATCGATGCCTCAAATTAATCAATCAGAGATCTTCAAACGTCAAATTACCATGTCAGAAATTGGTAATGAAGGGCAACAGAAACTCCAAGAGTCAAAAGTTTTGGTAGTAGGTTGTGGAGGATTGGGAAGTCCTATTGCAGTATATTTAGCATCTAGCGGAATTGGAAAAATTCATTTGGTAGATTATGACAGAGTAGAACTTACTAATCTACATCGACAAGTTTTTTATACTCTAGAGGATATTAATGAATATAAATCAGAGGTATTAGCGAAATTTATTCAGCAAAGAGCTCCTTATACCAATGTTAGCTTTTCTACAGAGCCTATCACAAAAGAGAATGCAATTAGTTTAATTTCTTCTCACGATATTATTATAGATGGAACGGATAGCTTACCAACAAAATACCTAATAAATGATGTATGTGTCTTAGAGCAAAAACCCTTAGTATATGGTTCTTTATATAAATTTGACGGTTATGTAAGTACCTTTAATTTATTACAAGAGGATGGAACTTACTCTTCTAATTTAAGAGATGCATTCCCTAAAATCACTAAAGAGATTCCTAATTGTGAAGAAGCCGGAACCCTCAATGCAATCGTAGGGATGATAGCTACAACACAAGTAAACGAAGTTTTAAAAATTTTGACAGGTGTAGGAAAACCCTTAATGAATGAATTATTGATTTATAATGCGCTTCAAAATACACAATTAAAGATAAAGATCTCATCGCAAATGACGAAAGCAACGATTGCCTTATTGTTTAAAACAGAGACATATTTCGATGCTGCTTGCGGAACTCAAAATCCAGATTGGCAAATATCATCAAAAGAGCTTCAAAATAAATTAGGTGATTCTAGACTTGAAATAATCGCTGTCTTACCAAATTTAGAAATTCCATTTAAGGTACAGCATACTATACCAATTCAAGACTTTGATGTTAATGTCATTAAAGTTGATTTCAGTAAAACCTATGTAATGGTTTGTCAAAAAGGATATAACAGCTATAAAGTAACTAAACAACTTAGAGAGAAATATCCCACATTAAATGTATTTAATTTAACAGGAGGAATAAGTAATTATTAATGGAGAAGGTGCTAGATTTTTATGAGAAGGAGTGTCTTAGATTAGAAAAAGAATTACAAAGAACTAAAAAGAAGTTAACCAACTTAAGTATTTTTAGGCTTCTTACTTTCCTTCTGACATCCCTTGGAATTTATTTTTTGTTAAGCACCCTATTAATTGCACTAATTATTGCAGTTTTTGGCATTATAATTTTTATTTTTTTATTAATCAAGTACCTTGATAGAAAAGATGAAAAAGACTTGCTTATCAGTAAGGTTGAGATCAACAAAACAGAGATGCGAGTTTTAAACGGAGATTTTTCATTTCTTCCAAACGGACTGGAGTTTTCAGATAGCAATCATTATTTCAGTCATGATATTGATGTATTTGGTCCTCATTCTTTCTTCCAGTATATTAATAGAACTTCAACGAAAGAAGGAGCTGAAGCATTGGCAAAAATGATTACCGACAATGATATTTCTTTCATTGAAAAAAAACAAGAAGCATTTCAAGAATTATCAAAAAAAACACATTGGAGACAGCATTTTTCAGCCTTAGCTAATTTGGTAAAAACCAAATATTCTTCAAGAGCAATTGTTGATTTTATTCAGCCTTACAAGCCTGTTTTTTCAAAGGTAATTTCAATCTTACCATTCCTATTTTCTTTCGTTTCCCTGAGTGTGATTGCCTTGTTTTCATTTCAAATCATTTCTTCTAGTATCTTGGTTCTTTGGTTGTTTTTAGGGTTAGGAGTCTCAGGATTGTTTTTTAAAAAGACTCAATATATTTATGTAAATACAGGAAAGGCAAAGGCTACTTTTAAGCATTACCACCTTTTATTAAAGGAGATAGAAGAGTGTAATTTTTCATCTGAGCTTTTATCTAAAAAACAACAAATTATTCGATCAGAAAATTTAAAAGGATCAACAATTTTTATGAAATTTTCTAAGATTTTAGACGCTTTCGATCAACGGAATAATTTATTGATTGCATTTTTTGGCAATGCACTTTTCTTATGGGACCTTCGAAATGCGATAAAAGCAGAAGCTTGGATTAAAAATTATAAACACACGGTAAAGCAGTGGTTTGAAGTGATTGCTTTCTTTGATGCAGAAAATTCATTAGCCAATTTCTGTTTCAATCACCCTGAGTATGTGATTCCTATAATCACCAACGATACATCGGTTATTAGCTCAACTCAATTAGGACATCCATTATTAAACGCCGAGAAAAGAATTAAGAATGATTTTTCTATTTTTAAGAATGATTTTTTTATTGTAACTGGAGCAAATATGGCAGGGAAGAGTACATTTTTAAGAACGGTTTCTCTTTCTATTGTAATGGCAAATCTCGGATTGCCCGTTTGTGCAGAGTCTTTTAAATACAAGCCAATTAAACTCATTACGAGTATGAGAACATCAGATTCATTAGCAGAAAATGAGTCGTATTTCTATTCAGAATTAAAGCGATTAAAATTTATTATAGATACCATTCGGTCAGAAGATTATTTTGTACTCTTAGATGAAATTTTAAAAGGAACAAATAGTAGAGATAAAGCGATTGGATCAAAGAAATTTGTTGAGAAACTATTGGAAACTAAATCCACCGGAATTATTGCCACACATGATGTGAGTTTATGCGAATTAGAAACCAGTTTTTCAGAAATAAAAAATCATTATTTTGATGCAGAAATTATTAATAATGAATTGCATTTTGATTATCTCTTTAAAAAAGGGATATGTAAAAATATGAATGCTTCTTTTTTATTGAAGAAGATGAAGATTATTTAGTTTTTAAAATAGTGGTATTTATTTTTTTAATCACGGATGTGCATTTACCCACGTTTCGCCATCAGAAAAATGTTCTTTTTTCCAAATAGGGACTCTTTCTTTAAGGGTATCAATAGCAAATTGGCAGGCTTTAAAAGCCGCTTTTCTATGAGGAGCAGAAACGGTTATGATTACTGGAATATCTCCAATCTTTAATATTCCTTCTGCATGATGAATGGCAATCTTTTTGATGGCAAATTTCTCTAAGCACACATCTGCAATTTTTTGCATTTCTTTAATGGCCATAGGTTTGTAGGTGGAAAAATCCAGCTGTGTTACTTCTTTGTTTTGTGTATGATTTCTCACCGTTCCCACAAAGGTTGATATTCCTCCACAAGAATTATCAATAACAAATGAAAAACATTCATCTAATTGTAATTTTTCTCTGGTAATTTTTACTGAAGTATTGTTCATGGTTTTACAAAAATAGGAAATCTAGAATGTATCTTTGTCAATCAATCAATGTCTATTTGAATTTAGTCGAAAGGTGTTGGATCTTGACTGCATTCAATGTGACAATTTTAACCATACAAATGAAAACTGTTTTTAGAATTATTAGTTTTTTAGAAGGGACTTCTTATTTATTACTTCTCTTTATTGCTGTTCCAATTAAATATTGGATGAATGATCCTCAATACGTAAAACTGTTGGGAATGCCACACGGATTATTATTTGTAGTTTATATACTACTAGCCATTATGCTAAAATCGAAGATGAAATGGGATCTTAAGAATTTTGGAATTGTAATTACAGCATTAATTATTCCATTTGGAACTTTTTATGTTGATAAAAAGTATTTCAGAAAACACTAGTCACCTACAAGTATTTTTTATAGAAATCTGAAAAAATTATTATATTAATATCTTACATTAACCACCACTAACTGGTGGGATAATAGCAATAAGATCATTTTCTTTGAGTAAGGTATCATCAGTTGCATATTTTTCATTAACAGCGATTGCATATGAATTTATTCCTGCTAGCTTAGGATATTGTTCTTGAATTTTTTGTTTGAATTGTAATACTGTAGTATTAGGAGAAAGCAACATATTAATACTTGTTTCCCCAATCAGATCAGTTGAAATTCCAAAAAGAAGTACTTTTAAATTCATACTATCAAATATAAAATTTCTTTATTAAAAGGAGACACCAAATAGGACGCCATTTTTTGTTGTTCCGTTAAAAACTGATTGAAAATAATTGACTTTTAAAAATCGCCATTTTTTAACCCCAATATTATCCAATCCTATTGAATATTCATAATAAGGTTTTCTGCCTCCAAAAAAAAGTCCTTTCACTCCGGTAAATAAATGAAAATTTAATTTATTAATTAAAGGAATTCTATTTAACAATGCTCCTTTAAAGTTATGTTCATAATGCATTTCAGCATATTTATCATTTGTGCTAAATTGGTAATAATATAAAAGGCCATTAATACTGTTTGACTGAAGAAGATCTATTTGATTACCATTTACATGTAAATAGTCCATAAATGGAATATCTTTCTTTTGTAAGAAAGCTCCTAAACGAATATAATAATTAGCATTACCAAAGTTTCCTTGCGTTAAGGATTGACGAATTTTTGCTGTGATTAAATTTGAATTATAAATACTTTTAGAGGCCCCAAAATTTTTACGGAAATTCAAAGAAATGCGAGGATACTTAGAATTTCCAATTGTAAACTTTCCATTAGGATATGACACATATTTCTGATTAAAAACAAAAGTAGCACCTATATTCAATGATGAAATAGTATGAGTAGCAAACGAGGAAGAAAAATTAGTTGGATCGAAAGGATTATTTGATAAGAAAGGGAAATTTCTTCCAAAGATTACATGTTTTGTAGTATTAAACAATGGATTTCTTTGAGCATATTCTAGAGAACTTGTTAAGTAAATACCATTAATTACCTCTTTTGAGTAAGAGACTTTACTAAATTTCTTTTCATATATTTTTAGATAATTTTCTTTAAAAAATAAGGAATAAACCGTATTGTGAAATCTAGAAATAGGATCGTTATCATTAAATTGTTTGGTTATATTTCCAATTGAAAATGTGAAGGTTGGTCGTTGAAGATTATTCCATTTTTTGGTGAAATAAAACATGGGTCTACCTTTTTTTTCTGATAGACCATAGGTAATATTAATGCCAGCTCTAATCCATTTCCCTTTATCATCGAGACGTTTAAAATATTTTATACCTGTGGATACATTCCACCCTTGTACCGTATTGTAAGCAAGACTTTTTATTGGAGAATCGATAGAAAGAGACCATTTTTTATATGAGTTACTGTAGGTATAACCTGAAATAAGTGTACCTAATTTAAACTGATTGTTTTTTTGATCGATAGAGTCTAAATATTTCTTAGACTTTCTAATTACTTGTATGCTGTCTTTTAAGGTATAATCTCGAACTTCTTCATTGGTTAATGGGACAGGTCTAAGTTGGCTCCAAAAAAATGAATCTTTTTCGGTAGCACCATTTTCAAAGGATAAAACTTCAGTTGTAAACGTTTGTTTTTTGAAATTAGGAGAAAAATTATAGTTAGAATAAGCGGCAGAAAAACGGCCATCGATATTAACTCCAAAGATTCCAAATTTAAAATCTATGGTCTGTGAAATTTTTATCCATGCATTATTTATTTCAGAAAAATTATAATCTTGTTTAAATTTTAATAGATCAATTATTGGAATTCCGACTTGTTTCCCTGTGGCAACCAAATCAATTCCATAGAGTGCCCAGTCTTCTTCTACTATATAAATAAACCCGCTAAAAACTCGATCACCCTCTCTTTTCGGAATTACTTTTATTTTATTAATTAATCGGTTATTTTTATCGTAAAAAGAACCTTCAAGTTGATATTGATAATAGCCAAAAGCTGCACTTGAAATAGGAGATACTAAATTGTTATCCGCTATAGAAACACCCTCTTGATAAAAATCAAAATTTGCCTCCTCAGCCCTGTTAAAACTGATTCCATTATCAGAACCACTTACTTTTGAGGCAATAATTTTTTCCTTAAACTTATTAGGTTTTTTTTGATATGATATTTTTGAAATAGTTTCAGATAAATAAATAATCCCTGTTCTTGTAGAATCTAATCCTCCTCCAAAGTCTCCTAACCGTTGGCCTAATATTTTTTTTGGAGCATTTTTAATTTTAAAGATCCCTCTGGAATAAAAGTTAGCAGTATATTTTTTAAAAGTATTCGTATTTTTTTCTTTATTATCGATGGCATTTCTGATAATTGTATTTGCAGGGTTTTCCACATTATCGATAGAAATTTCATTTAAAACAATAGTCTCATTTTCTAAAATTACATTTACTTCAAACGGGAATTGATTAATAGAAATAGCTTTTTTGATAGTTTTATATCCTAAAAACTGAAAAACAACAATATAATCACCTGTTTTATTTAGATCTAACTCGTAATATCCATCATCGTTAGAAGTTGTTCCCGTAATAGTGTTGTCTAAATAAATACTTACAAAGGAGAGTGGGTTTTCATTTAAATCTGTAATGGTTCCTTTTATTTGAGCAATTGCAGGATAACAAAAAAATAAAATAAAAGCGTAAATGATTTTTTTCATAATACAGCGTTATGTTTTTGCAAACAAATATATTGAATATCTAATAGCTCTTCGATTCAAATTTTGTTAAAGGGAGTTTCAATAAAGTCTTGAAATTCTATGAATCTCTTTGTCTGATAAAGTTTATATTTGTATGGTCCTAAATAAGTAATATTTTATGAGTGATTCTAGAAAAAGGCACGAAGCTTTAGTATACCACGCCAAACCAAAGCCAGGAAAAATAGAGGTTGTTCCTACCAAAAAATACACTACTCAACATGATTTAGCTTTAGCATACTCCCCCGGTGTAGCCGAGCCTTGTTTGGAAATTGCAAAAGATAAAAAGAACGTTTATAAATATACTGCTAAAAGTAATTTAGTAGCAGTAATCACAAACGGAACCGCTGTTTTAGGCCTGGGAAATATTGGTCCGCTAGCCTCTAAGCCAGTGATGGAAGGAAAAGGATTATTGTTTAAAATATTTGCTGATATTGATGTTTTTGATATCGAAATAGACGCAACTGATGTCAACAAGTTTGTAGAAACTGTTAAAGCAATAGCTCCCACATTTGGAGGGATTAATCTAGAAGATATAAAAGCCCCAGAAGCTTTCGAAATTGAAAGAAGATTAAAAGAAGAGTTAGATATTCCTGTAATGCATGATGATCAGCATGGAACTGCAATTATATCTGCTGCTGCACTTAAGAATGCTTTAGAAATCATAAAAAAGGATATTTCTAAAGTTAAAATTGTTGTTAACGGCGCTGGAGCAGCTGCCATATCTTGCACTCGATTATATCTAAGATTAGGTGCCAAGAAAGAAAATATTATAATGTGTGATAGCAAGGGAGTTATCAGAAAAGACAGAGATAATTTAACATCTCAGAAGAAAGAATTTGCAACAAATAAAGAGATAAATACATTAGATGAAGCGATGCGGAATTCAGATGTGTTTATAGGGTTGTCTAAAGGAAATATAGTAAGCCCAGAAATGCTGATTTCGATGTCTAAAGACCCTATCGTTTTTGCAATGGCTAATCCAGTTCCAGAAATTCCTTATGATGTTGCTTGTGCTACAAGAGACGATATTATTATGGCAACAGGAAGATCAGATCATCCTAATCAGGTAAATAACGTTTTAGGATTTCCATTTATATTTAGAGGAGCTTTAGATGTTAGAGCTTCTAAAATTAACGAAGAGATGAAAATGGCTGCGGTAAACGCTTTAGCAGATTTAGCCAAGCAATCAGTTCCAGAACAAGTAAATATTGTTTATGATGAAGTAAGTCTCTCTTTTGGGAAAGAATATATTATTCCAAAACCCTTTGATCCAAGATTAATTTATGAAATTCCACCAGCAATTGCAAAAGCAGCAATAGATTCGGGAGTTGCTCAAGAGCCCATTATAGATTGGGATAAATACAGAGATCAATTAATGGATAGATCCGGTATAGGAAGTAAGGAAATAAGATTATTACATAATAGAGCAAAGAGAAAACCTAAAAGTGTCGTCTTTGCAGAAGCAGATCATTTAGATGTTTTAAAAGCTGCTCAAAGAGTGTATGAAGAAAAGATAGGGCACCCAATTCTTCTTGGAAGGAAAGAGGTTATTTTAGCCTTAAAAGAAGAATTAGGATTTACAGCTGAAGTACCAATTTATGACCCTAAAACTGATAAAGAGACTGATCGAAGAAATCGTTTTGCTGTTAAATATTGGGAAACAAGACAGCGGAAAGGAATTAGTCTTATTCAAGCAAAAAAACTAATGCGAGAGCGTAATTATTTTGCTGCTATGATGGTTAATGAAGGAGAAGCAGATGCCCTTATTACAGGCTATTCTAGGCCTTATCCAACCGTTGTCAAACCAATGATTGAGCTAATAGGTAAAGATAGGGGAGTGACTAGAATTGCTGCAACAAATCTAATGTTAACTAAGCAAGGACCAATGTTTTTGGCAGATACGACCATTAACATTAATCCAACTGCAAAAGATTTGGCTAAAATTTCACAAATGACCTATAAGATTGCAAAAATGTTTGGGATGAAACCTAATACAGCGATGTTATCATTTTCAAATTTTGGTTCTTCAAAGTCAGAAAGCTCCAAAAAAATTCAAGATGCAGTTTCTTATATTCATAGACATTTTCCCGATGTTGTAATTGATGGAGAATTACAAGCAGATTTTGCATTAAATCCAGAATTACTCGCTAAAGAATTCCCTTTCTCAAAATTAAATGGTAAAAAAGTAAACGTATTAATATTCCCTAATTTAGAATCGGCAAATATTACTTACAAATTACTAAAACAGATCGATGGATCAGAATCTATTGGTCCAATTATCTTAGGGTTTAAAAAACCAGCACATATTATCCAGCTTGGCGCAAGTGTAGATGAAATGGTAAATATGGCTGCTGTTGCAGTAGTTGATGCTCAACAAAAACAACGAAAAAAATAAATTATTTATTACAATCGAGTAAGAAAATAGACAAATGATTACACAAATTAGAGGAAGACTAGTAGAGAAAAATCCAACATTTATTGTTGTAGATTGCTCAGGAGTAGGATATTTATTGCATATTTCATTACAAACTTTTTCATCTTTACCAGATGATGAAAATGTGAGATTATTTACTCATTTATCAATTAGAGAAGATGCGCATACATTATATGGGTTTATAAGTAAGAAAGAGAGAGAAATTTTTAAATTACTCATCTCAGTCTCTGGAGTTGGACCTAGTATTGCCAGAACAATGCTTTCTTCTATGAGCTCAGAAGAAATTCAAAATGCTATAGCCTCCGACAACGTTACGTTAATTCAATCAGTTAAAGGGATTGGAGCAAAAACAGCTCAACGTGTGATAGTAGATTTAAAAGATAAAATTTTAAAAACGTTTGACATTGATGAAGTTTATCTTACTACAAACAATACTAATAAAGAAGAAGCGTTATCTGCATTAGAAGTT
Source organism: Flavobacterium sp. (assembly GCA_042091515.1). Taxonomy (GTDB): domain Bacteria; phylum Bacteroidota; class Bacteroidia; order Flavobacteriales; family Flavobacteriaceae; genus Polaribacter. The sequence goes on along the minus strand of JBELHH010000001.1, from coordinate 65,472 downwards.
TTAGGGTTTCATAGAAAACAATCTGAAAAAGTAATTACAGAAATTTTGAAAGAGGTCCCAGATGAAACCGTTGAATTATTAATCAAAAAAGCATTAAAGAATTTATAGTAAATTGAATTGGTCTCAAAAATACATTATATGGATTTTGTTTTTAGTTGGTTTTGCCTCTATGGCAGAAGCACAAACGAACCCAAATAATAAAGATACTTTAGCTCTTACATATAATTTTAATCATTTTCAAACAGGGAAAATGAGATTAAAATACCCATCTAAGATTGAGGTGATTTATGATAAGGTGCTTGATAAATACGTATTTGTTGAGAAGGTAGGAGAATATTATATCAAAACACCAATTTTTATGACTCCAGAAGAGTACGAAAAATATCGATTAAAAAGAGATATTTTAGAGTACTTTAAAAGTAAAGTGGCTGCTCAAAATAGTAAAAATTCCAATGCTAAAAAAGACTTACTGCCCACCTATTATGTGAATTCTAAGTTTTTTGAGACTATTTTTGGAGGGAATGAAATAAAAATTACTCCAACAGGAAATATTAACTTAAAGATAGGGTTTATTTATCAAAAAACAGACAACCCTCAATTGTCAGAACAAAATAGAAGTAGCTTTACTTTTGATTTTGACCAACAGATAAATGCAGGGATTCAAGCAGAAATAGGAAAAAGATTAAAATTAACGGCTAATTATGACACACAATCTACCTTTGATTTTCAAAACTTAATTAAAGTAGAGTTTATCCCGCCATCATTATCTGATATTAAATATGGTGAAGACGGTATTATTCAAGGAATTGAAGCAGGTAATATTTCTATGCCAATCAAAAACTCCTTAATAAACGGAGCTCAAAGTTTATTTGGTTTAAAGACAAAACTTCAATTTGGGAAAACAAATATTACGGCTGTTTTTTCTCAGCAAAATTCAGAGAGCACAACAGTTACTGCGGAAGGAGGATCATCGATTCAAGAGTTTGAGTTAAGAGCTACTGATTATGACAATGACAGACACTTTTTTCTTTCGCAATATTTTAGAGAAAACTTTTCGAAATCATTACAAAACTATCCTCTTGTTAGTAGTCCAATTAATATTACAAGAATTGAAATATGGATCACAAATAGAAACTCTTCAGTAGAAGACTTCAGAAGTATTGTTGCTTTAGCAGATATTGCAGAACCTGAAGCAGAAGATTATGTGAGCCTGAATGGTTTAGTAGTTCCTTCACCCTTGGCACCTAATGTAAATGGAGTAAAATTACCAACAAACGAATCGAACAACATTTCTAATGCTTTAATAAATCCTCAAATAAGAGATATTGCTTCGGTAGACAATTACCTTTCAGGGACCTATGGAATGAGTCAAGGGACTGATTATAGTTTATTACAAAATGCAAGAAAATTACAACCAAATGAATATACCTTAAATTCTCAGTTGGGTTTTATCTCTTTAAACAGAAGATTGAATGATGGTGAAGTTTTAGCCGTTGCCTATGAATATACTGTTGTTGGAGCTTCGAATGGAGGAACTTCATTTAAAGTTGGTGAGTTTTCAAATGATGGAATTTCAGCCCCAGAAAATTTAGCAGTAAAGTTATTACGAAGTGAGATTTTAACAACCAAAAGAACAGTATCTGGAGTAGAAGAAGCATTTCCTACTTGGAATTTAATGATGAAAAATATCTATGCCCTTGGCGCTTCTCCATTAAGCCCAGAAGGGTTTCGTTTTGAAATCCAATATAGAGATGACCAAACGGGAATAGGGTCCAATACTCTACAAAATGCTCAAACGCCAGGAATCTCAAATATTCCTCTTCTACAAGTTTTTAATTTAGATAGACTTGATCAAACTCAATATCAAACACCTGATGGATATTTTGACTATATAGAAGGGGTAACAGTGAACTCACAAAATGGATATGTAATTTTTCCACAAGCAGAACCTTTTGGTAACGCATTGCAATCTAATTTTGACGTTTCTTCTGATATCGAATTATATGTGTTTGATGAACTCTATTTAGACACAAAAATTAATGTAAAAAACAACAATCAAAATAAAGATAAATTCTTATTAAAAGGGTATTTTAAGTCAGAAAACAGCGGAGGTATTCCATTAAACGCTTATAATGTACCTAGAGGGTCTGTAACAGTAACCGCAGGAGGAAGGCAGCTTGTAGAAGGGATTGATTATGTGGTTGACTATATGGCAGGTCGTGTTCAAATTTTAGATCCAGGATTACAATCCTCAGGAATCCCTATTCAAGTATCAACAGAGAATAATGCTGTCTTTAATCAACAAAGAAAAACATTTATGGGTATTGATATTGAGCATAATTTTAATGAAAACTTTATTTTAGGAGCCACTATTTTAAACGTTAATGAAAGACCATTAACCCCAAAAGTAAATTTTGGAGGAGAGCCCATTAATAACACGATGTTGGGAATGAATGTAGATTTTTCTTCAGAGATGCCCGTATTTACCAAATTGGCTAATAAGTTGCCTTTTGTTGATACAGATGCTCCTTCAAACCTATCTGTGAGAGCAGATATGGCATACTTAATTCCAGGCTCTCCAAGTGGAATTGATGTTGCTGGATCTTCAACCGCTTACATTGATGACTTTGAAACCTCTCAAATACCAATTAGCTTATTAACTCCTTTACAATGGTATACAGCAAGTACACCAGACACCCCAACATTTCCTAGTTTTAATGGGAATTTAAGCAATGAACTTAGTTACAACTATCAAAGAGCGAGGTTAGCATGGTATTCTATAGACCCAATATTTTATGGAGCAGGCAATACCCCTAATAATATTAATGCTGACGAACAATCAAGAGCAGAAACAAGGCAAATAAATTTTGATGAATTGTTTCCAAATCAAGAATTAGATGTTACACAACAAACTTTAGTAAGAACATTAGATTTAGCCTATTTTCCAGGAGAAAGAGGACCCTATAATTTTGAACAGCCATCAGACAACCAAAATCCATCATTGCTTGAAAATCCAGAAGACAGATGGGCAGGAATCATGAGGCCCTTAACGACCAATAATTTTGAGCAAGCAAATGTAGAATATATTCAGTTTTGGATGATGGATCCTTATACTAATTATTCCATTACCAATGAAGAAGGCTTGCCTTCTGATATTAATCCACAAGACCCTCAAAATCAAGTTGGAGATTTATACATAAATCTAGGAAATATTTCTGAAGATATTTTGAAAGATAATCGAAAAATGTATGAAAATGGCTTGCCAACCAATGATTTAACGACCAACATAATATCGACAACCTGGGGAAATGTTCCTTCAAATCCTTCAATTATCTATGCTTTTGATGAAGATGATGCTTCAAGAATTAGACAAGATATTGGATTAGACGGATTATCAGATGAAGAAGAAAGACTTCGATTTCCAGAATTGGCAAGTCTAGCAGATCCTGCTTCAGATAATTACAAGTATTATCGAGGAGGTGATTATGAGACTTTAGATGCTTCAATTATATCGAGATATAAATTATTTAATAATACCCAAGGGAATTCACCAACATTAAATCAATCTACAGAATCGTATCCAACTTCTGCAACTACATATCCTGATGTTGAAGACATTAACAAAGATCAAACAATGAATACGGTAGAAAGCTATTTTGAATATAAAGTTTCATTAAACAGTAGTGATTTTATAGTTGGACAAAATTTTATTGTCGATAAAAAGGAGACTCCGGTGACTCTCAAAAACGGAGAAAATCAAACAGCTACTTGGTATCAATTTCGAATCCCAATCAGAAATGTAAGACCTGAACAAAAAATTAATGGAATTTCTGATTTTAATAGTATTCGTTTTATTAGAATGTATATGACTAATTTCCGAATGCCTGTAATTTTACGTTTTGGCGAATTAGATTTGGTACGAGGAGATTGGAGGCGTTATACAAGAACACTAGATCCAGCGTTAACTCCAGATCAAGGACTAACTCAAGATGAATTAAATGATTTTGAAGTTGGGGTAGTAAACATTGAACAGAATGAAGGCAGATACGAGTTACCTCCCGGGATTTTAAGGGAAAGATTGCAAGGGAGTACAACAGTCCAACAACAAAATGAACAATCAGTAACTTTGAAAGTGACTGACCTCCCGCAAAACAAAATTAGAGCTATTTATAAAAACATAAGTGTTGATTTACGTAGGTATAAGGAACTTAAAATGTTTATGCATCTAGAGGCACCAACAGATCCATCTGTCCTAAATAATGAGATGGTTTCTATTATTAGACTTGGAACAGATTTAAATGATAACTTTTATCAGATAGAACTTCCTTTGGAACTCTCCACTAAATTAACAAATCCTACCCCATTAGAGGCTTGGCCTGAAGCAAATAATTTAGAAATTTTATTAGAGCAATTAGGAAAAATAAAACTAGCTAGAGATATAGCTAATGCTCCTATAAATGAATTATTCACCGTATCGAATGGAGATGAAAATTATGTTCTTAGAGTTAAAGGAAGCCCAACATTGTCTCAAATAAGGACAATCATGCTAGGAATTAGAAATGATTCACCTACAGAAAAAAGTGCTGAAGTTTGGTTTAATGAACTTAGATCAGCAGGATTTGATAATGATGGTGGTTGGGCTGCAGTAGTGAGTGCAGACGCAAATTTTGCAGATCTTGCCGATATCTCAATGACTGGGAGAATGCAAACTGTTGGATTTGGGAATGTAGAAGATAGAGTCAGTCAAAGATCTTTGGATGAAACAAAACAATATGATATCTCAACAAGTATTAATCTAGGTAAAATGATGCCCAAGAAGTGGGGAGTTCAACTACCGATGAATTACAGTATTGGCGAAACATTTATAGATCCAAAATTTGATCCTCAATACCAAGACGTAGAATTATCAGAAGTAGAGGCAGCCAATTTACCTTCCACCATTCCAAGAGGGACAGATATATCCAGAGATTATACAAAGCGAAAAAGTATTAGTTTTATCAACGTTAGAAAAAATAGAAATTCAGAGTCTTCAAGAAAACCTAAGTTTTATGATGTTGAAAATCTATCAGTATCTTACTCTTTTAATGAAGTTTCTCATAGAGATTATAATATAGAGAGGGCTGTAAATCAAAATGTAAATGCATCTGCATCATACAACTATTCATTTAAACCAACATTTATAGAGCCTTTCAAGAAAAAAGAATTGTTTAAAAGTAAATACTTACAACTAATTAGAGATATTAATTTGAATTTGTTACCAACGACTCTAGCGATTAATTCAAGAATTGACAGAAGTTTTAATGAGCAGCGATCAAGAAATTTAGTTGAAGGATTAAGCCCACAACCAACTCTAAGGCAACGAAGATTTCTTTTTGATTGGGATTATTCATTAGCGTTTAATTTTACACGATCATTAACAGTTAGTCTTAATGCAACGAACAATTACATCTATGATACATTTGGTAATGGAGATGATTTAGAAATTTTTAATAATTTTTTCAATATAGGAAGACCTACGCAATACAGTCAAAAATTAAATGCTACTTATAAATTACCAATTAATAAAATTCCTTATTTAGGATTTATAGGTTTAGATTATGCATATACGGCAAATTTTGATTGGAGAGCAACCTCTCAAGATGCCACAATTGTAGAAAAAGTTGGAAATTTAATCCAAAATGCAAATACTCATAATTTAAATGGAACCCTTAATCTTGCCAAGCTCTATAAGGATACAAAATTTGAAAATTTATTTGTCAAGAAAAAAAATAGAAGTAAATCCAAAACTAACTCGCTAAATGGGTCATCTGCACCAGCTCAAGTTTCACAAAGAAAAAGAAAGAATCAACCTTTTGGACAGAAAGTTTTAAAAGGGTTTTATGACATAATTACTTCTATAAAAACTGCTAAATTAAGTTATTCAGAAAATAATGGACAACTATTACCAGGATATGAGCCAGAAGTTGGTTTCTTGGGAAGAAATAGATTTGATGGAGGATTAGCCCCTTCTTTAGGGTTTGTTTTTGGGAGTCAAGTAGACATAAGAAATAGAGCCTTAGAAAATGGATGGTTGATTGCCCCAAGAGCAGATGGAGAAGATTATTATGATAAAACGTATACTAGAACTCACTACGACAAATTAGATTATAATATTTCTTTAAAACCTCTCAAGGATTTATCTATTGAAATCATTGGAAACAGAATTAATACTCGAAGTTTAGCGCAACAATTAGACATTAGAGTAGATTCTAATGATCCTGACGGAGATGGTTTCATAGATGAAACAATTCCAGCTTTTATAACAGGAAATTTTAGCACTAGTTACTCGATGTTTTCAACAGCCTTTAAAGATGGAGACGAAATATTTGAACAATTGAGGACAAATAGAGTTGCTGTTTCAAAAAGATTAGGAGAAGAGGCAGGAATAAATATAGATGATCCAGCAAATATAAACCCAACAGATGGAACAGTTATTGGATATGGCAATAATAGTCAAGATGTTTTATTACCAGCATTTTTAGCAGCCTATTCGGGGAAAGATGCAGGGAAAGTTAAATTAGGGATATTTAGAGATATACCGATACCCTCTTGGAACCTCCGATATACAGGGCTGATGAAATACAAATGGTTTAAAAGTAATTTTAGCAGTATTAGTATTAGTCATGGTTATAAGTCATCCTACACAATTTCTAATTTCACAAATAATTTACAATTTGATTCAAACAATCCAACTCTTACCAACGCTGCGGGGAATTTTGAATCTGATATTTTGATATCATCAGCAACTTTAGTAGATGAATTTTCACCCCTTATCCGAGTAGATATGAAAATGAAGAATTCTTTTTCTATGAAAGGAGAAATTAAAAGAGATAGAACACTTACCTTAAATTTTAATAATAGCACGTTAACAGATATTCAAGGGAAAGAGTATATTTTTGGCTTTGGGTATGTATTTAAAGATGTAAAAATGAAAACATCTTTCACAGGAAAAAAAGTAACACTAAAAGGTGATGTAAACCTCAGAGCAGATGTTTCATTACGAGATAATATTACAATTGTTAGATCCGTAGATTTTGATAACGATCAGATTAGTGGGGGGCAAAAATTATTTTCAATAAAATTATCTGCAGATTATAGATTAAATAGTAATTTAACAGCGTCGTTTTATTACAACCATCAAACGTCTAGATATAAGATTTCAACAACCTTTCCTAGACAATCAATTAACGCAGGATTTAATTTTATTTACAATTTAGGAGGAGGAAATTAATTAAAAATAATTATTTAAAATGAATATTCCATTAGAATTAAAATACACAAAAGACCATGAGTGGATTAAAATAGAGGGAACTACAGCTACTGTAGGGATTACTGATTTTGCTCAAGGAGAGCTAGGAGACATTGTCTATGTAGATGTAGATACGTTAGACGATTCTGTTGAAAAAGATGAAGTATTTGGTTCTGTAGAAGCAGTAAAAACTGTGTCAGACCTATTTATGCCACTTTCTGGAGATGTTATTGAATTTAACGAAGAGCTTGAAGATGAACCTGAAATTGTCAATACAGATCCCTATGGAAAAGGATGGATGATAAAAATCTTTATTAAAGACGATTCACAAATTGGAGATCTATTGGATGCTGAAGCCTATCAAAAACTTATTAGTGGATAACGCTATATATCTAGCTATTATCATTACAATTTCAATTACTATTCTTAGTCTTATAAAGGACGACAATCTTTCTATTTCATCCGAATCTGATAAGATAAATCATTTGATCGCTTATTTTTGTCTAACATTTTCTTGGCTTTATGCTTTTTCAAAGAAAAAAACATTTCATAAGAAGATAAAATACATAATTTTAGCATGTATTATTTTCGGCATCATTATTGAAGTTGTTCAAGGAACAGCAACGTCTCATCGAACAGCAAGCTTTTTAGATATCGTAGCTAATACTATTGGAGTTGTGTTTGCTGTTTTAGCATTTCATTTATTTGAAAAAAAAAATCAAGTATTTTAATGTTAAATCTTTTACATAAAATAATAATTTAGTTAAATTAGCGAATTATAAAAACTTTCAGGAATGGAAATCAAGAAAAATCCAAAATCAAATCTAGAAAACTACAGTAAGTTATTTATGCAATTAGGCTTAGTTTTAGCACTTTTTGTTACTTATGTAGCTATTGAAAAAAAGACTTTTGATCGCCAATTTGGTGATTTAGGAGATGTGTCAATGAATGCCGATATGGAGGAAGAAATTCCAATTACTGAACGTATTGAGCCAGAGATTCCAAAAACTCCACCACCGCCAACGCCAGAAAAAATTGAAGTTGTCGAAGATGAAGAAGAGGTTGAGGAAACTGTTATAGAATCTACAGAAACTGATGAAACCGAAGCGGTTGAGGTTGAAGAAATAGAAGAAGTAGAAGAAGTAGAAGAAGTTATTGAAGATGTGCCATTTACCATTATTGAAGATGTGCCTGTATTTCCGGGATGTAAAGGAAATAAAGTACAGTTAAAAGCATGTTTTAATAAGAAAATGCAGAAACACTTTCAAAAGAAATTTGATGCTGATTTACCAAATGATTTAGGGCTTTCACCTGGTAAAAAAAGAATAATCATGCTTTTTAAGATCGACAGGAATGGTGACATTGTCGGAATTAGAGCAAAAGCACCACACCCAAAACTACAGAAAGAAGCGATTAGAATTATTAAATTACTTCCTAAAATGAAACCTGGAAGACAAAGAGGGAAAGCAGTAGGAGTAAAATATACACTACCAATGAGAATTGATGTAGAATAAGCATATTTAAAATAGACAAATTAAACCCAGCTAAATCAGTTGGGTTTTTTTATTGGCATACTCTTTGTTTTAGAGTTATTATTCTAAAAGAAAATCAATGGAAAATAAGAAAAATCCGAAGTACAATTTAAACAACCATAGCATATTATTTCTTCAGCTAGGCATAGTTGTAGCTCTTTTTATCACCTATCAATTTGTAGAATCAACAATGATCTTAAAGCCAAATTTTAAAGAGTTTCAAAAACCAATGACTCTTTTGTTTTACTCAGAAGAACAGGTTGTTATTACCAAAAGAATAGAACCAACAATTCCTAAAGCAATCACCAAAGTTAAAGATGATATTATTGATCTAAAAAAAGATGTTGAGATTCTAGAAGAATTAAAGACTCCGATAGTTTCTGATCCTGAAGAACAAACGTATTATAATCAAATAAAAGAACTTTCTGTTGAGGAAGAGTTTATCGAAGATGTTCCAATGATTTTTGTCGAAAATGCACCAGTATTTCCAGGATGCAAGGGGAATAATCAAAAATTAAAAGATTGTTTTAACAAAAAAATACAAAAACATTTTCAAAAAGAATTTGATACTGATCTGCCAAATGAATTAGGATTAATACCAGGAAGAAAAAGAGTAATTATGATTTTTAAAATTGATAAACTCGGTCAAGTAACTAATATTGTCTCGAGAACACCTCATCCAAAAATAGATAAAGAAGTTCATCGAATTATTGAATTATTACCAAAAATGAAACCAGGAATGCAACAAGGGAGAACTGTTGATGTGAAGTATACTCTTCCGATGAGGATTGATGTAGATACATTTTGATAATTTTAGTAGTAATAGATTTCGAAAATTAATTGTAATTTCGAATTTCAAAACTTAACTTTTTTTCTATGGAACTATATTTTGCTCATGATTCAGCGATTATAGATAATGACTGTAAAATAGGGAGTGGTACTAAAATATGGCATTTTAGTCATATTATGTCTAATTCCATTATTGGAGAAAACTGCAATCTCGGTCAAAACGTTGTGGTATCTCCAGAGGTAATTTTAGGAGATAATGTGAAAGTTCAAAATAATGTATCTATCTATACTGGAGTTGTTTGTGAAGATGATGTGTTTTTGGGACCTTCGATGGTTTTTACAAATGTTATAAATCCTAGGAGTGCTATAAAAAGAAGAAATGAGTATAAAAAAACATTGGTGAAAAAGGGAGTTACTATAGGCGCAAATGCAACTATTGTTTGTGGGAATGATATTGGAGAATATGCTTTTATTGGAGCCGGTGCTGTGGTTGTTAAAGAAGTGCCACCCTATGCTTTAGTCGTAGGGAACCCTTCTAAACAGATAGGTTGGATTAGTGAATACGGGCATCGACTAAATTTTAATAATCGAGGATTAGCGACATGCCCTGAAAGTAAGCAAGAATATCAATTTAAAAATAACGCAGTATTAAAAATTACGAACCAATAAAAGATCATTTTAAAAGAGTTACTATTATCATAGAGCGCTTATTCATATCATATTAAAAAAACCTCCTTAATGGAGGTTTTTTAATAAATAATTATTTAGGATCTTGATATTCGTAATACCCTTCAACAGGAATCATTAAATGATCGTACCCAGTCCCTTTAAACATTACGTAAGGTGCTCCAGTATTAAAGTTAGTAGTTTGTCCTTCTAACGAAGCTGGGTCTTTGGGGAAAAGCATTAAATGTGCTCCTGATTCAATCCATTGACCTTCTGCTGCATCTTCCTTGTTAAAAACTAACTGTTTTGTATTGTCTTCACCCATATCTCCATGGAGCATCCATGCCCAGCCGTCCGTATCCATTTGAGGTGTTTTTCCTCCCATATAAGCCATTGCCCATTGCATCGCTGGGCCATCTCCAACCATAGGCATTGCTTCGTGAGGATTTTTCCATCCATTTTCAGGGTCAGACATTCCTCTTGGATTTGCAGCCATGGCAGTCCATCCATTTGTTCCTTCTCTTAAAACAGTTCCATCAACATCAATTACTGAACAGTTATCGGCAATAAATGATGGAGCTGCAGTACTGTAAGCCCAAATTTTCCATTCTTTAGATGTGTGAGGACCTTCTGGCTCTGTATTCTTTTTTATATTTTCAACAGAGATCGTTGAGCTATTACAGCTTATAAATAAAGTTGTCGCTAAAAATAATAATATAATTTTCTTCATTTGATTAATTATTTAGTTGATTTTATTTTTTTAAGAAATAGGAAAACTAATCAAACTCTTTCGATAAGTCTGCTGAGTCATACCATTCCATGTAGTGAGATAATTTACCTTCTTCATTAAATTGAAGAACAGCATACCATTTAAGCATACTTTTTTTCCCATTAGAAGCAAAATTAGAGGTCCAAGTTCCATAAGCTCTTACATTTCCGTCAGGTAAATTATCTTCACCTAAAGCGGCAAAATACTGAGGGTTTGTTAATTTTTTATTATCGTAGTTTGACATAAAGAAACGGAACGCTTTTTCCCATTCTGCTTTTGGAAGTGAATCCATTCCTACAGCTGGAGGCGACCAGATAAAGTCTTCACTCATATATTTATCAGAAAAGAAGGCGGTAGAATCATTTCGTACAAAAGCATCTAGCCAAGCTTTTGTAGTTTCAGTATTTTTCTTGAAAACATTCATTTTAGAATTTTCAGGAGTTTGATTGTTCTGTTCACAACCAATTGTAAATGCGCATAGGAATGCAAATAAGAATATTTTTTTCATAAGGTGTTGATTTTTAAATGATCAACAATATAGAGTTTTTTACAGTCATTATCAAATGACCATTAATTGGTAACGTTAATTTAATTTTGAGAAAGGAATATTTTTAGTTTTTTCTGCTGTAAACCTTACCAAATTATTCAACCAGAAGTTTTCCTTTCATCATAGCATAATGTCCTGGAAAGCTACAAATGTAATTGTATGTTCCAGATTCTGGAGCTGTAAATTCTATAAAAGTAGTTTCTCCACCGCCAATCATTTTTGTATGAGCGATAACATCTGTTGTTCCTTCTGGGATATAGTCATTATTTTTATAGGATCCTGCTTTGATTGCAAAGGTAGATGGTTTGATGGTATTTTTTAAGAAAACAACATTATGACCCATGATTTTCTTATCTAATTTTCCAGTATGCTTAAGAGTCAGTTTAATTTTTTGACCTGCTTTTACATTAATTTTCCGAACATCAAATTTCATTCCATCATTTGAAGTAATGATTACATTGGCTACACCGTTTTTATCAACAACTACATTTGTCTTTGTAGGAGGAGCAGTCTGCTGTTTTTTTGATAAAGTTGTCTTTATCTTTTTTTGAGGCTTTTGTTTTTTAGCGTTCTGACAGCTAATCACAAGCATAAGACTGAATATTAGAATTAAAAATCGATTCATTAATTAGGTTTTATAAGTTGTACATATTCATTATTTTAATAGAATAATGAATAGATAAAATTTGATTATTTTATAGAGACCATGACTTTCCCCCAGTAAGTTCTTGTAAATCTCCACAATAATAGGTTGTAGGGATTGGGTCATAGGCTAAAATATTTTCACCAACTTCTTCAGAGTTTTTATAGGCATTAATTGTCATCCACTTAAGTTGATTTAAAAACTCAGAAAGTGTCATTTCTTCTGAATCTGGATTAGCCACTCTTTCTTGGTCAATTTCATTCTCTAAGAGCATATAATTTTCTAAGAGAGATTTATAGTTATCAGGATTTAGCTCATTTATAGACGATGATGGGTTGTCAACTTTTAACTGGGTAATAATCTTATTGAAAGCAATTCTTGTTAATTGTTGATTTTTGTCATTCAAAATTTCAAAAATATATCGATCAATAAATTGAGGAACATTTACTTCATTAGCAGAAGGAGTATCCTTTGTTTTAGGTAAGAAAACATCCACAATATTTGTTACTACTGATTTTTCGTCTTCAGTTAAATAGCTTGGAATCCACGATTTTGATTCACTTGTGCAGCCTTGCAAAATACTTAAAATAGTAGGAGTAGCTATGGCAAATCCAGCCGCTAGTCCAATATTTTTTAATGCGTCTCTACGTTTCATATATGTATTTTTTAAGCGTTCTTTTTAATTTCTTTAACTGCATGATTTGCTGCTCTAGCAGTAAATGCCATATAGGTTAATGATGGATTTTGACATCCAGAAGAGGTCATAAAGGCACCATCAGTAACATAAACATTTTTACAAGCATGTATTTGATTATATTTATTTAAGACAGACGTTTTAGGGTCTTTTCCCATTCTGGCAGTTCCCATTTCATGTATTCCTAGCCCCATTGCCTTTCCCCCATTGTCATACCCTTTTATATTTTTGTACCCAGCAGTCTCTAACATTTTTTTTGCCTGTTCCTGCATATCCTTTCTCATTTCAAATTCATTCTCCCCAAAATCAGCATCAAAAGTTATTGTTGGAAGCCCCCATTGATCTTTTTTGTCTTCGTCTAAATACATTCTATTTTTATGATTTGGTAAAGTTTCACCAAAAGCCAATAAATTCATTTTCCATTGTCCAGGTTTTAAAATAGCTTCAGCTAATTTAGGGCCATATTTTAGTTCTGCAACCAATTCAGAAGTATCTCCTCTACTTGCTCCTCCCTGATAGCCATAACCTCTTTTAAAGCTTTTAACATCGGTTTTGCCACCTAAATTTCTAAATCGTGGAATATATATGCCATTGGGTCTTCTTCCTTTTAAATAGTTGTCCTCAAACCCTTCAACAATAGCAGAAGCACCAACATGAAAATGATGATCCATAATATTATGTCCTAATTCACCACTATCATTTCCAAGACCATTTGGAAACCTCTCTGATTTAGATTGAAGTAAAATAGAGGCAGAAGCAATTGCTGAAGCACACAAGAAAATAACTTTTGCTTTAAAAACAAAACTTTCTTTTGTTTCTGCATCGATCACTCGAACCCCAGTTGCAAGCTTAGTCGTATCATCATAAATAACCTCATGAACAATTGAATTTGGTCTTAGCGTCATATTTCCTGTAGCTTCCGCAGCAGGCAAAGTAGAAGAATTGCTGCTAAAATAGGCTCCGTATGGGCACCCTCTCATACACCTATTTCTATACTGACAAGTACCTCTCCCTATTCCTTCTTTAGTGCCTTCTGTTATATGTGCAGTTCTCCCAATAGTCAATACTCTTCCGTCATCAAAATTTTCAACAAGTTTCCCCTGCAAATCCTTTTCAACACAATTAAGATTCATAGGCTTTAACAATTTTTGATCAGGGAAATGATTTAAGCCTAAATTTTCACCACTTACCCCTATATATTCTTCAACTTTATCATACCAAGGTTCAATTTCTTTGTAACGAACAGGCCAATCGACAGCAATTCCTTCTTTTTTGTTTGCTTCAAAATCAGTATCACTAAGACGATAACTTTGTCGTCCCCACATTAAAGAGCGACCTCCAACATGATATCCACGTATCCAATCAAAACGTCTTTTCTCATTGTAAGGATGTTCGGTATCATCAACAAAAAAATGTTCGCGAGCAGCATGAGTTGTATAACCTGTTCTGTTTTGCTTGGGTTTGCGTTCTAAAATCTCTTTCGATGGCTTTCCTCCGTTTGGCAAATCCCAAGGGTCTAAATGTGCAGTAGTATAATCTTCAATATGCTTAACCATTCTTCCTCTCTCGAGAACCAATGTCTTTAACCCCTGCTCACAAAGTTCTTTTGCAGCCCAACCTCCAGAAATACCAGTACCAACGACAATAGCATCATATTGAAGATTCTCCATTTTTACCTTATCATTCTTCATTAATATATAATTTTTAGTAATTTTATTGTAAGATTTTTAATTTTCTATATGTAAAATTACATATTTCTTAGCCAAAATAATTAATTTGCGTTTTTTTTATGTTCAAAATTTTTCAGTGAAAATAAATATACAAAATATTACGCCCTATAAAATCAATGGAGTTGAATATCATGCAGATACCTGTATTCCTTTAGTTGATGCGGTTCGAAGAGGTAAACTTAAATTTAATGCATTGGCAAGACACACTTATCCGGGCAAACGTCTAACTGATGAAACAAATGGGTTGAATAGTATTGGGTATTGGGATGCTAATGAACCCCAAGATTGGGGGTTGGATTGGCATAGAAATGAAGGCATAGAAATTCATTTTTTGGAATCAGGGTCAATGCCATATTCACAAGAGAATAAAGAAATGGAACTACTCCCAAATCATCTGACTATTACAAGACCATGGGAAGAGCATAAAGTTGGAAATCCAAATATTGGAATGGGGAAATTTTATTGGATTATTTTAGATTTGGATGTGCGTAGACCACATCAAAATTGGAAATGGCCAAATTGGGTTGTATTAGCTCCTAAAGACCTTGAAAAATTGACAACTATTTTAAGACAAAACGAAAAAATTTATTGGAAATCAGATAAAAGTATTAGAGATTGTTTTCAACGGATAGGGAAAATTGTAGATTCAGATGTTCAAGGAAGTAATGCCTCAAAAATACGACTGTTAGTCAATGAGTTATTATTGTTGCTCTTAGATTTATTATTGGAAGATAATGTTACTTTAGATGAAAAATTAACCAATAGTTCTAGAAGTGTACAATTGTTTTTAAAAGAATTGGAAATCAATTTATCAGAAAAATGGACCGTAGAAAAGATGGCTAAATCTTCTGGGGTGGGCTTAACCAGATTTACACACCATTGCTGGCAATTAACCAATCTAACCCCTATGAAATATTTGATGTTAAAACGTATAGAAAAGGCAAAAAAAATACTGTCAGAAGAGTCTGAAATGAGTGTTGCAGAAGTCGCTTATATCTGTGGCTTTTCAACAAGTCAATATTTTGCTACTACCTTTAAGAAACAAGTTAAAGTTACGCCTGTAGAATATCGAAATAATTCATAGACAATTTCATAAATGAATGTCCTAGAATTTTGTTTAAATTTTTTCACTGAATAATTATACACATAAATTAGCGATCAAATGCATACTTTGATCACCCGTAAATTTTAATTTTCAAATAAATATGAATTCTAAAACAAACTATTTTTTACTCTTTTTGTTAGTAAGTATAACCCTTTCTGGATGTAAAAAAGAGGTCAACAAAGAAACGACTCATCTGATAGGGGAGACATTGCAAAAACCTTCATTTTTTAAGCTATCCTTAGCTCAGTGGTCATTGCATAGGTATGTAATAGATGAAAAAAAATCCCCTTTTCATTTTGCCTCTCAAGCAAAAGAGATGGGTTTTGAGGGAGTAGAATATGTGAGTCAATTATACACGTCAGAAATTGAAAAATTAGGATTTGATGTTGTAATAGATTCATTAAAGAAGCTAAGTGAAAATGAAGGTATTCAAAATGTGTTAATCATGGTCGATAATGAAGGTGATCTAGCAGATCCAGATCAAGCAAAGCGAAATGAGGCTGTAGATAATCATAAACGTTGGGTTGATGCTGCTCATAAATTAGGATGCCATTCAATCCGTGTTAATACTTTTGGAACAAATGATCCAGAAATCTGGAAGACAACAGTAGTAGATGGGTTAAAAAAATTATCTGAATATGCAGCTACTCAAAATATCAACATCCTTTGTGAAAATCATGGATGGTTATCCTCAGATCCAGATAAATTAATGACAGCGATTAGAGAAGTAAATATGGATAATTGTGGAACATTACCAGATTTTGGTAATTGGTGTATTAAAAGAAAAAATCCTACTGAAAAATGGGGTGAGTGTAAAGAGGTTTATCCTGATAAGTATAAAGGTCTTCAATTGTTAATGAAAGCAGCAAAAGCCGTAAGTGCAAAGTCCTATGATTTTGATAAAGAAGGGGATGAAACCACTATAGATTTTGTGAAAATGATGCAACTCGTTAAAAATGCAGGCTATACCGGTTTTGTTGGAGTAGAATATGAAGGAAATAGACTAAGTGAAAGAGATGGAATACTCGCTACAAAAGAATTGTTATTGAGTTCTGAAAAAAAAATAAATTAATTCCTTGATATAAAAATAGAAAGAAAAACAATAATTATGAAAAAATCAATTCAAATTCAGCTCTCATTTATGATGTTTCTCGAGTTTTTTATTTGGGGAGGATGGTTTGTTACCTTAGGAATTTATTTACCGAATTCTCTAGGATCTGATGGAGGTGAAATAGCAAGTGCATATTCAACACAACCATGGGGAGCAATTATAGCTCCGTTTGTAATTGGTTTAATCGCTGATCGTTTTTTTAATGCAGAAAGAGTTTTAGGAGTGTTGCACATTATTGGAGCAGTTTTGATGTACATGATGTATCAAGCTTCTGATTTTTCAACTTTTTATCCATACGTATTGGGGTATATGATTGCTTATATGCCAACATTAGCATTGGTGAATTCCGTGTCTTTTAATCAAATGAACGACCCTGCAAAACAATTTTCGTTTATTAGAGTTTGGGGAACAGTTGGTTGGATAGTTGCCGGATTAGCAATAAGTTTTCTATTTCAATGGGATTCCAAAGAAGGAATAGAATCGGGGTTGTTAAGAAATACATTTTTGATGACAGCTATAGTATCTGCCATATTAGGATTATTTAGTTTTACGCTTCCAAAGACCCCGCCAAATATGAAAGATAAAAAAGCTTCTCTTTCTGAAATTATTGGTCTAGATGCACTAAAATTACTAGGCGATAAAAACTTTTTAATATTTTTTATATCCTCTATTTTGATTTGTATTCCATTAGCTTTTTACTATCAACATGCTGGACAATTCTTAGGAGAAATAGGCGTTGAGAATCCAGCAGGAAAAATGACTTTAGGTCAAATTTCAGAAGTAGCTTTTATGTTGTTATTACCATTTTTCTTTAAAAGGTATGGATTTAAAAAGACAATCTTATTTGGAATGTTGGCTTGGGTAATTCGTTATATATTGTTTGCATTTGGTGATTCAGGTGATACAATTTTTATGTTAATTATAGGTATAGCATTACATGGAATTTGCTACGATTTTTTCTTTGTTTCTGGTCAAATTTACACAGATTCTAAGGCAGGAGAGAAAATAAAAAGTGCTGCGCAAGGCTTAATAACCTTAGCAACTTACGGAGTTGGGATGTTGGTTGGTTTTAGGATTGCAGGTGAAATTGTAGATCAAAATTTAGTTAGTGAAGGTGTTCACTCATGGCAAGATGTTTGGATATTTCCAGCATTTTTTGCTGCCGGTGTTTTAATATTATTTGCATTTTTATTTAAAAATGAAAAAGTAGAATACAAAGTATAAATTAGATAATTATGTCTAAAATAAGATTAGGGATTTTAGGAGGAGGAGGAAATTCTTTGATTGGGGTATTACATCGTATTGCCTCATCAATGTATGATCAATATCAGATTGTTGGAGGGGTATTTAACCCTATCTGGAAAGAGAATACTGAGTTTGCTAATGAAATAGGGTTACCATTGGATAGAATTTATCTTGATTTTGAAACCTTAATAGAAAAGGAGCTCACACTGCCTAAAGAACAAAGAATGGAAGTTGTTTCGATATTAACTCCCAATTTTTTACACTTTCCAATGGCAAAAAAATTATTGGAAAACGGGTTTCATATCATCTGTGAAAAACCCTTAACAACCACTTATCAGGAAGCAAAAGAACTCTATACAATTGTACAAGAAAAGAAAACCATTTTCGCTGTAACCTATACATACACCGGTTACCCAATGATACGTCAAATGCGTGAAATGATCTTAAATGGAGAAATCGGAACACTACAAAAAATAGATGCACAGTATTATCAAGGGTGGATAAATCCAATTATACATGACCTCGAAAAAAGAAAAACAACATGGCGTTTAAACCCAGAAAAATCTGGAGTAAGCTGTTGTATTGGTGACATTGGAACTCATGCTTTTGATATGCTAGAATATGTTTCAGGAGTTAAAATTGAAACTATTTTAGCAGATTTAAATCATGTGTATGATGATAACCCCATGGATGTAGATGGGACAATCTTATTACGTTGTTCACATAATGTGAAAGGGGTTATTTGTGCAAGTCAGATTGCAACTGGAGAAGAAAATAGTTTTGTTGTCAAAATATATGGAGAGAAAGCAGGATTAAAATGGGAACAAGAAAACCCTAACTATTTATACTTAATGAAAGAAGGGGAGCCTTTGCAGGTTTTAAAACCAGGACACAGCTATAATTCT
The DNA here is from genome assembly GCA_042091515.1 of Flavobacterium sp. Taxonomy (GTDB): domain Bacteria; phylum Bacteroidota; class Bacteroidia; order Flavobacteriales; family Flavobacteriaceae; genus Polaribacter. The sequence continues at coordinate 46,448 of JBELHH010000001.1, read as the reverse complement.
GATTTATCCTTAGACGGGACAAAATTACCTCCAGGTCATCCAGAAGGAATATTTGATGCTATGGGAAATATTTATAAAGGAGTTTCAAAAGCAATCCGAAACCAACCTTATAATTCTGGAGAGTTTCCAACGATTATAGATGGTGTAAGAGGAATGAACTTTATAGAAAAAGCAGTAAGCTCGCATCAGCAAGGGAATGTTTGGGTATCTATAGAGGAAAACAGTGATCATTAGTCTTTTTTAATAATGAATTTTCAATTAGTAAATGTTTAAAAAAATATGAAAACAATAAAAGGGCCTGCCGTATTTTTAGCACAATTTATGGACGATAAAGCCCCGTTTAACTCTTTAGATGGTTTGTGTAAATGGGCAAGCGACTTAGGATATAAAGGAATTCAAATCCCAACATTAGATAAGAGTATTATAGATTTAGACATCGCGTCAAAAAGTCAAACATATTGTGATGAATTTAAAGGAAAAATAAATTCTTTTGGATTAGAAATCACCGAACTGTCAACACATATTCAAGGTCAATTAGTAGCGGTTCATTCAGCCCACGATTTAATGTTTGATATTTTTGTTCCCAAAGCTTTACAAGGTAACCCAAAAGAAAGAACCTTGTGGGCGATCGATCAAATGAAAAAGGCTGCCATTGTTAGTAGACGATTAAATTTAAACGCTCATGCTACATTTTCAGGCTCATTACTCTGGCCAATGATGCACCCATGGCCACAACAACCCAAAGGTCTAATCGAGACAGGATTTAAAGAATTAGCAAATAGATGGCTACCTATCTTAAATTCATTTGATGAGAATGGAGTGGATGTTTGTTATGAAGTTCACCCAGTTGAAGACATTCACGATGGAGATACTTTTGAGCGGTTTCTTAAAGCTACCGGAAATCACCAACGTGTGAATATATTATACGACCCGTCTCATTTTGTTCTTCAGCAACTCGATTATATAAAATATATAGATCATTATCATCAATTTATTAAAGCTTTTCATGTAAAAGATGCTGAGTTTAATCCTACAGGAAAAAAAGGAGCTTTTGGAGGCTATAATGATTGGAAAAACCGAGCAGGTAGGTATCGTTCTCCTGGTGATGGGCAAGTTGATTTTAAGAAAGTTTTTTCAAAACTCACAGAGTACGGATGTGATATTTGGGCAGTTTTAGAATGGGAATGTGTGATTAAAAGCCCCCAGCAAGGAGCAAAAGAAGGAGTTTCTTTTATACAAAATCATATCATCGAAACTACGGCAAAAAGATTTGATGATTTTGCAGGAAGTGAGGATCTAATGAATGAAAACCAGTTGAGAAAAATAATAGGAATTTAAAATATAAAAAATGAAAAAAATAATTTTAGCAGCAATGTTTATCCCTCTTTTTATAGCCTGCGATAATTCAGGAAAGAAGGGAAAAGAAAAAGAGATAATTGAGAAAACGACCCTTTTAAGTCAAACCAACGATGATAAAGATTGGACAATCTTATTTGACGGTAGTTCTCTAGACCAATGGAGAGGGTACCTCTCTGACACTATCTACTCTGAATGGACAATTAAAGATAGTAGCATGGTTTTTACTCCAGGAAAGCAAGGAGGTAAAAATATAATTACAAAAAAAAAGTACACCGATTTTATTTTGTCATTAGAGTGGAAAATATCTGAAGCTGGAAATAGTGGAATTTTTTGGGGAATCTATGAAAATGAAAAATTTCCTGAGGCTTATATGACTGGACCCGAAATACAAATTTTAGACAACGCAAAGCACCCAGATTCGTTTATAGGAAATGGAATTCACAAGGCGGGTTCTCTTTATGACCTGATTGGATACCCAGCAGAACATATAAACCCTGCTGGAGAATGGAATACATGTTTCATAGAAATCAATCATAAAATTAATAAAGGAGTCGTTAAAATGAATGGAAAATCAGTGATGTCTTTCCCTCTTCAAGGTCCTGAATGGGAAACAATGGTTGCCAACTCAAAATTTAAAGATTGGGAAGGTTTTGGGAAATTCAAGACAGGTCATATAGGGTTACAAGATCACAGTGATTTGGTTTCATTTAGAAACATTAAAATAAAAGAATTATAGATAGAGAATCTTAAAAATTTTCATTAAATAAGGTAAAGAGTTTTAAACTCTTTGCCTTTTTTGTTTAGCTACATCCTTAAAAAATTAAACAAGGTTATAACTAGCAAATAATAAATTAATAATAGGTTATGAATCGTAACTGTTTTTCTGAATAAAAAACGAAAACGTTTTCGTTCATTTTTTTTATTAAATTCTTAAATCCAAACAAATAAATATGTTTATTTGTCAATTAAATCACATTATTATTTCTTTTAAAGTTAAAAAAGTGTTAATTTAGCGTGATTTTATATTCAATAAAAAAACTTTATTAATTAAAAATAAACTTTTATGAAAAATAGTTTACTTAAAAAACCTTTGTTGATTCTTATGCTTCTAGTTAGTTGCATAGCTTTTGGACAATCAATTAAAGGAGTTGTATCTGATGCAGATGGAAGCTTGCCTGGTGTAAGTGTCACGATCAAAGGAACAACAACTGGAGTCCAAACAGATTTTGATGGAAATTACACAATAAGTGCCAGCCAAGGCGATGTTTTAGTTTTCAGTTATCTTGGTTACACAACAGTAGAAAGATCTGTAGGTTCTGAAACTGTTATAAATGTGACAATGACACAAGATACAACAGAACTGGACGAAATTGTAATTATTGGATACGGTTCTACAACCGTAAAAGATGCTACAGGTGCTGTTGCCTCGGTTAAAGCAGAAGACTTTAACAAAGGAGTTATTTCTTCACCAGAACAATTAATTCAAGGAAAAACAGCTGGTGTTCAAATTTCTAATACAAGTGGTGCTCCTGGAGCAGGAGTTAATATTCGTATTAGGGGATCTAATTCAGTTCGATCTAATAACAATCCTTTATTTGTTGTTGATGGTGTTCCATTATCGGGTGGAGCTACTACAGCAGGTGGAAATGTAATTGGTCTTGGAGGGAATCCTGCCAAAAACCCACTTAATTTTTTAAACCCTAATGATATTGAAAGCATCAGTATTCTTAAGGATGCTTCTGCAACGGCTATTTATGGTTCTAGAGGAGCAAATGGTGTTGTAATTGTTACAACTAAAGGTGGAAGATCTAAGAAAGGAGAATTTAACTACCAAGCAAATGTTAGTACTTCTTCTCCAAGAGAAACCTATAACTTACTTAATGCTGATCAATTTCTTTCAGAAAGAACAAGATTAGGGTTGGCAGTAGATGCAGCAAGTAATGCAGGTTCTTCTACGGATTGGCAAGATGTTATTTTTAGAACATCAACTTCTCATAACCAAAACTTAAGTTATTCAAAGTCTCACGATAATGGATCTTATATTGCAACTTTAGGATTTGGAAATCAATATGGAATTGTAGAAAATTCAAATTTAGAAAGACTTACTGCAAGAGTAAACTTAAACCAACGATTTTTAGATGATAAGTTAAGATTGAGCTTTCAGGGTTCTGTCTCTAGAGTGAATGATAACTTAGCGCCTACAGGAGCAAGTGCTGGTTTTAAAGGAGATATCTTAGGAGCTGCATTTTCAGCAAATCCTACTTGGCCTAATGATCCTAATTTTGATGGAGGAACTTTAGTAAATCCATCAAACTTATTAGCCTATACACAGCAAAAAACTAATACAAACAGATACTTAGCAAATGTATCGTTAGAATATGACTTAACTTCTGATTTAAAAGCGAAAGTTACCGTAGGTATTGATAAATCAGATTCAGATAATTTTTCTGTGAGTTCTGGAGATGCATTAGGTCTAGGTGATGGTGTTGCTGGAAATGGTCGAGGAGCATATAATGTATTAGAAGTACAAAACGAGCTAGTTGAAGCAACGGTTACGTATAATAAAGAATTTAAAAATTCTAAATTAGAAGCTTTAGGTGGTTTTTCTTATCAGAGTTTTAGAAACAAAGGATTATTCTCTGGAGCCTGGGGATTTTCAACGAAAGATCTAGATCAAATGGGGTCAGACTTGCAAAATATTGTTGATGGTATAGCTGGTGAAATACCAGGTCAATACCAACAATTTGGGTACGCACCAAACCTTACAGGAGCATTTGTTAGAGGATGGGAAGGATTAGACTTTACAACAAATTTCTTTAGCCCAACTACAAATACGTCAGCAGTACGATCGTTAGCGGTTGATACATATGACAATACTATAGAATTACAATCATTCTTTGGTAGAGTTAACTATACGATTGCCGATAAATATTTATTTACTGCCACTGTAAGAGCCGATGGATCGTCAGCTTTCCCAGAAGCAAATAGATATGGATATTTCCCTTCAGGAGCTTTTGCTTGGAAAATCAATGAAGAAGACTTTATGAGCGATAGCAATATGTCTACATTAAAACTACGTTTAAGTGCAGGTATTACTGGAAATCAAGAAGGAATTGGATACGGAAACTATATCAATAGATCTCGTTGGGGTGGATTAAATCCTAACGAAGGAGGAGAGATTATTCTTGGTGGAAATGGAATTGTTTCATTTGGAGGAGATGACCTCAAATGGGAGTCTACCATTCAGTATGCTACGGGAGTAGATTTTGGATTTAACAATGATCGACTTTCAGGAAGTATTGATGTATATAGAAAAGAAACAAAAGACTTACTATTCTTAGTAGATGAAGCGCAACCTGCTATTTTGTCTCAGAAATTTAGAAACCTAGAAGATTCTAAAATTGTTAACCAAGGGGTTGAATTTACTTTAGGATATGATTTAGTTCAGTCTGAAGACTTCAACTGGTCTGCAAACTTTAATATTGCTTATAATGACAATATGGTAGAATCCTTATCAGGACAATATGACTTTGCAAATGTAAATGGTCCTGGTCTAACAGGTGCTTTTGCGATGAGATTGCAAGAAGGTCATTCTTTATTCTCTTATTATTTATTGGAGTTTGATGGATTCGATGCTGCTGGACAGCCAATTATAAGTGAAGACAAAAGTTTTGTTGGTAAAAGTGCTTTACCAAACTTAACTGGAGGTCTCTCTACTAATGTTAATTACAAGCGATGGACAATGTCTGCATATTTTAATGGTCAGTTTGGTCATTATGTATACAACAATACAGCAAATGCATTCTTTACAGCAGGTGCATTTAATACTTCTAGAAATGTTACTCCAGAAACCTTAACAAGTGGAGAAGCCTTAGGAGCTTCAGCAGCTGCTTCAACTAGGTTTTTAGAAAAAGGAGATTTTGTACGTTTACAAAACCTTTCTTTAGCTTATGACATGCCATTATCTGGCGAGGGAGTCTTTAAATCTATGGTATTCTCTGTAACAGGACAAAACCTTTGGTTATCTTCCGATTATTCAGGATTAGATCCAGAAGTGAACTCTGCAACTGGAGGTAATTTACCTTCAATAGGAATAGATTATGGAGCGTATCCTAATCCCACGACGATCACTTTTGGAATTAACGCAAAATTTTAAAAAACATAAAGATGAAAAAACAATTTAATATAAAAATAGTTGTATTATCACTGATCTCTCTTACAGCATTCTACTCATGTTCAGACTTAGAGCTAGAAGCTACAGATTCAGTAATACAAGACATCTCTTTTACAGGTCTAGCAGATTCTGAGGAATCGTTAAATGGATTGTATGGTGAAACTTGGGGGATGTTAGGAGATCAGGCAAATTTCTTTGCCTTAAATGAAGTAACCACAGACGAACAGGTAGTTCCTACTAGAGGAAGTGACTGGGGAGATAATGGATTATGGCGTTCGTTACATAACCATACCTGGAAAATAGATCATGCTTTTTTATTGTCTACTTGGAATCAATTAAATTCTAAAGTATTAAAAGCTAGTCAAATTATTCACCCTTTGAGTAATTCTTCAGATCAACAAATAGCAGAAGCAAAGTTTTTAAGAGCTTTTAATATGTTTTTTGTCTTGGATATGTGGGGGCAAAATCCTTTTAGAGAGGCTACAGATCCTGCAGTTCAAACACCAATCGTATTATCTTCTTCAGAAGCTTACGAATTTATTTTAAATGATTTAAATGAAGCGATTTCAGGATTGCCAAATACATCCCCGAGTACAGAAACAAAAGCTGCATCGAAAGCTGCTGCTAACTTTTTAAAAGCAAAACTAATTTTAAATAGCGAGCGTTATACCGGGACAACTCCAAACTATCAGGAAGTAATTGATGCTGTCAATGCTGTAGAATCAGCAGGATTTGCATTACAAGCAGGGTATTTCGATCTCTTTTTACCAACGGTAGATTCAGAAACTGTTTTATATGGTGATATTGGTATTGGAAACAGGATTTGGAACGGAATGCACTATAATATTGTAACTCCGGATAATGTTGGAGGAGGATGGAATGGTTTTTCTACATTGGCTGAGTTTTATGACTTATTTGAAGGAGATGCGAATGAAAACTATATGGGATCAGGTCAAGAAGAAAGAAGAGGATGGGTGCCAGATGCAACAACCGCAGATCCTAATACTAACTTCGGAATTGGATATGGATTTTTAATTGGTCAACAATATGATGCTAATGGAAACCCATTACTTGACAGAGCAGGAAATCCATTAGATTTTACAAGAGAATTTAGCCTAACTAATAGTAACGAAACTCAAGCTATTAGAGTGATAAAATATCATCCATTTGATGGAACAGGTGCTGCTTCTTTTAGATCTCATGAAATTATTTTCAGATATGCAGATGCTCATTTAATGAGAGCAGAAGCGATGTTAAGAAATGGCGATGCAGGAGGGGCTTTAGCTGAGGTGAATGAATTAAGAACCTTAAGAGGAGCAACTGCTTTAGGGTCAGTTAGTTTAGATGATATGATCGATGAAAGAGGAAGAGAATTGTATGTCGAGTTTTTTAGACGTAATGATTTACTAAGATTTGGACAATTTACGAAAGATTGGGAATTCAAAGACCCAGCAGCAGTTGGAGATACAAATAGAAACTTATTTCCAGTTCCTTTAACAGCATTGTTATCAAATCCTAATTTAGTACAAAATCCAGGGTACTAAATCCAGATTTTTTATTGAAATTACAATTAAAGAGGGTATTTTTACCCTCTTTAATTATTTATAAAATTATTAGCTTTGAATATCAGTACCACATTCTATATGAAAGGGTTTATATTTAGTATGCTTCTACTTACCTTAGGATCCTGTAAAGATCAGAATCTCTTGTTTGTTTCGTTAAATAGTAATCAAACTCAGATATATTTTAAAAACAAACTTACCAGTACGACCGATTTTAATATTTTAAATTATTTATATTATTATAATGGAGCTGGTGTCGCTGCCGCCGATTTTAATAATGACGGCTTAGCAGATTTATATTTCACAGGAAACCAATCAGCTGATAAATTATATCTAAACTTAGGAGATTTTAAATTTAAAGACATCACTTTAGAAGCATCAATTAACAATACGTCTCCTTGGACTACTGGCGTTACAACAGTTGATATTAATAATGATGGCCTTCTGGACATCTATGTGTGTAAAATTGGAAAACACAACACTCTTCGTGGGAAAAACCTTTTATATGTTAATCAAGGCATTGATGAAAATGAGATTCCGGTTTTTAAGGAAATGGCCTCATCCTACGATTTAGATATAGTTTCTTATGCAACACAATCTGCTTTTTTTGATTATGATAAAGATGGAGACTTGGATTTATTTCTATTGAATCATTCCTTACATCCAAATAGTAATTATGGAAAAGGAATTGTTAGAAACCAAGTCGATAAAATGTCGGGAGATCGCTTGTTAGAAAACAGAAATGGTACGTTTATTGATGTATCTCAACAGTCAGGAATCTTTCAAGGGAAAATTGGATACGGATTAGGAGTTTCTATCGGTGATATTAATAATGATACCTTTCCAGATATTTATGTTGGAAATGACTTTTTCGAAAATGATTATTTATACATCAATCAAAAGGATAAAACGTTTAAAGAAATTATTTCTAAGGATAAAACTACCTTAGGGCATACCTCTCATTTTTCTATGGGGAATGCTATTTCCGATCTAAACAATGATTCCCAAATGGATATTATTTCTTTAGATATGTTACCAGAAAATCTTCAGACCTATAAAACCTCTGGACTCGAATACCCTTATCAGACCTATGAATACTATTTAAAAAATGGATATTCCCCACAATTCATGCAAAACACACTGCATTATAATAACGGAAACGGGACATTTAGTGAAACAGCCTATTTAAGTGGGGTCGCCGCAACAGAATGGTCCTGGAGTCCAATTGTTGGAGACTACAATAATGATGGATTTAAAGACCTCTACATTACGAATGGAATTTTGGGGGCCACCAATGATATGGATTATATAAATTTCATTTCAAACAAAGCAATTCAAAAACAGTTAGCTACAGAAAAATCAAAAAGAAATTTAGCCCTATCAAAACAAATACCACAAAAAAAAGTAACTAACTATTTTTATAAAAATAATCAAGACCGCACATTTACGAATGTATCAACCTCATGGATTTCTCAAGAACCTTCCTTTAGTAATGGAGGAGTATCAGTGGATCTTGATAATGATGGAGATTTAGATTTGGTGATTAATAACATCAATCAAGAAGCCTCAATCTTAAAAAACAACTCAAATGATCTTTTACAGAACACGTATTTAAAAATAAAATTTAAGGGAAACCCTCATAATGTTTTTGGAATAGGAGCAAAAGTAAAAGTCTATTGTGGAAACAATATAATTACGGAAGAAAATTATCCTTCCAAAGGATATTTGTCTTCTGGTGAGCCAAGTATTCATATAGGATTAGGAACAACAAAAATCATCGATTCATTAACGGTTATTTGGGGAAATAATCAATTTCAAACATTAAAAAAGGTAAAAGCGAATCAAGAAATAGAGTTGTTTATTGAAAATGCAACAACAGAATTCATTCCCAAAAAAAACAAGAATAATAAGAATATCTCTGAAAAAATAAATGCCTTTGTTAATTTTAAACATAAAGACTCTCAGTCGCTAGAATTTAATAGAGATCCATTAATCCCATTTGCAAGTACAAATTTAGGACCTGATATTGCTGTAGCAGATGTTAATAATGATTCTTTAGACGATCTGTTTATTACTGGAGGAAAATCACAAGCAAGTCAACTTTTTATTCAAAATAAACAAGGCTCATTTACATCGATTCAAGATTCAATTTTTAATAAAAACGCCATACATGAAGAAGTAAGTGCTATTTTCTTTGATGCAAATAAAGATGATTTTATTGACCTTTTAGTGGTAAGTGGAGGAAATGAATTTAAACAAGGAAGCCCTCTACAGCCTAAATTGTATATCAATAATAATGGCGATCTTAGGTTGGATACTTCTCAATTTAACGGAATAGAAATCAATGCATCAAAGGTTCAGGCAATCGATATAGATAATGATGGTGACAACGATATTTCAATTTCATCGAACTTGGTTCCATGGGAATTTGGAAAAACACCAAAACAATATATTTTTGAAAATGATGGTGTGGGAAATTTTGTTGAAGCTACTTTAAAATTTAGTGATGGGCTACAGGAGATTGGAAATGTTCAGGATATTGTATGGATAGACCTCAATCAAGACACCTATCTGGATGCAATTGTTGTAGGCTACTGGATGCCGATTACCTTGTTTATTAACGATGGAAGTAAATTAAGAATTCAACATGAGAATGACCTTGAAAAAACCAATGGTTGGTGGAATTCGATAAAAGCTGATGATTTTGACAATGATGGAGATATTGATTTTATTGCTGGCAATTGGGGGTTAAATACACGATTAAAAGCTTCAGTTGATGAACCGATAACATTATATCGCAATGACTTTGATGATAATGCGACCATAGACCCAGTAGTCACTTATTTTTATCAAGGAGAAGAAACTCCCTTTGCATCCAAAGACGAGTTGGTAAAGCAACTTCCCTTTTTAAATAAAAAATATTTGTCGTATGAGGATTTTGCAAAAGCATCATTTACAGAACTGCTACCCAAGTCAAAAATCAAGAAAGCAGATAAAAAATATGTTTTTGAATTAGCGAGTTGCTATTTTGAAAATTTAGGACAAAATACTTTTAAAAAACACCCCTTGCCTTTCATGGCACAAGTATCATCTGTAAATGAGATTGCGCTAGATGATTTTAATAATGATGAGTATCAAGATGCTCTTTTAGTTGGAAATAATTATAATATTAGTACACAATTAGGTAAATTAGATGCCTCACATGGTCAAATATTATTAAACAATAAGAATGGCTTTTTTGATGTAAAACCTAACCAAGACTTAAATATCTATGGAGAATCTAGAAACATAGAGAAAATAAAAATTAAGGATGATCTGTTTTATATTTTTTCTATAAATAATGACACCCCTATTATTATAAAGTTAAAAAAATGAAGATGAAATTTTTATTAAAAACAAGTATTATAGGATTATTTATGATCGTTTATTCCTGTCAAATAGGAGATAAAAACACCTCTAATACAGAGAGTGAAATGAAGTTGTTTTCCTTACTTGATGCTAAAGAAATAGGAATCGATTTTGTAAACAAAGTTAAAAATCAAAAGAATTTTAATATTTTTAAATATAGGAACTTTTACAATGGAGGAGGAGTTGCTATTGGTGATATAAACAATGATGGTTTGTCAGATATCTATCTTACAGGAAATATGGTGCCTAACAAACTTTACCTCAATAAAGGAGATTTTAAATTTGAAGACATCTCTAAAAGCGCAGGAATAGAAGGAGACAAACCTTGGTCTACAGGAGTAGTGATGGTTGATATTAACCAAGATGGACTGTTAGATATCTATGTTAGTAATGCCGGTAATTTAAAAGGGAATAATCACGATAATGATTTATATATTAACAATGGTGACTTAACCTTTACAGAAAAAGCGGCCGAGTATAATCTTGCTAAAACAGGATTTTCAACGCATGCTTCCTTTTTTGACTATGATAAAGATGGAGATTTAGATGCCTATATTTTAAACAATAGTAATATTCCTGTTAGTAGTTTAGGATATGCAGAGCAAAGAGAGAAAAGAGCTCAAGATTGGGAAAATGTTCCAGCTATATTTAGAGGTGTTGGTGATATGTTATTAAGAAATGACAATGGTAAATTTGTAGATGTAAGTGAAGAAGCGGGTATATATGGAAGTCTGATAGGATTTGGTTTAGGAGTGATGGTAACGGATATTAATGGAGACTTATATCCAGACATTTACGTTTCTAACGATTTTTATGAACGAGATTACCTCTACCTGAATAATCAAGATGGAACTTTTAAAGAAGATATTAAGAATTGGGTATCACATTTAAGTTTATCAGCAATGGGTGTAGATATCGCAGATATCAATAATGATGGGGATGCAGATATTTTTATTACAGACATGCTTCCAGAAGCAGATCAACGAGTAAAATCGGTGATGGAATTTGAAGGCTATAATGTGTTTAAATTAAAACAAAGTAAGGATTTTTCTCAACAGTATATCCAAAACACATTACAATTAAATAATGGAAATAACACATTTTCAGAGGTTGCCTATTTTAGTGGAGTTGCCAAAACAGACTGGAGTTGGGCAGGCCTTCTTTTTGACATGGATAATGACGGGTATAGAGATATTTTCATCACCAATGGGATTAATCATGATTTAACAGACTTAGATTTTGTTAATTTCTTTGCTAATGAAATCATTCAAAAAATGGCCCTAACCGGGAGAAAACAAGCGATTGATTCTATTATTAATAAAATGCCAGTAAAACCACAACCTAATTACGCTTATAAAAATAAGCGAGATATAACTTTTGAAAATGCAAATAAAGAGTGGGGTTTTGAAACTCCAAGCTTATCTAACGGAGTTGCCTATGGTGATCTTGACAATGATGGAGATTTAGATTTAGTTATAAACAATGTTAATATGCCTCCTTTTATTTATAAAAATAATGTTGATTCACTCACGACAAATCACTTTATTAAAATTAAATTACAAGGTAAAAAAGAAAATCAGTATGCTATTGGAAGTACCGTTAAAATCTATTATGAAAACAAGGTTTATGTTCAAGAACAAATACCATCAAGAGGATTTCAATCCTCCATGGACTATATAATGACTATTGGAGTAGGAGAAACAACAAAAATCGATTCGCTTCGGATAGTTTGGCCAGATGATTCGACTCAAAAGTTAAGTGATATTTCAGTGGATACCACATTTGTGTTGAAACAGAATGAAGCTACTGGAATTCAAAAACCACTGCAACTCCCAAAAAAGAAAACCTTCCTTACAGAAATTAAAAATAAAAACTTTATTAAGCATCAAGAAAACAATTATTCAGATTTTGATTACGAAGGTTTAATTTCTAAAATGCTTTCACAAGAAGGGCCAGCACTTGCTGTTGGAGATGTTAACAATGACGGACATGAAGACTTTTATATTAGCGGAGCTAAAAATCAACCAGGAGTAATCTACCTTCATCTAGGAAACGGGGAAATTATAAAATCTAATCAACAAGCATTTATAAAAGAAGCTAGTTTAGAAGATACAGCTGCTTCTTTTTTTGATGCTAATGGTGATGGGAGTCTCGATTTAATCGTTGGCTCAGGAGGAAACGAATTAGGCGAGCAACAGAATTATAAAGCAAGATTATATTTGAATGATGGAAAAGGAAAATTTAAATTATCAACAAAAAAATTACCGCCTTTAAGAAAAAACGTAGCCGTATTATCTCCCTATGATTTTGATAATGACGGCGATATAGATGTTTTCGTGGGAGCCAGAAGTATTGTTGCAACTTATGGGATTAATCCTACGCATCAATTTTTAGAGAACAATGGAGATGGTACTTTTGAAGATGTTTCAGAAAAAGTAGCCTATGACTTAAAAAATGCAGGGATGATTACTGATGCAATTTGGGTAGATATTGATCAGGATAATAAAAAAGATTTAATTACAGTATCAGAATGGGATACCCCAAAAATCTATAAAAATAATGGTCGAAGACTCATTAAACAAACGTCTTCATTAGATAGCTTACATGGAATGTGGAATTCTGTTGAGGCTGCAGATTTTGATAATGATGGGGATATAGATTTTGTTTTTGGAAATCAAGGCAGTAATACCATGCATAAGAGTTCTCAGGAAAACCCCATGAAAATATGGATTAATGATTTTGATAACAACGGTACTATAGAACAAATCGTAACAAAGCATGAAAACGGAAAAGATTACCCGATTCATATGAAAAAAGAACTAACAGCTCAATTAGTTTCTCTAAAAAAACAGAACTTAAAAGCTTCTGAATATGCAAAAAAATCCATTGATGAGTTATTTCCAAAAACAATTTTTGAAAGATCCATCATGAAAAAAAATTCTATCTCAGAGACCATTGTTGCAATCAATGACGGAAATCAAGAATTTAGCATCAAAGCATTGCCAAGTAGAGTTCAGTTTTCTTGTGTTTGCGGAATTGTGTGTACAGATCTTAATAAAGATGGTAATACAGACCTTATTATGGCAGGAAATAATTTTGAATTTAAACCCCAATATTCCAGATTAGATGCAAATTACGGATCTGTCTTATTGGGTAATGGAGATTCAGAATTTACTTGGCAAGACTATAGTAAATCTGGATTTATGATAAAAAATGAAGTGAAACACTTACAAAAATTAAAAGATAAAAACGGGAAAACGTATCTTATCGCTGCAATAAATAATGAAATACCAAAACTCTTTGCAATCAATGAATAAGAATATTTTTCTTATCTGTTTATTATTGCTCATTTTTGGATGCAATAAAGAGGGAACCTTATTTAAAAACCCATCTTCTAAAGAGACTGGATTAGCCTTTGAAAATAAGATTACAGCCTCCAACGATCTCAATATCTTAGACTATCTATACTATTATAATGGAGGTGGAGTTGCGTTGGGCGATATTAATAACGACAACCTAGTAGATGTTTTCTTTTCCGGAAATCAGGTAAAAAATAAACTCTTTATAAACAAAGGAAATCTTCAGTTTGAAGATATTACATTAAAAGCGAATGTTGCTGGAAATAGCTCATGGAATACTGGATCTGTAATGGGTGATGTTAATGGAGACGGGTTATTAGATATTTATGTCTGTGCCGTAGTAGGAGTAAATGGATTTTATGGGCATAACGAGTTATACATTAACAACGGAGACGAAACCTTTACAGAAAGTGCCGAAAAATTTAATTTAGACCTTGATTCTTACAGTTCTTCAGCAGCATTTTTAGATTTTGATTTAGACGGAGATTTAGATATTTATATTCTAAATCATGCAATACATACCCAAGAATCTTTTGGAAAGGTAGACCTGCGGTATAAAAGAAACGATCAAACAGGAGATAAACTCCTGCGAAACGATGGAAATACATTCACAGATGTGAGTGAACAAGCAGGTATTTTTGGAGGAATTAATGGATACGGATTAGGAATTTCGGTTGCCGATTTCAACCAAGACGGATACCCAGATATTTATGTTGGAAATGATTTTCATGAAGATGATTATTATTATATCAACAATCAAGATGGAACTTTTTCAGATAAATTAAAAGATTATTTTGGGCATACTTCAAGATTTTCTATGGGAAATGATGTTGCTGATATCAATCATGATGGCTGGCCTGATATTATTTCTTTAGATATGTTACCTGAAGATGAAATCCCTTTAAAAAGATCTGAAGGAGATGATAATATTCAAATACAAAAATTGAGGACCCAAAAATATGGGTATCATTATCAGTTTACAAGAAATATGTTATTTATCAATCAGGGCAAAGGAAGTTATTTAGAGACTGCTTTGCTGAGCGGTGTTGCAGCAACCGATTGGAGTTGGAGTAGCTTATTCGCAGATTTTAATCAAGATGGAGAACAAGACTTATTTATCTCAAATGGGATTCCGAAACGCCCCAACGATTTAGATTTTATAAAATTTATTTCCAATGATCAAATTCAAAAGAAAATAGACAACACAAAATTAGTAGATCAAGAAGCTTTAGAGATGATGCCATCTGGGAAAGCCCATAATTATATTTTTAAAGGAGAAAAAAATTTAGAATTTACAGATAAATCGAATCGTTGGATTCTTCCCCAAAAAGGTGTTTCTGGAGCCACAGCAATGGCAGATTTAGATAATGACGGAGATCTTGATTTAGTGGTTAGTAACCTCAATGAAGAGGTGACATTATACGAAAACCAAATAAATGATAAGGCAAGTTACCTTCAACTTAAATTTAACTATGATGCCCCCAACACTTTTGGGATAGGTACTAAGGTTTATTCCTATCATAAAGGGATCCTCCAATACAAAGAATTATATACAGTCCGAGGGTTTCAATCCTCTTCAGAACCGATAATTCATTTTGGATATGGGACCACGCAATTGATAGACTCTCTAACTATTGTTTGGCCCAATAAAACCGTTCAAACCATTAAAAATATTGCAGTAAATCAGAAAATGACACTCAGTCCTGAGAATACAAAACCATTTCAAAAAACAATTGTAGGAAACAAGACAATACCATTATTTAAAAAAGTAGATCAAAACTTAGGAATTGATTTTAAGCATATTGAAGATAATTATACAGATTTTAATCGTCAAAAATTAATTCCCTATCAAACTTCAGATAGAGGTCCCGCAATTGCTATTGGAGATTTGAATAACGATGGGAAAGAAGATCTCTATTTTGGAGGGTCTAAATTTAAATCATCAAAAGTTTTTTTACAAAAAGACACTCTCTATCAACAAGCAACTATTCGAGTTTTCGAAAATGATTCTATCAAGGAAGATGTTGTAGCTGTCATTGCAGATTTTAATAATGACCATAAAAACGATTTGATTGTAGGAACAGGAGGCTCAGACTTTTATAATAAAATGAAGCCCTTACTGGATAGTTACTACTTTCAAAATCAATCAGGTTTTGAAAAAAAACAGCTCCCTGAATATTTTGAAAACGCAGCTGTCATTAAAGCAAATGATTACGATAAAGACGGAGATTTAGATGTTTTTATTGGAAATAATACTGTTTCTAATGATTTTGGAGCCATCCCAAACTCTTACATCCTAAGAAATAAAAATGGAACTTTCTCACTCCCAGAAAATCAACCCTTTCAAAATATAGGAATGGTCACAGATGCCATCTGGGAAGATTATAATAATGACGGTTATACAGATCTTATTATTGTTGGTGAATGGATGTCTCCTAAATTTTTTAAGAATAAAGACGGAGTTTTTAAAGAAGAAAAATTGCTAAACAAAGATCTCAATGGCTTGTGGCAACAAATTGTCCCTTTTGATATTGATAAAGATGGAGATACTGATTATCTGTTAGGAAATTGGGGGAAAAATTCAAAATTTAAGGCATCAGAAAAACACCCTTTACGAATGTATTATGCAGATTTTGATGCAAACGGAAAAACAGAGACCATTCTCTGCAATTATAAAAACGGAAAATATTATCCTTTATTAGGACTAGATGAATTGGCAAGTCAAATAGTCAGTCTAAGAAAAAAATTCACGAGTTACAAAAGCTTTGCAGGAAAACCTATTGAAGATATTTTTGAAAAGTCGGTCCTAAAAGAAGCCACAATATTTGAAGTAAATACATTAGCCTCTGGATATTTGAAAAATCAAAATAATACATTTACTTTTATTCCGTTTAAAAATGAGTTACAAGTATCACCTATTTTGACTTTTTTAAAAGCTGATTTTAATGCTGATGGCGAAAATGAAGTTTTATCAGCAGGGAATTATTTTGGGGTAAGCCCTTTCCACGGGAGATTTGATTCTTTTCCAGGAGCAATGATTTTTGACGAAAACAACATCGTTCTTGGAAATAAAATAGGGTTAGATTTTAGCCAAAAAGTAGTTAGAAAATTAAATATATTTTCTTTAAATAAGAAGTCTTATTTATTAGTGACCATTAATAATGATCGAGTACAAGTATATCAATTAATCCATTAAAAAATGATTATCATGAAACATAAATCCTCCATTTTAATTGTAGCAACATTACTCTTAATATTTTCATGTAATAAAAATTATGAACCCATAGAAATTACAACAGACAATTTTCATGCCTCGGTTGATAGGGTAGTTAATGTCATGATACACGATATATTTTCACCACCTGTAGCAAGCAGAATTTTTGTGTATCCAAATATAGCCGCTTATGAAATTATTGCTCAAAACGATCCGTCTTATTATTCTTTAAAAGATCAGATTAAAGATCTAAAAACTATTCCAGCTCCCGATCCTAAAAAAAAGATTAATTATCCACTTGCAGCATTAATTGCTCATATAAATTTAAGTAAACAATTAATTTTTTCTGAAAAAGAAATAGAAATTTACAGAGACAGTTTATATCAAGTTTGGAAGACCAAAAACCCATCAGAATTTTTTGATTCTAAAGATTACGGAATGGAAGTAGTATCGTTTATTTCTTCTTGGATGAATGATGATCGTTATCCACAAACACGAACCATGCCTAAGTTTAGAGTTGATTCAGAAGACGAAAGTAGATGGCAACCGACTCCTCCATCATATATGGATGGATTAGAGCCTCATTGGAATAAAATCCGCCCCTTTGCTTTAGACTCAGCAGCACAATTTAAACCTGTTCCACCTCCAAAATTCTCTATGAATAAAAACTCTGATTTTTATAAAGAATTAAAGGAAGTATATGATATCAGTGAGCGTATCTCAAAAAAAGGAGACGATTCTGAAGAAATAGCCATTGCTCAATTTTGGGATTGTAATCCATATGTATCAGTAACCCGAGGTCATCTAATGTTTGCAGTTAAAAAAATTACTCCTGGAGCTCATTGGATTGGGATTACAAAGATTGCAGCCAAAAAAGATACAGCAGATTTTAACAAAACTATTTATGCATACACCAAAACTTCTATAGCCATTGCTGATGCATTTATAAGCTGCTGGGATGAAAAATATAGAAGCAATTTAGTGAGACCAGAAACATTAATTAATACCTATTTTGATGATGAGTGGAAACCAATTCTACAGACTCCACCATTTCCAGAATATACAAGCGGACACTCGGTGGTTTCGGGTGCTGCTTCAACAGTTCTAACATCTATTTTTGGAGATAACTTTAGTTTTTCTGATGATACAGAAGTTCCTTATGGATTACCAATACGCTCCTTTAATTCTTTTAATGAAGCTGCAGATGAAGCTGCCATTAGCAGAATGTATGGAGGAATTCATTTTAGAGCTGCTGTAGAAATAGGTGTTGATCAAGGAAGAAAAATAGGAGACTTAGTTACCAATAAATTAATAATGTTAAATAAGGAATGAAAAAAATCACCACATTTATAGGGATACTAGTTCTAGGTTTTTTGTGTTGGTATCTTTTTTTAAAACCCTATGATTATTTAGTAACTTTTAAGGTAAAAACAACTGCAGGGACCATTAATCAATCGTTAAAACTTTGGAATAGCAGCTTAAAGAATAAGCAACCCATCATTCAAGAAGATCTTAATTATTTAACACAACAAATTAACATCAACGATTCTCTTTATACCTATCAATGGTCTATCAGCTCACTCAATGATTCTATCTCTAAAGTAAAAATATACGTCACAGACGAAGAATATAGCTTCATTAATAAAATATCGATTCCATTCTCCAACACAGCGTTTGAAAAGCGAACCATCAAGACGATTTCTAATTTTACAAAAAAACTTATAGAGCATTTAAAAGAAATTAAAGTAACCGTTGAAGGAGAAAGCAATACACGATCTACTTACTGTGCCTATATATCAATGAAAGGTTTGCAAATAGAAAAAGCAAAAGGGATGATGAAAAACTATTCCTTGCTAAGCAGTGTTCTTTCAGAAGATCATATAAAAATGAATGGGACTCCCTTTGTTGAAATAACAAATTGGAATATAGGAAATGACAGCATCACCTATAACTTTTGTTTTCCTATTATAAAAGTTGATTCTCTTCCAAAACACCCTTTAATACAATACAAACAATACAATCAAGTAAAGGCTTTAAAAGCTATTTATAACGGTAATTATATCACTTCTGATAGAGCTTGGTATGCATTATTAGACTATGCAAAAAAATATAAAATAGCTGTAGAGAAAACTCCTGTGGAGGTGTTTTATAACAATCCAAATTTTGGAGGAGATGAAATGAGATGGAAAGCAGAAATATTTATGCCCATAAGAAAAGAATAAATGAGCATAAGGATTAATATGTAATCCTAATCGCAGAGAACAACTCAAAAGAAAAATATACCAGAGCGTTGAATAGATTTGATTAATAAAATTGACCTTATTGACTAGAATTTATTAAATAAAAACAGAAATATTTTAAAAGATGATCGATGTTTGGTCATATAAGGAAATAACTTTTGTTTAATTTTTTTCATTGAATAATTATAGACTAATTTCTTAATGGAATGTTTTATTTTCACTCTCACTAAAGGTAATAATAAAACCATAGAAAATAATTTAAACGAGATACGAATGACTCATAACGACTCAGAAAAAAGAGCTTGGTGGAAAGAAGGTATTATTTATCAAATCTATCCAAGAAGTTTTAAAGATACGAGTGGAAACGGTATTGGAGATCTTCAGGGAATTATTCAAAAATTAGATTATATCGCCAGTTTAGGAGTAACAATGGTTTGGTTAAACCCAATTTATGAATCACCAAACGATGACAATGGCTATGATATTAGCAATTATAGAGCCATTATGAAAGAGTTTGGGTCGATGGATGATTTTGATCAGCTCTTAAAGGGGTTACATCAACGAAATATTAAGTTTGTGATGGATGTTGTAGTTAATCATAGTAGTGATGAACATGAATGGTTTCAGCAATCACGCAGTTCTAGAGACAATCCTTACAGAGATTATTATCATTGGTGGCCAGCCGAAAAAGGAAAGCCCAATCATCGATGGAGCTTTTTTGATGAAAATAGTGATGCTTGGAAATATGATGAAAAAACAGACGCATATTATTTACATTACTTCTCACAAAAGCAACCCGATCTCAATTGGGAGAACCCTAGGGTAAGACACGAAGTTTATGATATCATGAAATTTTGGGCAGACAAAGGTGTTGATGGTTTTCGGCTGGATGCGTTTCAATTTGTTAGTAAGGATATTACCTTTCCTCCACTCCCAGAAGGATATGATGAGACAGTACCAAGTGTTATTAAATACCATGGTATGGGACCACATATCCACACATATTTAAAAGAAATGAATGAGCAAGTATTAAGTAAGTACGATGTCTTTGCCGTTTCAGAAGGTGCTGGAAGTACCCTCGATGATGCCCACAAAATTGTTGATGAAGATAGAAATGAACTGCAGATGGCATATCATTTCGAAGGAACAGATTTAGTAAGTTCTTTAGAGAAATGTACCTTAGCAGAATTTAAAAAATCATTTACAAAATGGGATACATCCTTTTCAAAGAAAGGATGGATCTCTATCTATCTTTCTAATCATGATCAATCCAGATTTGTCAATCGATTTGGTAGCGATAAACCGGCATTTAAAGACTATTCTGCGAAGATGCTTAATACCTTTATTCTTTCTATGCGAGGGACGCCCTATGCCTATTATGGAGATGAACTGGGAATGACAAATATTGGATTTACAAGCATCGATCAATATAAAGATATAGCCGCAATCAACGGTTATAAAAAAGCGGTATCTGATGGTGAGGACTTGGCACTATATTTAGAGAAATTAATGCTGCTTTCAAGAGACAATGGTCGAACACCTATGCAATGGGATACCTCTAAAAACGCAGGATTCACAAATCAAACTCCGTGGTTGCCCGTTCATGAAAATTACACGACTGTCAATGTTGCCAATCAAGAAAAAAATCCAGATTCTGTTTTGCATCACTTCAGAAAAATGGTTGCCTTAAGAAAGAATAATATAGTGTTAGTGTATGGTCAATATGAAATAATCCAACAAACTCATCCAACAATCTATGCTTACACGAGAACTTTAGAAGATCAACAAATGACTATTTTATTAAATTTTTCTGAATCAGTATCTAGCATTAAATTTCGTAACTTGGGTAGTTGTAAAGAAACACTCATTAACAATTACAATCAGTTACTGATTGAAGGAAACACCATCACTTTAGAACCCTATCAAGCGGTAGTTCTTGAGGGATAAAGAAATATAAATAAATTAATAAATATGAAAATATCGAAACCACGATTATCGTTTTGGCAAATTTTTAATATGAACGTTGGATTCTTAGGGATACAATATAGTTTTGGATTGCAACAAACAGCAATTAATCCAATATTTCTTTATCTAGGAGCCTCTGAAGATATGCTGCCAATATTAAATATTGCAGGTCCAGTTACAGGTCTTTTAGTTCAGCCGATTATTGGGGCATTATCAGATAAAACGTGGTCAAACCGATGGGGAAGGCGTAAACCTTATTTCCTAATAGGAGCTTTATTAGGAAGTATCTGTTTATTTGCTTTTCCACATAGTCCAGTATTATGGTTTGCAGTAGGCTTATTATGGATTTTAGATGTGGGAAATAATGTAGCGATGGAGCCTTACAGAGCTT
Organism: Flavobacterium sp.; assembly: GCA_042091515.1. GTDB lineage: Bacteria > Bacteroidota > Bacteroidia > Flavobacteriales > Flavobacteriaceae > Polaribacter. The sequence goes on along the minus strand of JBELHH010000001.1, from coordinate 24,776 downwards.
TTGTAGGAGATAAGCTACCTGAGAAACAATTGAGTTTAGGATACCAAATGCAAAGTTTATTCTGTGGTTTGGGAACGTTGTTGGCGACAGGATCTATTCTTTTATTTCAATACTTGTTTGGTGAAGAAGCAGATGTTGCAGGGACGATTCCACAGTGGATTTATTATTCTTTTTATATTGGGGCACTACTATCTTTAACCACAATCTTGTGGTCGGTTTTCAAAACATCAGAAATTCCACCTACAAAAGAAGAATTTATTGAGATCAATAAAATTAAAAGCCTATCATTCATTAAAAAAATAGCAACACCTTTTGTAGAGATTGCAGAAGCAGTCATAGAAATGCCAAAATTTATGTGGAAAATTGCTGCTGTTTATCTATTTCAATGGTATGCATTGTTCGTTTATTGGCAATTTTCAACCCCATTATTTATAAAAACAATGGGGTATTCTATCTCTGAAGCAGGGTCTCAATCTGCTGCAATGAGTCTTACATATAATACAACAACGATGCTGATTGCCTTAATATTAGTGCCTTTAACATTAAAGTTTGGGAACAAAAAAATGTATGCATTGAGCCTTTTAGGTACAGCCATAGCGCTATTTTGTATTCCTTTTATTTCTGATCCATTGTTGGTACTAATTCCAATGATATTATTTGGAATTGGATGGGCAGCAATGATGGGAATTCCTTATACAATGGTTTCAAAAATTGTTCCTCAGGAGAGAAGAGGTGTCTATATGGGAATTTTAAATATGATGATAGTAATTCCGATGGGTATAGAAACGGTAACCTTTGGTCCTATCTATAAATATTTATTGTCTGATAATGCTATTAATGCCATATTATTTGCAGGAGTATTTTTTGTAATCGCTGCTCTATTGGCCATGCGATTAAATGAAGTTTCTCCTACAAATAAATGAGATATTTTGAAATAAACCAATGAAACATCTAGGAATTAAAATAGCACTTTTTTTAAATTATTTTGTTTTTGCTTTTTTATTAAATAGTGTGGGGACAGTAATTTTACAGGTACAGCGCAGTATGGATATTTCCAAAGCTAATGCGAGTATTTTAGAAGGATTTAAAGACATTCCTATAGCAATCGCTTCTTTTATATTAGCGTCTTTTTTACCTAAAATTGGATTAAAAAAAGCAATGCTTATTGGGCTAGGCTTAGTCTCTCTCTTTTGTTTTATGACCCCTTTTACTAATGATTTTTGGTATTTTAAAATCTTATTTCTAGTAATTGGTGTTTCCTTTGCATTGATAAAAGTAGCAGTATTTGCCACCATCGGTTTAATTACCAATACTCCAAAAGAACATGGAAGTTTTATGGGGATTATAGAAGGAGTTTTTATGGGAGGTATACTATTAGGAAATCTTGTTTTTAGTCTTTTTATTGATGATGCAAACCCAAAATCTACCAATTGGTTGACTATGTATTGGTTTATGGGAGGAATATCTCTTGTCGCTTTTTTAGTTTTATTTTTTTCAAAACTAGATGAATCAGAGGCAACAATAGAAGAACGTAAGTTTTCTGACGATTTTAAAGAAATGATGCTACTCATTGTAAAACCATTGACCATTGTTTTTGTAATAAGTATTTTCTTATACGTATTAACAGAACAAAGTTTTCAGACCTGGTTTCCAACTTTTTATACAGATATCATTAATGCTCCAGCTAGTATGGCCATTCAGGCAGGAGCAGTTTTAGGAGGTGCTTTTATGATAGGTCGTTTTTTAGGAGGGATCCTTTTAAAAAAAATCAAATGGATTACTTTCCTAACCATTTGTTTATTAGCAGCAGGAATCCTTATAGTACTAGTTTTACCTTTAGCAAATAGTTCAGATATAACGGAGGCTACCTCATGGAGAAATGCTCCATTAGTCGTTTATTTAATGCCTTTAATTGGATTTTTCCTTGCGCCTGTTTATCCTACTATCAATTCTACAATATTATCCTCTTTACCAAAATATATGCATAGTTCTATGTCAGGACTAATTGTTGTTTTTTCCGCTTTAGGAGGAACAACAGGATCTATAATTACGGGAAATGTTTTCGAAAAATATGACGGCTCTACAGCATTTTATTTATCATTAATTCCACTTATTGGAATTCTAATAACTATATGGATGCTGAATAGGATGACCAAAAAGATCTAATGTAACATGATTTTTAATCTCCATATAGAAACCACATTACAACATCTTTTAAAGCAAGAAGACACAGACGGTGATAAAAAAATAACCATTGAAGATGATGGTCCCAAAGTTTTTGAAATCATTACAACTTCAGGAGAATCGTATAAGATTAAAGGAACCTATTACCTTTCAAACCTGTTACAAGAACTTGTCATTTCAAAAAATAAAGGCAATGAATTTTTAGAAATTGAGGCTTCACAAATAGAAGAACCGCCTGTCGATAGAATTGCTAGATTTATTAAAGAATTTTATTGGCAAAGCCTCACGAGGACAATGGATGAAACAGGGATTGAAAAACTATTAAATGACGCCAAAAATGATACATTAACTCCCGATAAATTAAGGATATATATTCCTTTTCAAGATAATTTTGCATTGAAATACTATCAACAACTTGAAAAATCATTGTCTATTAAAGCGATACAATTACCAGAAAAAATTTCTCCAGAATTTGTAAAAAGTATTAACCACAAACCAGGGATTTTGGCATTAAAGTTAGAACAACAGAACAATAGAATAAAAGGAGTTCCTTTTATAGTTCCAGGAGGTCGTTTTAATGAGATGTATGGCTGGGACAGTTATTTTGAATCCATTGGCTTACTCATTGATGGGAACGTTCATTTGGCAAAAGCGATGGCAGATAATTTTCAGTATGAAATTAAAAACTATGGGAAAATATTAAATGCCAATAGGTCTTATTATTTAACAAGAACTCAACCCCCATTCTATACTAGTCTTATTTGTGAAATTTTTGAAATCACAAAAGATTTAGTTTGGTTAAAGAGTCATATACAAACCGCAATAAAAGAATATGAAACAGTGTGGATGGTGGAAGGAGAACGATTGACAGAAAATGGATTGAATCGTTATTATGCATCAGGCATTGGAATGCCACCTGAATGTGAAAAAGGACATTTTAATGCTGTTTTTAAACCTTATGCAGATCTACATAATTTATCGCTCGATGATTATATTTCATACTATAATACAGGTCAAATTGAAAATAGTAATTTAGACACCTATTTTACTCATGATAGAAGCGTTCGTGAATCGGGTCATGATACTTCTTATAGAATTGAAGGACATTGTGCTGATCTGAATCCTGTAGAATTAAATGCGTTGTTATATAAATACGAAATGGACTTTGGATACCTAATAGACACCTATTTTGAAGGTGTTTTTGATGGGTATCATGGTGCATATTGGTTTTCTGTTGCTCTTGAAAGAGCCGACAGAATTCATCAATACATGTGGAATGAGCAAAGGAATCAATACTTTGATTATAACTTTATTACCAAGGAGCAAACCTATTTTGAGAGTGCCTCGAACTATATTCCTTTGTGGACAGGCTTAGTTGACCAGAAAAATGCCAATCTGATGATAACTACACTCATGTCAGAATTAAAAGAAAAAGGAGGGATTGCCGGAAGTTCTCAAAAAAGTAGAGGGTTAATTTCAGAAGATCGACCAGAAAGACAATGGGATTATCCATATGGTTGGGCGCCACACCAAATGATGATTTGGAAAGGATTGTTAAATTACGGCTGTAAAAAAGAAGCCTATGAACTGATCTACAGATGGGTGTATATGATTACCAAAAATGCGGTAGATTATAATGGAATCATTCCCGAAAAATATGATGTAGTAAAAGCATCTCACAAAGTATTTGCAGAATATGGAAATGTAGGAACGAATTTTGAATATATTACACAAGAAGGATTTGGTTGGATGAATGCCTCATACCAATATGGGCTATCGTTATTACCAGAAAGATATATAAACAGTTTAAACGAATTAAAAGAACCAGAAATAATAGTTAACAAAATGAATAATGATGAAAAATAAAATTTTAATAGCCATCTGCGCAGTTGCATCTTGCATGGCTCTTGTATCAATCGTGTTATTTTCTTGTCAAAAAGAAATAAAAAATCCAGAAATTATTGGATCAATTAATGACGATACTCTAGAAACAGCTGTCATATATGAAGTAAATATTAGACAATATTCTTCCGAAGGAACTTTTAATGCTTTTACAAAAGACATTCCAATACTAAAAAAGTTAGGGGTTAAAATCATTTGGATAATGCCTATTAATCCAATATCAGAGGTAAAACGAAAAGCAACAGACGGGTCCTTTACTAGTGAGATAGAAGATGTTGAAGAACGTAAAAAATATTTAGGAAGTTACTATTCAGTATCCGATTATAAGGAAATCAACCCAGAATTTGGCAACAAAGAAGATTTTAGAAAGTTAATCAATACCGCTCATAAAAATGGCATCTATGTGATTATTGATTGGGTTCCAAATCATACAGGTTGGGATCATCCTTGGATTTCAGCACACCCAGAATGGTACACACAAAATGATCAAGGTGAAATTATTGACCCTATCAACCCAGATACAGGTAAATCATGGGGTTGGACAGATACAGCAGATCTAAATTATAACAATGAGGCAATGCAACAAGAAATGATTAATGATTTGAAATATTGGGTTAAAAACTTTAATATCGATGGATATAGAATGGATGTAGCTCATAAAGTACCTCCTTTATTTTTTAAGAAAGCCATTTCTGAACTAAAAAAAATAAAACCACTTTTTATGTTAGCAGAAGCAGAACAACAAGAACTTTTTAGAAATGGTTTTGATATGCAGTACGCATGGGAGGGTCATCATCTATTAAATATGATTGCAAAAGGAGACGCTACTGTGAATGATTTTGATACCTATATGAAGAACCAATCAACGATGTTGACGCCAATTGATTTTAAGATGAATTTTGTTACCAATCATGATGAAAATTCTTGGAACGGAACCATCAAGGAACGATTGGGAAATGCTAGTGATCTTATAACAGTATTAGTGTATTCAATTCCTGGAATGCCACTAATTTATAGTGGTCAAGAATACGATTTAGAGCATCGATTAAAGTTCTTTGAGAAAGATAGCATCCCAAAAATTAAAGGAAAGACATGGGGATTATTAGAAAAATTAGGATCCTTAAAAAATAATAATACAGCCTTTCATGGAGGTAAAAATGCAGCAAACTATAACCGATTAGCAACAGGTAATGAATCTATTTTAGCGTTTAAAAGAAGTAATAATAATGATGAGGTTTATTTTATTGGAAACTTATCCAACCAAGATCAGCGTTTTACTTTGAATATGGACGGGACTTTTTTAGACCCAATCAATCAAAAAACGATTGAGATTAATAATGATACAATACAATTAGCTCCGTGGGGCTATCATTTGCTCATAAAAGAGAATAATGAATAAGGTTTGCTGTTTTGGTGAGGTGCTATGGGATGTTTTTCCAACCCATAAAAAAATAGGAGGAGCCCCCCTAAATGTAGCCTTACGTTTATATTCATTTTATAATAATGTTTCTATCATAAGTAGTGTTGGAGATGATAAAAACGGAAAAGAACTGTTACATTTTATTGAAGAATACGGAGTATCAATTGATCATATCCAGATTAATAAAAAATATAAAACAAGTGAAGTATCAGTATTTTTAGATAAGAAAGGAGCTGCCTCATATACCATTAATGATCCTTGTGCTTGGGATTTTATTGATATAAATGAGAATCTTTTATCCTTAGTTGAGCAGTCAGATGCTTTTATTTTTGGAAGCCTTATAGCCAGGAATAAACAATCAGCAACAACCTTAAAGAAGTTACTTAGTGTTGCTAGATTTGCTGTTTTTGACGTTAATCTTAGACCACCGTATTACAATATACCAGTACTTATTAATTTAATGAAAGCAGCCCATTTTATAAAATTTAATGATGATGAACTTTTAGAAATATGTACAAATTTAGGAGCTACTGTTACAACAATACAAGATCAGGTTCAATTTATAGCCACACTCACAGATACACAAAATATTTGTGTAACAAGAGGGAGTAAAGGAGCACTTTTTTTTATCGATGAGCTATTTTTTTATAATTCAGGATATAAAATCACGGTTTCAGATACTGTTGGTTCTGGTGATTCTTTTTTAGCAACATTAATTGATGCATTATTAAAAAAGAAAAGCCCTCAAAAATCAATAGACCTTGCTTGTGCTGTAGGAGCCTTAGTAGCTCAAAATGAAGGAGCAAATCCTTTGATTTCATCTGAAGAAATTGATACTATTTTAAATCAAAGGTAGTTTTAAAGACAATACACTAAAAATAATATAAAATAGATAAAAAGATAAAAACGATAAAAGTTTCTGGCTTTCTTATAAATTTTATCTTCTGGATATAAATTCCCAAACAGTCCCTTAATTTCTTTGATAAATAAAGGTTTTAAATTAATTTTCCAATCATTCGTTTTATAAACTATTTTTCTAAAATGACTCCTATAGTAGGTTAAAGGGAATCCCCAAATTAAAAAAAATATCAGCCATATATTTTGTTGTATAAATTCACTCATTATTTTTCTTTTTTGGAAACCATGGAAAAAAAGCATTTGTAACAGTGATATACTCTATATAAGAGGGTTTTGACTTTTTGAGCGTTTTTTCTAGCATGGCTACTCCAGAAACTTTTATAATCAAAAAGGTCATTAATAAAAATCCAATAATATGCCAATAGCCTCCTGAGGCAATAGAAAATAAACCAAATGAGAGCCATATTGTAGCATCTCCAAAATAATTGGGATGTCTTGTATAACGCCATAAGCCAGTTTGAAGGGTTTTGTCATGATTATGAGGATTTTTTTTGAATTTAGTAAGTTGGTAATCTCCAACAGATTCAAATAAAAAACCGATAACCCATAAAAGTAAGGCTACATAATCTATAAAAATAAGTTCATTATTGTCGGTATTATTATGAACACCTAATAATGGTAGTGAAACAATAATAATCAAAAGACCTTGTAATATAAAGACTTGAAATAAACTGATCCACCAATAATGTTTTTCACCGTACTGTCTTCTAAATTCCTGGTATCTGAAATCTTCAGGTTTTCCATAGTTTCTTACAAATATATAGATCGATAATCGAATTCCCCAAATACTAACTAGACATACCAACAATAAATTACGAGTGAACAATTGATTTTCTAACATAAAATAGGAAAGATTCACGATGACAAAGCCCATCCCCCAAAAAGCATCAACAATACTAACTTTTTTTAGAGGAATACTAAATAACCATAATAGGATCATTAAAAATAACAGGAAAATTGATGTATATAAGAGACTCATATAAATGAAGTGTATCGTTGTATATTGATAATAATTAGAGAGCAGATAAGATTTTCAATAGAATTAAAAAAAATATTTCAAAGTTATGAGATCAAAATAACTCCTAGGATACCCATTAAGACACCTTTTATAAAACAAATCCAATAGAGTTGGTAATGAGAAAGTCCCATCATGGCGCTAATTTTTTTAATAATATCCTTATGCCACTCCAACATATCCTAAAAAAACTCTTCATTAAAGATACTAAAAAATAAATAATCATTAATAATAAGTTGAATAGGAACTTATAGACCTAAGCGTCTCTCAAACAACATAGAATTTACTGCATACTGTATTGTCATAATAAATTAATTTTATTTTTAAAAAATCTTTATATTTATGAAATGAAGTTTATGTTAAAGGCATTCCTATTTATAAATGTTGCAATAATGTATGGGCAGCAATTCGAAAAACATCAATATATAAAACAGAAAGATACACTTCCTTATCGTCTTTTACTTCCTGAAAATTACAATCCACTCCAATCATATCCATTATTAGTTTTTCTTCATGGTGCTGGAGAAAGAGGAAATGATAACGAGAAGCAATTACTTCACGGGAGTGATCTTTTTACTTCAGAGAAGTTCAGAAAATCATATCCAGCTATAGTAGTATTTCCACAATGTTCTGAAAATTCTTATTGGGCCAGTGTCAAAAAAAGTCATTCGAGAAAAAAAGAAAAAAGATTTAAATTTCACAAAAAGCCGCCACAATACTCTACCATCGAGTTATTAAAAGCGTTTTTAGTTGATGTAAACAAACAATTTAATATAGACTCCTCTCGTCGATATATTGGAGGTCTTTCTATGGGAGGAATGGGAACATTTGAACTAGTGAGTCAGCTTCCAGACTATTTTGCATCAGCATTTTCAATTTGTGGTGGGGGTCATCCTAGATGGTCAAAGAAGCTAAGTAATACTCCTTTTTGGATTTTCCATGGAAATAAAGATTTTGTGGTGTCTCATCAATATTCTGAAAAAATGTTTAAGAAAATGCACCGATACAACTCCTCAACGAAACTTACAATCTATGAAAGCGTAGGACATAATAGTTGGGACCGTACCTTTAAAGAGCCAGATTTATTTCATTGGCTCTTTTCATTTGTTAAATAGTAGTTGATAATTAAATCTCTAGGCGAAGTATATATAAATTCCAACCACAATGATACACACAGCAATTCCAGCTTGTTTTACATATTTCCAAGGACTAATATCAACCTGTTCAGTATATTCTTGAACAAATGCCTCTTTTCTTGGATATAGTTTCCCTATGACTAACATAATTCCCACATTTAGTAAGAATAAAATGGCCATTACATCTAAAAAGTGAGGATATGCTTCTACTTTTATCAGTGCTAAGGCAGCCTCATTTGTAATACCAGATGCTTTTGCTGACGCTAATGCCTCAGACAGAAAGTAAGGCTGCATAAAAAACTGACTAATAATATACAATAGACATCCAGAAACTAGTCCAATTTTAGCGGCAATGGCTGGAACATACTTTGTAGTATATCCGACAACAATAATAGTTAAAATAGGAATGCTATAAATACCATTTATTTCTTGTAAATAATCAAATAAACTTCCTGCATTTGCAATTAATGGAGCGATGAACATGGAGGCTATGGCTAATACAATACCAAAGATCTTACCATATTTTACAATGGTTTTTTCATCAGCCTCTTTTTGGATATGCTGTTTGTAAATATCAATTCCAAACAAGGTTACAGAACTATTCAAAACACTATTAAAAGAACTTAATATCGCACCAAATAAGACAGCGGCAAAAAAACCAACCCACGCAGTAGGGAGAACTTTTTTCACTAACATCGGGTAAGCACTATCGGCTGTTTTTAAATTCCCATCAAAAAGATGAAAAGCTATAATTCCAGGTAAAACAACAATAATGGGGCCTAATATTTTTATAAAAGACGCTAACAATAATCCTTTTTGACCTTCTTGTAAATTTTTAGCTCCCAAAGCTCTTTGAATAATTTGTTGATTGGTTCCCCAATAGAATAATTGAACTAACATCATTCCAGTAAAAATGGTATAAAAAGGAACAGGATCTGTTGGTCCACCCATGGATTTAAATTTATCAGGGTTTTCTGAAGTAAGGATTGAAAGACCGTCTAAAACACTCCCATCACCGATCATTATTAATCCAAAAAAAGGAATTAAAATTCCACCAATTAATAATCCTATTGCATTAATTGAGTCAGAAATGGCAACGGCTTTTAGCCCCCCAAATACAGCATAAATAGATCCAATGATTCCTATTCCCCAGACACAAATCCATATTGATTCTGTATGAGTTACATTTAATAATGTAGGGATGTCAAACATTCCACTAATAGCTAGTGATCCAGAATATAAAATTACAGGAAGTAAAACCACAACATACCCCGATAGGAATAAAACTGAGGTTAATGTTTTTGTTGTAATATCAAATCGTTTAGCAAGAAACCCAGGAACAGTAGTTAACCCACCTTTTAAATATCTAGGTAGTAAAAAAACAGCTGTGACTACCATAGCTATTGCCGCGAGTGTTTCCCAAACCATAACCGATAATCCACTTTGATATGCAGAACCATTAAGTCCAACAATCTGTTCTGTAGATAAGTTTGTCAATAATAAAGAACCCGCAATAACTCCCGCAGTTAAACTCCGTCCACCAAGAAAATAACCGTCTGAGGAGTTTTCTTTAACATTTCTAGTTTTTAGATACGAAATGATGGCAACCAAGGCTGTAAATCCAATAAATGTAATGAATAGCATAGCTTATAGATTAATAATATTCCTAGGGTCTGAAGATAATTTTTTTAAATTTAAAAGTGAATAAAATTCACAAAAAAAGACAAGCTTACCAACATGGCTAACTTGTCTTTTACTTAAAAAAGTATAACTATTCGTTTATTCCTCAGCTTTAATCCTTTCGTACACATAGATCATTTTAATTTTTCCATTTACAAAAAGAGCGTCATGAACATGATGAACAGTTGCTTCTTCTCCATTAATCGTATCCGTTAAGTCCTGACCAGAGGTCACCCACTGATTTAAAGTACCTTTATCATCAGTAAATTCATTTGAAATCATATATTTAGTTCTCCATTTAGGACTACTATTGGTAAACCAATCTTTTAAAAACTCAATATGAGCTTTAGAACCCTCAATCACACTTCCATCGGGTGGATATCCCTTAAAAGACTCATCATTTATATTTTCAATAGTTTCCAGGTCTTTTTCATTATGTGCCTTGATATATTTTTCCCAAATCTCAACAGTGGTCATATCACCTCCATAAATCGAAAATTTAGTACTGTCACTAGGAATTTCAATTCCAATTTTTTGAGGAGAAATCGTTGGACTATTTTCGTATGAACTATTACAAGCAATTACAACACTTGTGATGAGAACTAATAAAATAATTTTTTTCATTGTTACTAGTTTAGTTTGAAATAAGAGTTTCTTACTCTCATTTTAAACAAATATATAAAAAACAATATTAATTGTTTTAGACAAGCAACATTATTAAGAAAACTTTTTTATTGGATCGTTTAAACAAATAGATGTTGTAACGGCTTTATGAATCCCAGTTGATTTAAAAAAGGGAGGGTATCTAAAAAAACTTCTTACTGCAATTTTTTTTATATTCTTCATGGTAACTAATGTTGTTCCAAAGAAATTAATTTTATGGTTAGTTGGTCAATTTCAAACAGATCTTCATAGAGAGTTTCTTTAAAATTTCAATAGTTTACTATTTTATCTCCTTGGTCAAAGATATTAATCAAGGCGAATTCAGCATTAAAGAACCCAGTTAGATAGTTATGATAATATGCTCCAAAAACATCCATTCCAGTAATGTTTCCATCAACAAAAACTATGGTTACATTTGTATCATAATGAGTTGTTTCTACTAGGCTAATATCTCTATTTGTAAATTCTTCTTTCTAAACAATAGAATATGTTTTAATATTTCATTCGAGATTTGAATTTACCACTTCAAAGTTATTAAAAGCTTGGCTAGTTTCTAGATTATAACCTGTTATTAAAAAAGTAATTGAAATGAGTACAATGATCATTTTTTTATGAGTTGGGGATTTTTTAGACATACTAATTAGCAGTTACATCTCTTCTAGATAGAGATTCATTTCCTTGATTAACTTTTTGGCAGCTTGGATATGAGTTTCATAGAGTTTCGTTAAGAGGGAAGTATTGGTTCCTGCTCTAAATAAAAGCCTCATGATAATTTGATGTCCTTTATGGGACTTTAAAGATGAATCATACCAAGATATTTGAGTGAATAAGTCTTTGTGAACTACTTTATCTAACCGAGTCCATTCATAAATGAATCCATTTGTATCTAATTCTAACTCAAGAGCATTTGCCCAGTTTCGTTGATCGATTTCAAACATTTCTATTTCATTCACCTGATCATAATAACCATATATTAACTTCTCTAACTTTTTATTGTCTAAATGTCTCAAATATCCTGAATTTTTAAGAGATTCGTAGGCAGATCTATTATAATTCAGTTGCTTTTCAATGATCATATCTAAAATAGATTGTTGGATTTTTAATTGGTCTGAAAAATCATTTTGGATCAACATTTCTGAAACATCATTACATGCATTAGCATGATCAGTTCTGAATTTTAATAATCTTTCTGATTCGATTAAATCTAATTGAATATTTGATATAATTTTGATAAAATAATTTTTTAATCCTTGAACCTCTAAACGAGATTGATTCCAATTATTCACCTGAAGTGCAATTAAGATTCCAACTGCCACTAGTACTATTTCACCAATCGCATATTTGAAATAGTTCATTGAATTTCTTGACATTGATTTTTTAAATAGCTTAAATGACATAATACTACTTTAAATGAGTTGATTTTTATGTTAAAAAAATTATACGTAAATTAGTTGCTTATAACAACAAACTAACTAAATAAAAACTAAAATTAGTAAAAAAATAATTATAGTTTTCATTTTTATTAATCATATGTACCATGAATGCAAAACAAGACAAACTTCCATTTGTTGAAATTGGAGAATACCCATCAGAATATTCTTCAACAACGATTTTATCAAGAATGATTGAAGGTCTAGGATATCGATATTATTGGGCAACAGAATCATTAACTGAAAACGATTTAAAATATAAATCAAGTGATGATAGCCGTTCCACTTTTGAAGTGATAGACCATATCTATGGATTAACCTTAGCCATAGTTTTTACAATGGAAGGAAAAGAATTTGACTTCTCTCAAGAGACACTCAGCTATCAAGATTTGAGAGAGAAAACATTAAATAACCTACAGGTTGTCTTGAACAGTCTCAAAGAGGTTGATGACATATCTTCTCTTACAATTACTCTAAACCGAGGAGGTAATAAAATGTCTTTTCCTTTTTGGAATATGATTAATGGGCCTATTTCTGATGCAATATGGCACTGTGGGCAAATTGTAACAAATAGAAGAGCTAGTGGAAATCCGCTAAACCCTCAGGTAAATGTTTTTGTTGGTAAAACGAATCGTTAAATAAGGGAGTACTTATCATTTCTATCAAAAAAATTTATTAATGGTATACAATTAGTTAACAGTTACCTTCTTTTATTATGCCATTATCTCATTGAGATATTTTATCATTTACTGATTTTTAAATTTATAGTTTTTTTAAAGGAATGGTATAAGTTTCTTAGGTTGCTTTTAGAGTTTCTGTCTATTTTTTATGACTAAAAAATTTCCTTTTAATAAAGGAAATAATCCGACTCATTTTTTTAATTCTAGAATGGATTCTTTAAAAAAAGAGCTGGTATTTAGAATAGATTTTTTAACCCATTTTCAAGCTATTCAATAATAATTGGGTAGTTGTCGTTTGGTCATAAAACTCAACGATACCTGAAGAATACTCTTGTTTAGGACCAATAACTTGGTAGTAAGAATATACTTTTGTTCTTTGAATAACCATTTCATCGGAGTAGATTATAAAGACTTTTTGTTTGCGAATTACACATTCGTGAATCAATCTAAATGTACTGTTAAGTATAGGATGAATGTCTTTTCAGTTATATATTATATAAATTAAAATAAATAGAATTTTAGCAAAACCCAGCTTTATTGTTGTTTCCACGTGACTAAATTATTTTTTACTCATTCAATAATTCACGTTTCATAAACTCATTTTAAAAAAAATAAATGATTTTCTCGTGCTGCGTTTCCCTCCAACATAAACCCCTCTTTCAACACAGAATAAAAATCTAATTTTTTGAAGGATAGGATTAGACATTGGAAGCCTAAGATAATTCATCAAGACATCACCATCGGACGATAAATCAAATAAACAATCTTTAAAACTGTTCAATTCAAAGGTGGTAAATCCTTGTTTTCGATACATTTCTATATAGTCTAGATGATATTTTCTATATCCTATACTTCCTGAAACTCCAACAATAAATGGGTGTTTTTGTTTGGCTATACATTATCTATGGGGATTGTTAGTTGTTCAAAAACTCTTTGTTTTTCTTGCTCATCTAACTCATTAAATAATATCACTCAATGAAAAAGGATTGGCACTTTCAAAATAAATAGTTTTTTTGAAATTGAGCATGGATATTAAATTAAATAAAAAAGAAAGCGATAAAGAGTTTACGAGTTGTTTTGTTAATCCTTTAGTAATTTAAAGACCGACAAGATACTGAAACTTAAAGAAAAATTGTGTTTGATTAAATTGGAGCATTTGAAAATGAGCTCCCTCAATTTCTTCAATAGTATTTTGATTACCTCCTAGGTAAAAAATAGTTGAGGGGTTTGGATTCCATTGAATCAAGGGCTGAACAAAAAATTGTTTGGTAAACGTATTTTTCTGTGAAACAAGTCTAATATTAAAGGCATTGCTAAACTGATACCTTAGGTTAATACGAGCAATACTTCCTTCAAAATAATTATCATTTCCATTGAGTCTTTCTAATTTTGAATATCTTAATGAGGGATTGATTGTTAAGTTATCATTTACCTGAAAATTTAATGTTACAAAAGAAGAGGTCAGTTTACCTACCTCAGGAATATCCTCATTTACTGATAAATCTTTTCCTTTATTTAAGTTTGCCCGAAAATTAAATGATTCACTTGGAGAGCCATTTAAAGAAATAGAATGCGTGGGTAAATCAGTAAAACGAATCCCTAAAAAGGTTTTTACTGCATCATAATCAAGAGTGTATTTTATTTCTGTTTGACCATAAGTTTTAAGAGAGGCAAATAAATCGACACTAAAATTTTTATACAAATCTTCAAAAGTATAAACAACATCTACTTTTGTTCCAAAACCAAATGACTGAACAGCTGGCTTGTTAATAATATTAATATATTCATGAAAAAGAGTTCCCCAACGACGGTTATTTTTAACAACAAAACCCACATCAGAACGGTATTGAGGTGAAATATTACGATAAAACAAATAGCTTTGCCAATGTTCTGTTTTTCTATAAAGCTGAATATAAAGAGCATCACCATTAATATTATCGCCATCTAAAGCAATTGTTTTTCCATTAATAGTAGCCTCTGTCTCGATCCAATCATTCACGGGCTCTTGATTGACATTTTTAAAGAGTTCAAAACTTAATCGAAGATTTTGATTGAGAAGAAAAAGTCCATCAACTCCAAAAAGATGACCGTACCCACCCCCTTTATAAAAGCGATTCATCATGACAGTTCCAAAACGAGATTTAGGACTGAGAAGGTGTTGGTATCGTAAAACATTAACGATACTTTTTCCCCCTTGACCACTATAAGATCGATCTTCACCCCCAACAAGGTAAACAGAATTTTCATCTAATGCATTTAGCATAAATAAACGAGATTTTCTTCCTTGACTAAGTAGTTTAGTAGCAATAGATGGATTCACGATTGATCTCGAATAAAAGGCACCATCGGTAAAGTTTACAAGATCTGTTCCACGGTTAAAAAAAGGACGTCTTTCTGGGTACTGAAGTGAAAAAGAAGAATTAACATCAATTTGAGTTACATCTGCTTCTACCTGAGAAAAATCTGGATTAAGAGTTAACTCGAAGCTAGTGTTTTTATTAATATCTAAATTTAACCCTAATCCAACATTTGCTTTTAGGGCTCCGTAGGATATTTTTTCGTCAGGAGAAGTTCTTTCTCCCTGAATATTACTAGAAACATACGGTAATATTTCTAGTCGTTTATCAATTACAATATCTTTTAACACTAAATTATCTGTCGTCTGACAGACTACACAACTGTTATTCCTATCACGTGATTGACTGCTTACTTCTATTTCATTTCCATTTTCAACATAACGACGATAAAAATTGATATGCCATTCTTGATCTGTTCCATTCGGAAAAGGGATTTCTGAAAAAGGAATTTTCATTTCAATGGTATACCCATCTGAAACAAATGAAGCGTTAGATTCAAAATTAATATTAAATGTGCTATCATAACGATCATTGTCTGAAAGAGCATTTACTTGTTTGACATCAAACTGACTTCCAAGTGCATTGACAGCAAGCCCCAAATTACTTCTTGCATCAGCAAACGGATCGAGACGGACTAAAACAAGATCGTCATTCCAAATATTAAAATCGTCTCTGGGGCGAATTGAGGCACGAATATTTTTAGGGTCATCTTTCGCGTAAACCCCTATAAATAGATAGGTGTCAGAATAGGTGATATAGGCTATTGTTTGCTTACGAGAAGGCAGGTTGTTGGCAGGATTGAATTCAATATCTAGTGGGACTTGAACAGCATTAGACCATATTTCTTCAGTTAATTCACCATCTAAAATAATGTTATTCTCATCAATTTTATTTGGAGTAAAAGTGTCTTGTGCTAGAAGAGCATGTCCTAAAAAAACACAAAAAATAAAAGCAAGGAACTTCATAGGTTAGAAAATATTTTCAAAAGTAATTTTTTTATCAATACAAATCATTTATTGTAACAAAATTGGCTTTGTTTTAAGACTTTAAGTTTCTGAAAAATTGGAAATTAGAAATAATTTTTAGTTTTCAAGAGCGTTTAGGAAGCGATTGATATATCCAAAAAGTTGTTAAAAGAGTTGATATAAAGTAGATCAATAAAAAAACTGCGAAGAAAGGGTTAATGTTCCACAGGCTATATTCAAATGGACAACATAAAATCACCAACCCTAAGAAACCTCTAAAAAATTCAAAATAATAAGCCCAATTATGACCGTCCATGATTGAAGTAAAGCCAAAAATAGTGGTAAAAATTAGAAGCCCAAAACTAAATTGAGAACCCAAGTTAAGCTCACCAAATGAAGCTAAAAGTACATATATAAAGACATTCAAACACATAAATTGAAATACAGCAATAAATTTGTATAGAGTCGAATTGTGTGGGGCATATTTTTTCTGGTTATATACGTTTTGAATGCCTACTCTTGGAAAACGGTTTGAAACATCTACTGGACGCCATCCTGTTGGCATCAACCATAATCTAAATTTATCACTCCATTTTTTAGTATACCAAGCGTCTTTTAAAAGCCCCCAGTTGTGTTGAAAATTAATAACGAGAGGGTTCCAAGTTTCAACAGGTTTTAGTGTTCCATAAACACATGGAACATCAACCAATTCTTCTTGAAAAGTTCCAAACAATCGATCCCATATACAAAAAAGAGCCGAAAGGTTTTTATCTACATATTCTGGATTAATTGCATGATGGACTCTATGTTGTGAGGGTGTTACAAAAATATATTCAAGCCATCCCAATCTACCGATATGACGGGTATGATACCAAAACTGACCAAACAGATGAAGAGGAGCAAGAATAATAATAACTTTTTGAGGAACACCAAGCAAGGCAGCAGGAATTAAAAATAATGCACCAAAGCCAATAATATTGTTAGAGATACTTTGTCGAAGAGCGCAAGCTAAGTTAAACTCTTCACTACTGTGGTGAATAATATGTCTATTCCAAAATATATTTATAGAATGATTTAATCGATGGTTCCAATAACTTGCAAAGTCCATGCAAAGTAATGCGATAAGATATATACCTACACTTTCTTCTAGCTTAGTAAGAGCAATAGTTTCTAAAATATATGGATAAGAAATAATCACAAAACCAATTCCCAAAAGATTTTTGATGATATTTGTCGAACCAGCACTTAAACTTGAAATCGTGTCCATTACATTGTAGGTTAGATTATTTTTCCAAAATCCATAAAGGATTTCAATGAATATCAAACCCATAAATGAGGGTAAGGCAATGAGTAAAATATTTGCGTAAGTTTCCATTTGAATTAAATGTAAACAAATTTAAGAATTATTTTTTTTAACAAGGCTAAAGAATATTGATTTGAACAGAATTAGTAGATCAATTTCTTTTCAATATATTGGCTACACGATTATAATCTTTCTGAGAAAGTACTTCAGTCCATGAGGTACCACCACTATAAATAGCTAGATAAGTAACATCAGTATCTTTAGATGAAGAATGCCAATGTTCAATACCTTGATCACATTTAATAATATCTCCTGTCTTAATAACGGTAGGCTCTTTCCCTCTTTCTTGATAATAGCCTTTCCCTTCGAGTACAATAATTACTTGCGGAGAGGTATGTGTGTGCCAATCAAGGGTTGAATTGGCTTTAAAAAAAGCTTTGGTAATATTATAAGTAAGATGTTGATCCGTTTTAATCAAACGTTCCAACCACGCTTCACCAATATAATGAGTGTTTGGAGCTTTTTTACCTTCACTAAGATAGGATTTTATATGATAGTTTGTTTTTTGGGCATGTATACTTAAAGAAATAAATATAAACAATGGAAAGAGTATTTTCGTCATTTTGTAAGATTTTAATTAAATATAAATTAAAAAAGGTTTTTAATTTTTAGAAAGATGAATTTATTTTACAGAGAAGAACTTTCTGTAAATATGTTTATCTAACATCTTTTTATATTTAGGAGTGAAGTAGTTTTCCCAAAAATCATCTATTTCTTCAGAGTGCGCTTTATTGTATTCAGTATCATTAGACCAAGTGCTTAACCACATATAGCGATGCTCTTTGGCTTCATCATCCGAACGTACTTGATAAACCTTGTATTTATTGACACCAAATCCATTTTTTTCATAAATGGTATTTGCCTTATCAAGGTCTTTTTGAAATTCTTCTATTGTAACGCCCCTGGGTAAGTCAAAAACGTGTAAACTAATTCGTTCTTTAGATTGTGAGAAAGCTAGAGAAGAAATTAAGAATGTGAGAAGATATATTTGTTTTTTCATAATTAATTGATTTAGTTCTTAACGATAAGAAATGTAAGTTAATACCTCATTATAAAATGTTTTATGGTAAGTAGTTGGCTAGATCAGAGAGAGTCCATAAAAAAAGACTAACATTTCCGTAAACCCTTTTGCTCACACCATTACTAAAAGTTGCTGCACAATTTCTTCTTTGTAACGATTAGAAGTTTCAGAATTAAAAGAAGAAGATATACCTATAGTTTAATTAGTTTTCTTTAAAGCTGTATAGAATGAAAGAACGCTAATAAATCCAACTAATCCAATAGCAGGCAAAGGGACATTCACAGGTGTTGTTATATGCTGTAAAATTCCATTAATTAGAAAAAACAAATAAGCTATCCCTATGCTTAATAATACCTTTTTTGCATCCTTAACTGCTAAATTCTTTGTTGATAGTATGATAATCCCAATGACTATAAAAGTAATAGATAAAGGCCAATGCATTGCAATACCTACATCCAAACCTCCGCCTTCTAATAATTCAGCTGGGAAAGATTGTGTTGTGAATATTTTAGCTCCTAAAAAAAATCCTATACCCTGAAGAATATTTAAAACTCCTATTGCCGTAAGTATATTTTTTGAATTCATTGTTTTAATTTAATTAGATAAATTTACAAAGAAATAATATATAAACCAAAGGAAAAAGGGATGCCTTTGGTTTAGTTAATCATTGAAAATAATTGTAGGTTTATTTTAAAGGTGCAACCTTAAAACTTGCCTTTCTTGCAACTAAATCCCAATCTCCTGTAGCTAAATTAATTACACCCCCAACAACATCATTATCATAGGCTACAGTTTTATAAGTTTTTCCATCTTTTTTCCATATTCCATTAGTTGTTCCTCTAAAAGTAGATTCATCTATTTGAGTCCAAAAATACCCCGAGTATTCTCCTTGAGTTTGGTCGGAACTAAAGTTTTTAAATGTAATTGTGCCAAAGCCCATTCCATAAGGTCCAGCTTGGCCAGAAATTGACATTTCCCAATTAACGCCATCAGATGTATATACGTTGTCAATATTAAAAGTTACTTCAAATCCTTTTGATTTGTCCCAATTTAAATCTTGGGAGTATGAAAAAGTGTAAAATAAAACTGCTGTTAAAAAAAGTAATTTTTTCATTTTGTTAGTTGTTTAGTTATTGATTAAACCAAATTTAATAAATTAATTGTAATAAGCAATGTATTGATGAGGTTAAAAATACAAGAAATTTAAGTCTAACCTACCTAAGAGGTTTAGAACTCCATGAACTGAAAGAGGAGGATATGCCTATGGTTTAGTTACCCATAATTATTGGCTTAAGTTTTTCAGACAATGAATCATATTCATCTTTCGTTAGAATACCCATATCAAACATTTCCTTTGCTTCTTTTAACTGTTTTACAGCTTCATCTCTTGTAATCTTTTTACTAATTACAACTTTTCTATCAAGCTTAATTTTTGGAAGCCATTTTTTTACATCTTCCTCTGCTATTCCATCATCAAGTGGTAATCCAATAACTTTATTTGCCCTATATAGTTTCAACGTTGTTTTTTTTGTAGGATTATACTGATATTTCTGAAGTCTCCTCGCCCTCATATTTCTCCATTCTGCCATCCTTGCAGAGTTAAAAGCTCCAACAGGGTTAGCAGTTGTGTTTTGAGTTGTCACATCAATTTTCACACTTTCCTCTTGTGAAAACGAATTAAAGCTAAAAATTAAAGAAGCGAGTAAGAGTAGTTTTTTCATTTGTTAATATTCTGATTTGAATAAAATATATCCTCCATAAGCCATTTCAATAAAATCGTCTGTGTTAAGTATTGGAAAACCAATTACATATGATTCTTTAATAAAAACAAAAGTGTTTCCAGCTCTTATCCCTGTAACTGTATTAGAAGATCCTGAGTAGAGCTTTTTAGTTGAGCCGTGAGACGAAATTGCCCTAACTGTGCTATTGTTTGCATATCTACGTGGTGTCTTTAGTACTATATGACTATTTAATCCTTGGGATTCACTAGTTATACCAACAAAATAGCTGCCTGGATCGAGAGAAAAATTAACATCAAATTCATTGAACCAAGCCTGGTAAGTATTTACATTAAATTCATATAGAAGCTCTCCTGGAAAACCATTACCAAATGTAAAGATCCCAATTCTTAAACTTACATTGGGGAGGTCCTGCCAGTTTGAATCAGGGAAAAACCCAATAGATGAAAAGTTTTTTTGAACATTAACTTTTATTGGATAATAAAATATTTTATTATTCGTTATGGATTCACTTGAGTTAGTACCTGAACCAAATTCGTCAAAATCCCATCCTGGAATATCCCATTTATAATTTCCAATTCCCTTGAGTTGTTGATTGTTTTCAGAACTCGTTCCGCTATTACTTGAATCATTACCATTTAAACCATTACATACGTATCTTGTTAGTGAGTCGTCAACTTCATCTGTGCTAAGTAATCCATTTCCATCGATATCCTCTCCAACTTCTATTTTTACACCACCATTAGCGCAGTTATCTCCAGCCGCCTCATCACTAGTATTTATTAGTGTCTTTATAGCATCTTCTCCATCATCACCTGCTGGTCCCATTGCACCTGCTGGTCCCATTGCACCTGCTAGTCCTTGTATACCTTGTTCTCCTTGTGGTCCTGGAGGGCCTGGAGGGCCTGATTTAACATAGCTTAAAAAATATAATTGCCCTGGTGTTGGTCCAGTAAATGTTCCGGAAGAAACATACTCTATTCCAAAAACTAATAATTCTCCTAAACCAATAGAAGTTACTATTGATGTAACTTTATAATTTACTACATCAGATGGATTATTAACTGTTCTTAGAGTGATAAGATCCCCATCGCTTATTGCATTTATCCAACCGTCATAATCATTAAGATAATAGTCTTCTGGATGTATAATTATGCTTACGAATTGATCCCAGTTGTTAATAGCATTATTATAACCATTTAAAGTCAATTGGCCAACAGCTGGAGTTATTCCAGGTGGATTCATTATCCATATACTTGAATTCCCATCTGCCCCTGGCGGACCTTGTGGACCCATTGGCCCCTCTATTCCTTGATCTCCTTGTAGTCCAGTCTCTCCTTGTATGCCTTGTTCTCCCTGAGGACCCTGAATTCCTTGTTCCCCTTGAGGTCCAGTCTCTCCTTGAACACCTTGCTCTCCTTGTGGCCCTGCTGGTCCTTGTGGGCCAGTGGGTCCTGTAGCACCAACCGCTCCGTCCTGTCCATCTGCTCCTGCAGGTCCTGGAGGGCCTGGAGGGCCTGATTTAACATAGCTTAAAAAATATAATTGCCCTGGTGTTGGTCCAGTAAATGTTCCGGAAGAAACATACTCTATTCCAAAAACTAATAATTCTCCTAAACCAATAGAAGTTACTATTGATGTAACTTTATAATTTACTACATCAGATGGATTATTAACTGTTCTTAGAGTGATAAGATCCCCATCGCTTATTGCATTTATCCAACCGTCATAATCATTAAGATAATAGTCTTCTGGATGTATAATTATGCTTACGAATTGATCCCAGTTGTTAATAGCATTATTATAACCATTTAAAGTCAATTGGCCAACAGCTGGAGTTATTCCAGGTGGATTCATTATCCATATACTTGAATTCCCATCTGCCCCTGGCGGACCTTGTGGACCCATTGGCCCCTCTATTCCTTGATCTCCTTGTAGTCCAGTCTCTCCTTGTATGCCTTGTTCTCCCTGAGGACCCTGAATTCCTTGTTCCCCTTGAGGTCCAGTCTCTCCTTGAACACCTTGCTCTCCTTGTGGCCCTGCTGGTCCTTGTGGGCCAGTGGGTCCTGTAGCACCAACCGCTCCGTCCTGTCCATCTGCTCCTGCTGGACCTGGTTGGCCCTGAGGTCCTTGTGCACCTGCAGGTCCTGGAGGGCCCTGTGGTCCTTCTGGTCCAGGTATATCAGACGCTGGGGAGTAGTATGCAAATGGAACATAAGTAAAAGGCTGGTTGGACAATTCTTCAAAATTATTACAAGTACCTTTAATGTCTAGATCCACTACTAAAAACTTGGCATCTGCTGTCCATTGAACACCTGCGAAATCAGAGGAATAACCTCCAGTTTGATTGTTGGTTCCTATAAGAAGATTCACCATCCCAAAGGGATCGGTAGTCACTTGTACTTGCTCCTGGTATTCTAAGTTTCCATCAACATCTACAATACCAAATTGTAAACAAACGTCTTGATTTACTAGAGGCGCATAGGGGTTGTCGACACCTGGAAATTCTTCCCCTGCTGGATTGTAAATGACAGCTTGGTATGTGATCCCGCTGCTTTGTGAGAAAGCTAGGGAGCTAAATAGCAGTAAGGTGTATAATATGTTTTTCATACTAGTTTAATGACATTAAAATACCAAACTGGAGTTGGCTATTGTTAAAATTAAGTTTTTCATCTCCGCTGCTTAGACCAAAGTTTTTGGAGAAGTTATAGCCCATACTAATAGCAATATCATCCAAAAGGAAGTACTGTACATCCAACCCAAAGACAGGTTTAATAAACAATCCATTAAACTCATCCTCACCAGTGAGCTTAAACGTTTGACCGTTTATCTTTTGCTCTCCACTGATGATGTGGTTAAAGTTAATTCCTGCTTTTAGGTTCACTGAAAATGGTGCTCTGTCTGCATCAATCACAGTATACCTAGCCATTCCTTGTAGTCCTAAGTAATTGGTATCCCAAGAGTAGTTGTTAACCATATTGCCTCCTGTAGCGTTGTACTGATCCAAAGTAAGGCCAGCAGCAATACCAAATTTATCGCCTATTGGGAAGATGTAACCCACCTCGTATGAAGCTCCACTGCTGGATTCGATGTTAGGGTTCTCTTCTCCTTGAGAGTTTGTGTAATCATAGGTTGTAAAGTTGCGTCCTACATTAAAATAGACTTCTTGGGCCGATGAAAAATTAAGTGCAAAAACAATTAGGGCAATGGTTAATAGCTGTTTCATTTTTTGATGAGTTTAGTAAAATAACTAAGTTGATTGGACTGCAAGTGCACAAGGTATACCCCAGAAGATAGCTGTTCAAGATTAATACTTTGATTTGAACCTGTTACATTCAATACTTTCTTAAATACTAGTTTGCCAGCAGGATCAAAAACATTGATTGTTATATCATCTTCAGAATTGTGCTGGATATTAACAATACCACTAAACGGATTGGGATACACTGAGGCCTCAAACTCTGGTGTTGTGCCTTCTACAATAATCCTGGGCCAGTTGGCTTGTTGGTAGCCCTGTCCTATATTAAAACCTTTGGCAGTATAGTTGCCGCTTACGGATTGCTGGCCTATGGTTTGCGTGACTATTACTCCTTTTTCGGTTTTAGAAGTACTACCTTGACTCGACAGCATCTGATGATGCAACTGCGCAGAGGCATTCCAGAGGAACAAACTTAGTATTAATGTTAGTGTGTGTTTCAGTGGATTAAGATTTATCCAAATATAATTAAAGTTTCTCAATATTTAGTCCACGTTTAGTGCTTTTTAGCTTCTTTCTTTTCCGTTACTATCAATAATACGTATTGTAATGTCATTCGGTTCGTCTTGAGGGTCTGGAGCTGTTGCAGCCTTATATTTGGGTAGAATATAGGAGCAGACTATCCCAAGTAGTCTAACTCTGTCACTACTGCTTAATTCCTCTATTTTTATAGACTCTATTAGACCATTAGAGAGCTGTTCTAATCTTTCCTTTAGCTCTTGTCCTAATCTGGCTTT
The DNA here is from genome assembly GCA_042091515.1 of Flavobacterium sp. Taxonomy (GTDB): domain Bacteria; phylum Bacteroidota; class Bacteroidia; order Flavobacteriales; family Flavobacteriaceae; genus Polaribacter. The sequence goes on along the minus strand of JBELHH010000001.1, from coordinate 310 downwards.
TCCTCGCTTAGTCTTCTTACCAGCCTCTCTTGCAGTATCGCTATTAAATGGCATATGAAATAGTATGTTAAATTAACGTTCTACTATTATAACGTAACTATTTTAGAATTAGCAGAAGCTAATAGAAAACATTAAACAACTATTACTAATTTAGAATATACTATAGAATAGATTACTAATATAGATCCAAAACTCAAAATTAGTATCGCTCGCCTAATACAAGATACAGTTATAGCGTATATTAATTTAGTAGAATTAAGTACGATTTACTATACTAGGCTAGACTGTTATAGTATCCGATAGTGCAGTA